>CAMAUI010000049.1 GCA_945861385.1 Prosthecobacter debontii
GGCGTAAGCCACCGGATCTTCGTCCACACGAATCGCGCCCCGGCAGGGGCGCTGGATCCGCCGCCCTTCCAGGGCGGGTTTCGTTTCCATGGCTGTTCCGGTGGCTTACGCCACCGGCTAATTTCCGTCGTGCCTCCGGCACAAAATCAACCGCGCGGTTCGTAGTCCTTCCCGGCGTTTCATCAGTATGGTGGTGGCAGGCCGGAGGTGAAATGCGGGGAAACGAAATGGGAGGCGGACCAATGATCCGCCCCCCATGGATGGTTGTAAGGCTATTGCCTTATTTCTTCTTCTTTGCTGCTGCTTTCTTTTTAGGAGCAGCTTTCTTTGCGGCTTTCTTTTTTGCGGCCATTACGCGACACCCCCTTTCTTTCCGCAGAGGCGGATTCGGATAAATTTTCTTGGGAGGCTTGATGGCGATGTATGTGAGAACATCAGGACGGCGTGGTGGGTAGTCACAACCGGTAGATGCGTCAACAAATTTCTTCCGTTGCTCACCACTACATTTTGCGGTTGCCGGAAAAAGTTTGCGCGTGCTGGAAACTTCCATCGCTCGCGGGCTTAGAGTTTATGCGGGCTGGCGCGGAGGCGGGAGTCGGGGGTGCGATGCGGATGGGCGCCGGAAATTTCCGCAAAAAATATTTCGCAAGCCGTGCGTTGAGCGGGCGTTTTTCGTGCGCTGAACTTCCGCGTCGGAGAATTCGCGCGCTATTTTTTCACGATGACCAGCGCGCGCGCGGCGATCGCCTCGATGTCCGCGAGCCGTCCAAGTCCCTCGTACCCGCACGCGAGCTGGCCTTCGTCGGGGCCGATGAATTCCACGCCGCGGGATTTCAGCGCCGCGACGTTCGCCTGCGTGGCGGCGTGCTTCCACATCTTGCCGTTCATCGCGGGTGCGATGAGAACGGGTGCGAGGGTTGCGAGCGCGATTTCCGTGAGCGGATGTGCTGCAAGTCCGTGCGCGAGTTCCGCGATCACGTTCGCAGTCGCCGGCGCGATGAGGAGGAGGTTTGCACGATCGGCAAGTTCGATGTGCCCGGGTTTCCATCCGTTTTGCGCGTCGTGCGCGCCAGTGACGACTGGATTGCGCGAGAGTGTCTGCATCGTGAGCGGCGTGATGAAATCCGCCGCGTGCGCAGTCATCACGACATGGACTTCGGCGCCGGCCTTCACGAGTTTGCCCGCGAGATCGGCGGCCTTGTATGCCGCGATGCTGCCGGTGATGCCGAGGATGATGACAGGTGTGCTCATTTTAAAATTCGTTGGTGAGACGGGAGCTTCTCATCCGCTCGGCCTGCATGATGGCGCGGAAACGCTCGAAGTCCTCGACCGGGGTGCCGCTCGTAATGGTGTAACGATAGTGGCGCCAGTGGGACATTTCCGTGCGGGCATTTTTCAGGCGGAGGGCGAGTTGTTTGGGATTTTCCGTGGCGCGGGTGCGGAGGCGGCGCTCGAGTTCGGCCATGCTCGGGGGCATGAGAAAGATGTCCACAAGCGCCTCGGCGAGGTGCCAGTCGGCACCGGGAAGGCGCTGGCCGGTGTTGGCGCGGATCTGCGCGGCCCCCTGGATGTCCACGTCTATGAGAACGTCCTGCCCGGAGGCGAGGTTGGTGAGGACGGGGTCGCGGAGGGTGCCGTAGCGGTTGCCGTGGACGCTTGCGTGCTCAAGGAATTCGTCGTTGGCGAGGCGCTTGTCGAACTCGGCGGCACTGAGGAAGTGGTAGTCCTTCCCATCCGCTTCGCCGGGGCGCGGCGTCCGTGTGGTGCAGGAGACGGAATAGATGAAGTCCCTCGTGCTGGAGAGGGAGCGGAGCAGAGTGCTTTTGCCTCCGCCGCTTGGTGCCGAGATGACGAAAAGAATGCCGTGGCGGGTCATTCGATGTTTTGGATCTGTTCGCGGACTTTTTCCATCTCGGCCTTGCAGGTCACCACGAGCTGGGAGATTGCGATGTCGTTGGCTTTCGCGCCGAGTGTGTTGAACTCGCGGGCGATTTCCTGGCACATGAATTCCAGCGTGCGGCCGACGGCTTCGCGTTTTTTGAGATGCGCGGCGAATTGGTCGAAGTGACTCTCGAGGCGGGTGAGTTCCTCGGTGACGTCGCTTTTGTCGGCGAAGATGACCAGTTCCTTGAGCAGACGGTCGTCGTCCAAAGGGACGCTGAGGCCCGCGCGGGTGATGCGTTCGTGGAGGGATTCGCGGTAGCGGGCCACGACTCCGGGAAGGTGTTTGCGGATTTGTTTTACGGCATCACGGACAAGCTTGAGGCGTTTTCCGAGATCCTTTGCGAGATGGCGGCCCTCGGCTTCGCGCATCTGGACGAGGTCGGCGAGAGCGTCTTTGAGGGCTGCTTCAACATGGCGCCATGCGGTTTCCGGGGAGACTTGCTCCTCGGGGGCCTTGAGGACTCCGGGCGAGCGCAGGATCGTCTCGATGGTGATTTCTCCGCCGACGCCGAGTTCTTTTTGGAGCGCCTTCATCGCATGCACGTAGGTGCGCGCGAGGCCGCGATCAAGGGCGAGTGTCTGCGGCGTGCTCGCGCCGACGTGGTAGGCGATGACGACGGTCATGCGACCGCGGGAGACTTCGGAGTTGATGGCGTCGCGGACACGAGGCTCGAGCTCGGCGAGTTCGCGCGGGAGACTCACGACCACGTCGTTCTGTTTGCGGTTCACCGAGTTGAGTTCCACGGTGAACTTCGCGCCGTTGTGGACGCTTTGCCCGCGTCCGTATCCCGTCATGCTTCTCATTGAGTGGGAAATTACGGAGGGGTTTTTCGCGCGGCGAGGGGAAAGTGGTGGCGTGGCGCTCGCGGAACGAATGAGTGACGGGAGTTGTGTGAAATGTGGAGGCGTGTGAAGCGGGAGGTGGTGGGGATTTCCGTGACTTGGGAGATGGCGAGGCTGCGTGAGACGATGAGTGAATGCGACAGGCCCGCGTCAGGAAACCGAACGCACGAAGCCCGGACGGAAAATTGGCAGGTGAGTAAATCCTATTTATCCGATAGACAATTTCGTGAATTGTTCCTTGCAATCTGATAAGTGAGCGGCATTCTCCCACGCCAAGGCCACCGCCGACAGAGGCGCCTTGGTTTGTCCAGGGATCCATTTTTCGCCACGAGCAGTCCAACTTTAGCCAAGTCAATGAGCACAGAAACCGCCGCATCCGCCGCCAAAAAAGTTACCCACAACGAGGAACTCAAAACCGCCATCCCTACGCTTGCGGGCAACGTCGCGGCGACGATGAGTGATCCGGTCGCGGATCGTTTCAGCGATGACGACACGCAGTTCCTGAAATTTCACGGCATCTACCAGCAGGACGATCGCGACCTGCGGAAGGCGGGAAAAAAGTACATGTTCATGATCCGCGGACGCATCCCGGGAGGAGTGCTCGCGCCCGACGGCTACCTCACTTACGACCGGCTCGCGACCGAGTACGGCAACAACACGCTGCGCATCACCTCGCGCCAGAGCTTCCAATTTCACGGCGTGGTGATGAAGGGCCTCGGGCCGCTGATGAAGCGCATCAATGAGGCGATGATGGACACACTTGCCGCATGCGGCGATGTGAACCGCAACGTGATGGCGCCCGCCGCCCCCGTCACGAGCACGCTCGCCCTGCGCGTGAATGACGATGCGCGCCGCGTGAGCGAGGCCTTGCTGCCGAAGACGAAGGCTTACCACTCGATCTGGGTCGAGGGGGTGCAGCTGAACCTCGAGGACGAATCGAACAAGAGCTTTGTGGATCCGCTCTACGGCGCGACATATCTGCCGCGGAAATTCAAAATCGCATTCGCAATCGCGCCGGTGAACGACGTGGACCTTCTCACAAACGACCTTGGTTTCACCGCGATCACCGACGCCGACGGCAACCTTGAGGGATACAACCTCACCGCCGGCGGCGGACTCGGCCGCAGCCACGGCAACACGATGACATTCCCGCGCCTGGCGGATCTCATCGGGTTCTTCAAACCCGAACAACTCATCAGCATTGCCCGCGCGGTGCTCACGATCCACCGGGACTTTGGCGATCGCACGGATCGCAAGCACGCGCGGCTCAAGTATGTGATCGAGGAAAAAGGCGTCGCGTGGTTCCGCGGGGAACTGGAGCAGCGCACGGGCTTCAAATTCGATCCGGCGCGCGAGGCTGTCTTCACAAAACAGGGCGATCCGTTTGGCTGGCACCGGCAGGCCGACGGGCGCTTGTTTCTCTGCCTCTTCGTCCTCACAGGGCGCATCAAGGACACTGATGGCTATCGCCTGAAATCGGCACTTCGCGCCACGGTGGAGAAGTTCCGCATGGAGGTGCGCCTCACGCCTTCGCAGAACATCATCCTCGCCAACATCCCCGCTGACCAAAAGGACGCCGTCACCGCCCTCCTCGCCGAACACGGCGTGCCCGTGGAAAACCAGGGCACCGTGATCCGCCGCGCGAGCATGGCGTGTCCCGCGCTCCCGACGTGCGGACTTTCCCTCGCCGAGAGCGAGCGGTATCTGCCCGGCTTGATTGACCGCATCGAGGCCATCCTCGGTGAAATCGGAATGCGCGACGAGGAGATCGTCATCCGCATGACCGGCTGCCCGAACGGATGCGCGCGGCCGTATGCCGCGGAGCTTGGCTTCGTCGGCAAAGCACCCGGCCGTTACCAGGTGTGGGTGGGCGGCAACGAAAGCAGCACCCGCCTCAACCGTGTCTATCGCGAAACGATGAAGGACACGGAGATGGATGCAGAATTGCGCGCGCTTTTCGACAGGTGGAAATCCACCCGCATCGGCGGCGAGCGGTTCGGCGACTGGGCCGCGCGCATCGTCTGGCCCGAGCTGCAAGCCACCGCCGCGCCTTAGCCCCCATGAGCCAGGCGAGCGACGACGACCGCCGCTTTGTGTGGCACCCGTTCACGCAGATGCGCGAATGGTGCGCCGGCGAGCCGCTCATCATCATCGAGGCGGATGGCGCGATTCTTCGCGATGAAAGCGGGCGCGAGTACCTCGACGGCAACGCATCCATTTGGACCAACGTCCACGGCCACCGCCAGCCGGAGATGGACGCCGCCATCCGCGCACAGCTCGATCGCGTCGCACACACATCATTTCTCGGTGCCGGCAATGACACCGCCGCGTCCTACGCGCGGGAACTCATCCGCGCATTCACCCAGGGCGACGACCAGCGCGGCTGGCGCGTCTTTTTCTCCGACGACGGCAGCACCGCCATCGAGGCCGGCCTGAAAATGATCCACCAAGCCCGGTGCGAACGCGGCGAGAGCCGGCGCACCGTCTATCTCTCCCTCGCGCGCGGCTACCACGGCGACACCGTCGGCGCGATGAGCCTCGGGCACAGCAGCGTCTTTCACAGCGCGTATCGCGGGCTCTTGTTTGAATCCCGCGAAGTCATGTCCCCCGCCTGCTACCGCTGCCCGTTCAACAACGCCCGGCCCATGCGCGGCAGCGATGCGCGCCTCACCCGGCAGTGCAAAATGGAATGCATCGGCGAAATGGAACGCGCGCTCGACGCCGCGGGCGACACCGCCAGCGCCGTCGTCCTCGAACCGCACATCCAGGGTGCCGCGGGAATGGCCATGCACCCGCCCGAATACCTCCCGCGCGTCGCGCACATGTGCCGCGAGCGCGGCGTCTGGCTCATGCTCGATGAAGTCCTCACCGGCTTTGGACGCACCGGCCCGCTCTTCGCCTGCCAGCGCGACCACGTCACACCCGACATCGTCGCGCTCGGCAAAGGAATCACCGGCGGCTACCTCCCGCTCGCCGCCACGATCGCCAGCGAGGAAATCTTCCACGCGTTCGACTCCACCACATTTTTCCACGGCCACAGCTACAGCGGAAACCAGCTCGGCTGCGCCGCCGCCCGCGCCAGCCTCGCACTCCTGCACACCGCCCACGACGAGGCCCACCGCGCAAACCACAACCTCGCCCTCACCGCCGCCGCCCGGCGATTCTGGCAGCACCCGAACGTCGGCGACGTGCGCATCACCGGCCAGATCTGCGCCATCGAACTGGTTGCCGACTTCGACACGCGCACCCCGCTTCCCGCGGAAAATCGCACCGGCGCCCGTGTCTGCCAGGCCGCGCGACACCACGGCCTGCTGACGCGCAACATCGGCGACATCCTCATCCTCATGCTTCCCCTCTGCGCCACACCCGCGCAAATCGAACACGCCGTCGAAGCCCTCGATCGCGGCCTCCGCGAAGTCCTCGCGCCTGGCTGATCGCCCCACTGAAAACCTTGCCGCCTACTTCGGGCTCGCCGTCGCGGGTTCTGGTTTTGCGGCTTCTTCGATCGTTTCGCGGACGAATTGCGCGTGGAGCACTTCGCCCAGGCCAAGCGGATAATGGATCGAGCGTTCCTCATACTCCGTCTTCACCTGCTCATCGTGGCGGAACTGCGCGATCACCATGCCGATCAGCATCGGGTTCCCGTCCGCGGCGGGGACGAATGCGGGGCCGCCGCTGTCCCCGCCGAACGCGGTGAAATCCCCGAGGAAGGTGTGTTTTTTTGCAGTCGGTCCCAATGGGAAGCTGGAGATGATTCCCTGCCGGGCGACGGGAAATCCCGCGCTGTTCGCCTCGAAGGTCTTTGGATACGTGAAGACGAAAAATGGGCTGCATATCCGGAGCCCGGCAGCCTTCATGCGCGCTTCGTTGGCGAGAGCGCTGATGGGCAGGGTGCCGACGGGCACCGGAGGCGCTTCGGTGAGCCGCAACACGGCGACATCGTCCTTCGCATGGCGCACCCAGAGCTGCTTGCCATCGCGGCGGATGACGACCGGATGCTCGCGGCGTTTATAGGTGCCGTCGGCGAGCTTTTCGCGCAGGACGACCGTGGCTTTGTCGGCCTTGGTTCCTTTGAGCATGTGCGCTGCCGTCACGAGATAAAGCGCGGCATCCGGTGGTTCGCGGCGGACAAGGAAACAAGTGCCTGTCACCGCGGAATCGTAGATCTTGAAGGTGGCATCGAGCATCTCCGTGGTAAAATCCGCGGCGGACGCGGTGGCGCAAATGCTGAATCCCAGGATGATGGCGTGAAGAGTATGTTTCATGGATAAGATGAGGGGCTATGTGGAACCGCCGGGGCCTCAAGTTCCCGGCTCCCTCATCGCTGAAAGGCTCCGGGCTGCTAGGAATTTGCTTTCGCGTCCGCCGCACCGGGGACGATCAGAACGGGGATCGGCGTCGGGGAGTGAGGGGGTCTGTCGCGCCAGCAGCGCCTCTGCCGAAATCCCCTGCGCCGCCGAATAGGCGCGGAGGAACGCGAGGTCTTCATCCGGGATTGGAATAGTCAGCGTGGACACGGCGCGAACGTGCCATCCGTTCAGAGGGCTGCCAAGTCCGCAGTTTACCCGCCGACTCGCGACGACGCAAAGGGCGGGAGCCAATATCCCGCAACGAGCCACGCCTTCCACCCAGCGGCGACGCCGGCTCCGCGTCCGCACGGGACGATTGAGCGTCGCGGAGGCGGCCATTGAGTTTGGAAAAATGGTGTCGTGGCGGACCCCTTCTCTGCGACCCCTTCTCCGTCTGCCCCTTCCGTCCGTGACCCCTTCCGCCTTCCGCCTCTTCCGCGAAGCAGCGCCTCCTTCTGCTCACGCGCGCGCTTCTTTCTCCAGTTTCTCAGACAAATCGGCAGGCGCGATGAAAACGATCGGCTTTCCCTTCTTTCGATGCTCCAGAACTCCGCGAGCGCCGAGGTCAAGTAAGTCCGTGCGCGCCGTTTGATACGCCACGTTGTGGCTCTTTTGGTGGCTTGCGATGGTGTAACGTTGGCCCGGATGCTTGAGCGCATGGCGGATCACCTCCACCTGCCGATGATTGAAAAGATCGAGCGACCGCATGTGCGACTCCACCTCTCGCATCTCGCTTGTCCTTCGCGCGATGTATTCATGCAGTTCCCGGACTGCCCGGCGGATCACCTGCGTCTGCGCGATCAAAAAGTAAGTGAGGTCGTTGTCATCCGTTTCCGTGTAGAGGAAGGAGCGCCCATATTTTATCGGCGCCTTCCGCAGGATTTTCGAGATCGAGATAAACTCAAACAGCCAGTAACCGCTGTGCAACATCGCCCAGTAGAAAAGCGCACGCGCTGTCCGTCCGTTCCCGTCCACAAAGGGATGGTCATATGCCAGCCAGAAGTGCAGCAGGATAGCCCGCACCGCCGGGTGAATGAAAAAGTCCGGCGTCTGTGCATTGGCAAAAGCGCACATCGCATCCAGCCGGGCCGGGAGTTCCTCCGCTGTCGGCGGGTCGTGAAAGACCGTTCCGAAATCATCACCCACCACACGCTTCTCATCCGCCCTGCGAAACCGGCCCGCCGCCGTCGGGTCGTCCAGCGTGTTCTCCGTCATCAGCCGATGAACCTGAAACACCAACTCCGGCGAAAGCGGTGACGACTTTAGCGCCCGGATGCGCTGCATCGTCACGAAGTTGTTCAGGATCATCTGCTCGCTCGTATCCCGCGGCTTCCGGCCCGCGCGGATCATCTCCTTGGCCACTTCCCGCGTGGTCACTGCGCCCTCGAGTTGGCTCGATGTAATCGCTTCCTCCATCAGCGAACTGATCAGATAACGGTCCCGCGTTTGGGGATTCGTGATCGGCTCCGGCACACTCACCAACCCGCCTGAACCGAGGTCGATCTGATGCAGTTCCTCCATCACCAGTTCTGGCACCGAGAATTGGAACACACGCCCGGTCTTGTCCTCCAGCCCGATGGGTTTTCCCCCGCGCGACAGTTTCACCGCCATCCACCACTCCCGGTGGCTGATCCCCGACGGTGGCGAATACCGCCGCAGTTTGTCCCAGTGTAAGTAGTGCCGCTGCGTCTGTTCCTTCTGCATGAGGGCGAATATTTCCCCCATCCGGTCGGCATTCTGCACCTCGGTTATCAGGTCGTTCAGTTTTGGTGGAGTTTGCGGGATGCGCATGAGTGAAATGGCAATCTTTTACTAATCGGAGTCAAATTAGTAGTTCGTCGGCTTATTGCAATGAAATACTACTTTAGTTTAAATTAGTAGCTCCCTGCCATTTCCCTCCCGCCATCCTCAAGCTCAACAGCTTGCTGCTAGGAATTTGCTTTCGCGTCCGCCGCACCGGAAACGGTCAGACCGGGGATCCGCGTTGGGGAGTGAGGGGTTTGTTCAAGCTACGGATTCCGCGCAATGCTCACACTTCTGCTGTGACCGCTCGGCGCGGGAAGGTCGGGCGGTTTCGGCGGGAAGTACAGGAAGAATCCGCCCGCAGTGTGCGTCTTTTGAAAGACCACACCGCTGAACGCCGCCGCCTTATTATTGCCCGGATGTGTGAAGCTCCCCGTCAGCGCACCAGTACCGGCGGCGAGCGTCGTTTTGAGCTTCGGCGCGGCTGTCGCGCCCGCGCTCGCGGCACCGATGATTACTTTGCTTTTCGCATCCGCAGTCGCCTCGTTGGAAAAGCCCGGCGTGCCGCCGTCGGCCAGCGTCAGCGTGATGTCCGCAGGCGTGGGCGCACCGACGAGACCGAGGATGCTGTGCGTTCCGAGAAGGTAGAGCGGCGCTGGATTTGCCACGCTCGCCTTCGTCGGCAGCACGAGCTTCGACGCCGCGAAATCCGTCGTGATCCCGCCCGGCCAACCATCGGGGTAGAGCCTGTCCTTTGCGTTCGCCGGTTTGAACCACTTCATCCCGGCATCGCTTGCATCCGTCTGCGGCTGCGATGGGTCGAAGGCGACACGGCCAGCCACAAAGCCTTTCCTCGCATACAGCGGCACAAAGACGGGCAACTCGTTCGTTTTCGAGAGCGCGTTGCCGTAGCTCACCGGTGAGCCGTCAGCCAGTTTGCCGACGATGGTGACTCTGCCGGTCGCGGCAATCGTCATCTTCGCCCAGCCGTGACCCTGCGGGAAACCATCCGCCGCCACGCCGTTGTTCGGCGCGACGCCTGCGCGAAAGAGGGCTGTGTATTTGCCCTTGTTTCCGAGCGGGTCGGACAGCGTCGCGGGCACGTTCATCAATGGCGCGACCGGGTTTTTCTTCGCGGTGTAAAGCGCGCGATCCGCGTGTGCGAGCGTCGCCACCGTAGCGGCGCCCTGCGTCAGCGTGCCGGCGATGCGCTCCGCGCCGGGAGCGGTGTCCAGCGTGAGCGAGAGATGGCCGAGCGAGATGTTCACCGGCTTCGCCCTTTTGATCAGTTCCACCGTCGCCGTCAGCGTTTTGCCAAAGCGCGCGCTGCCGTCATTGAGCAGGATGCCCGCGATGGGGAATGTCGTCCCACTCAGCGTCACCTTCCCTGTGAATCTCCCGGTCGAGAGCACCGTGATTGCGACCAGCCCTTCGTGATCCATCGGCGTCGGCGAAGCCACCGTTGCCTCCAGCAGCCCGTTGTAGCTCCCGGAAAATTGCGGGCGCAGATGCACGAAGGTGAACGTCCGGGTGATCTGCGCAACGACATCGCCGTTCGCGTTGAAAGCTGTCACCACGACCGTGTTTACACCGTTTTCTGGCAGCGTCGAAAACGTCCAGATTCCTGTCCCGGAATCCACCGTCACCAGTTGTTGCGCCCCGCCATTCAGCGCCACTTCCACGCGGGCCACTCTCGCGCTGTCCGGCACCAACCCGCTGAACACGACCACACTTCCTGACGCCTTCCCACCAGCCTTTGGAACGGAAAGCGTAAGAAGTGGCGGACCAAAGGCGGCGATCTGCTCGACCAAGCCGCCGCCTGTGCGGCCACGAGCGCGGATCGAGCCGGTGACGGGCAGGCTCAAGCCAGTGAGTTCCCAGCCGCCCGCAATGCGCGTCCCTGCGCCGAGCAGGTTCCAGTTCGCGCCGCCGTCGGTAGAGAGATCAAGCGTCACTTGCTCGATTTCCGGCGCGCTCCCGCTGCGCCGCCACAACACTCGCGCGCTGTTGGGGACTGCGAGGGTCTGGGTGGTCGCACGGTTGGTGAGCCGGGCGATATGGTTGCGCGTCGTACCGTTCACGCTGATGAAAGATCCTCCGAGCAGAATCTTCCCGTTCGCTTGCAACCCTACGCTACGGACGATGTAGTCCGCGCCGGTGCCAGGATTGAAAGTGACCGTGCTCTCCACGGCACCGTTCGCATTGAGTCGTGCGATATAGTTGCGCTCCTGGTCGTTCATGCTGGTGAACTGGCCTCCGCACAGAATCTTCCCGTCCGCTTGTAGCGCCACGCAAGAAATCACATCGCTCGCGCCAGTGTCGGGATTGAAGCCGCTTGTACCTTGCAGGGTGCCATCCGAATTGAGCCGGGCGATGAAGTGTCTCGGTTGGCCGTCCACGCTGCTGAATGCCCCGCAAAGCAGAATCTTCCCGTCCGGCTGCACCGCCACGCTAAAGACGACGCTACCGCTGTTCACGCCGGTGCCCGAATTGAAGGTGCTTGTGTCTTCGACAGTGCCGTCTGCATTGAGCCGTGCGATACAATTGCGCGTATGGTTATCCACATTGGTGAATTGGCCCCCGAGCAAAATCTTTCCGTCCGCCTGCACGGCCACGCTATAGACGTGACCGTCAACACCGATTCCGGGATTGAAAGTGGTGGTGCTCTCCACGGAACCATTCGCATTGAGCCGGGCGATGCGGTTGCGCGGCTGGCCGTCCATGCTGGTGAAGTAGCCCCCGAGCAGGATCTTCCCGTCCGCCTGCACCGCCACGCTCCTAATCAGGCTGCCCGTGCCGGCACCTGCATTGAAGGTGGTCGTGCTCTCCAGACTGCCGTCCGCATTGAGCCGAGCGATTCCGTTGCGCGGCTGGCCGTCCACGCTGTTGAAGTTGCCCCCGATCAGAATCTTCCCATCTGCCTGCACCACCACGCTGTTGACCGGGCCGTTGGTGCCAGCTCCGGGATTGAAAGTTCCCAAACTCTCCACACTGCCATCCGAATTGAGCCGAGCAATATTGTTCCGCGGCTGATCGCCCACGTAGAAGAAACGGCCCCCGACCAGAATCTTCCCATCCGGCTGCACCGCAGTCGCGAGGACGTAGTCCCCGTCCACGTTGGGATTGAACGCCGGATCGAGGCTCCCCGCGACTTGGGAGAATAGCGTAGCAGGTGCAGCGATGAGAACTACGGCGAGCAGCGTGCAAATCGTGTTTTTCATGGCGAGGATTCCGTTTTCATCCGACCAACGGGCACCGCCAGCCGGAGAATCGCCAAGATACGCCGGGCGCGTTCGACCGGCAAGGGACATTCCAGCGCTTCGCTCTGCGCTCCGCCGCTGGCTGTGGCAGTTCCTGCAAGGAAATTGCTTTCGCGCCCGCCGCACCGGAAACGCTCAGAGCGGGGACGGGCGTCGGGGAGTGAGGGGGGTGGAGGAAGGATGAAATACGAATGAAGAAGGATGAGTGGGGAGTTCCGCGCGCGGCCGGGAGGGGAATTTCCGGGGGATCTTCGGTCGCAATGAAATGAATGCGCTCATCGAGTTGTTTCGGAGCATGGCTGTCCGCTCCGCTTTGGCAGAGCTTTTTTTCGATTCCTCAGGATGACACGCGTTGGGTTGCCAACACTCACGGCCAATCTCCGGGGAAGCGGAAGGCTGCTGCCTCAGGCCTGACCGTGTGCGCGCCAGCCGCGTGGTTTGCCCACGCGCTGCACGTCGAGGGTGCAGCCGAGGGCGTTGTCGAAAGGTGTGACGGTGGCCTCGATCTCGACGACGGCGAACTGGACGGTGGCCAGGCCGAAGCGGCGGTAGGTGGCGGCGAAAATCTCGCACTCGATGATGCCGGTGTGGTCGCAGATGGTGATGAATTTCATCCGGTCGCCGGTGACCTGATGATGCGAGCGGTCGGCGATGATGAGCCCGCATGTCGTGACGCGCTGGCCGGCGTAGCGGACGAGGTCGCGGATGGGGCAGTAGCTGGCCCACGGGATGCCGCCGAACTGGTCGAGCGGATGCCCGCTGACGGTGAAGCCGAGCAGTTCCATTTCCTCGCGGAGCCGCTGCGCGCGATCGGGCTCGGCGAGCGGGACGGGCGGGAGCGGGGAGTTTTCCGCGGAGCGAAAAAGGAAGCCCTGCGCGCGCGGCCACTGCGCGAGGTATTGCAACTGCCAGAACTGCGCGGTGCGCGGTTCGCCGAAGCTGTCGAACGCGCCGGTGCGGATCAGGCTGAGCATCTCGCCGGCGGTGGGGCCGGTGCGTTGGAAGAAGTCGCGCAGCGAGGCGAAGGGGGCGCGGGCGCGCTCCGCACGGTAGCGGTCGAGGGTGGCGGTGGTGAGCCCCTTGATGCGGCGCAGGGGCACGCGGATGGATTTGTTCTCGGGCACAAAATCCCAACGCGAGGCATTCACATCCGGCGGGAGAAAACCGATGCCGAGCCGCCGACATTCGAGCGTGTAGGCGAGCGTGGAGTAGAAGCCTTTGCCGTTGCTGAGCACGCACGCGAGGAACTCCGCCGGGTGGTAGCGCTTCAGCCACGCGCCCTGGTAAGCCTCGACGCCGTAGGCCGTGCTGTGCGCGCGGCAGAAGGCGTAGCCCTGAAAGCTCGCGACCAGTTCCCACACGCGCGCGATTTCCTCATCGGTGCGACCGAGCGCGCGCGCGGATGCGATGAACTCGCGTTCGATTTCCTCGATGACGGCGGTCTTTTCCTTCACGAGTGCGCGGCGCAGCACATCCGCGCGGCCCGCGGGCAGGCCGGCAAATGCCTCGCAGATCTGGAGGATGTGCTCCTCGTAGGCGACGACACCGAAGGTCGTGCGCATGGCCGGCTCCAGCGAAGGGTGCGCGTATTCGACCGGCTCAAGTCCCTGCGCGCGGCGGGCGAATTGCGCTTTCTTCGAGCTGTTCGCCGCACCGGGGCGGATCACGGAGACGATGGCGATGAGGCAGTCAATGTCCCGCACGTTGCACATCCGGGCGAGGCTGATCATCGCGGGGCTTTCGATGTGATGCACGCCGCGCGCATTGCCGCTGGCGATCATCTGCCAGATTTGCGCGTCGTCCCACGGCGCGAGATTTTCGAGATCGGGTGTGATGCCTCGCTCGCCCAACAGCGCGAGTGCGTCGCGGATCACGGCGAGGCCGCCTTGCGCGAGGATGTCCATTTTCACCAGCCCCACGGCCTCGACGGCATCCATGTCGAAATGCGTGGTCGCGTAGCCTTTCGCGCTCGTGAATGTGGGCGTGAGCGACACGATGGGATCGCGCGAGAGCACGACGCCGCACGGGTGCATTTTTGCGTGACGCGGGAAGCCGTCGAGGAACGCGGCCATCTCCAGCGCGGTCTTGTAGGGCTCCTCGCCCCACGGCGATTCGCGGCATTCCTGACGCTGGGCCACGGCCTCCGCGATGTGCGCGGCGCTCGTGTGCGGGATGTGCTCGGTGAGCCGGCGGATTTGGAATTCCGAAGCGCCGAGCACCTTCGCGATGTCGGCCACGGCGGAGCGGCCCTGATAGGTGTTGAAGCCGCCGACGATCGCCGCGTGCTCGGGGCCGTAGCGCTCGAAGATCAAATCCACCACGTCGTCCTTCCGGTCGTGCGCAAAATCCACGTCTATGTCCGGCAGCTTGTTCAGCGCCATGCGCTCGCGGTTCAGGAAGCGGCGGAAATACAACTCGAAGCGGATCGGGCAGACGCCGGAGATGCCGAGGCAGTAGCAGACGAGCGAATCCGCGGCGCTCCCGCGCGTGATCCACGCGATGCCGCGCCGCCGGCATTCCTGCAAAATGTCCCACGTCGTGAGGAAGTATTCCTCGTAGCCGACTTCGGCAATGATCCCGAGTTCCTCGCGGAGCTGTGCCTCGTGGCGCGCTGCATTTTCGCCGTAGCGCTGGCGCAGTCCATCGAATGCCAGGCGTGCGAGAAACTCGTGGGGAGTGGAAGCCATCCGACAAATTGGAACACAGCCTTCCAGGCTGTGCGGCCCGCGGGCATCCTGCCTGCGAAGGCTGATGCATGCAGGCTCGAAGCCTGCTGGCCGCACAGGCAGGATGCCTGTGTTCCGCTCGCGCGCATTTGCCGGATAGGTTCTGGAGCCATCCTCCGGCGTGAAGCGCGGGAAGCGCAGACGGCCAAGGTCGAACTCGAAATTGCACCGCCCGGCGATTTCGTGCGTCGCGCGGATGGCGTCGTCGCTCCAGCGCGCGGCAACCTCCGCCGCGGTGGGCCAGTGAAAATCACCCCGGCGTTTCTCGGGATGCGGCTCGTGCAATCGCGTGAGCGTGCGGATGCTCTGGATGATGTCGAACTTCTGGCGATCGGCTGGCGAGCGGTAGCGGATTTCCGGCAGCGCGACTTTCGCGGCATCCACGGCGATCAATCCGTCGCCGTGCGCGGCCAGCAAGCCGGCGGTGACGATGGGCGCGGACAGCAGCCGGCAGAGGTTCGCGTAGCCGACTGCATTTTCGACGTAGAGATTCAGCGCGCGGCCGTCGCTCATGACTTCCGCGCCGATGATGGGCTTGATGCCGGCATCGCGCGCAGCGGTGAAGAATTCCACCGCGCCGTGCAGATTCGGATCGGTGATGGCGAGCGCCTTGGCTCCCGCTTCTTTCGCCGCTGCGATGATCGCCGGAATCGAAAGCGCAGAGTCCAGAAAGCTGTAATGGCTCTTCACATTCAGCGGCACGCAATCGCGCACGCGGGCAGAGCGGGGGAGCGGCGTCGTGCGCAGGGCTGGCTTGCGGGAACGCGCGATGTCGGCGCGCGGCTTTCCTTCCTGCTGCTGGAGCCACAGGTCATGGCCGCGCATGATGGAGTGGCATTCGCGCAGACCGTCGAGGATGCCCGCGAGCCGCTGCTCGTTTTCGCGTTTGCGGCTTTGTTCATCAAGCGCCAGTTCGCTGCGGAAGATGCCGCCGTAAATTCCCGACAGGCGCAGCGACACCATGCGGATGCTCACGCGCCGCTCCCACGCTTTGCGGAGCAATCCCGGCAGCAGCGGATAGATGTCCTGCTCCAGATCGGTCGGTTCATCGAGGCTCACGCTGCGGAGCACGTCCTGCATGTCGTTGTAGCGGAGCTTGAGCGCCACGGTGCGGAAGCTTTTCCGATCCTCGCGCACTTTCGCCGAGAGGCGGTCGGCGATGCTGCGCAGCTTGGCGAGGAGGAATGCGTCGTCCGTCACGTCCTCGGAAAATGTCTCCTGTCCGCCGTAGCTTTTCGCCTCCGGCGGTTCCGGCACCACGGGGCGCACATCTACGCCGCTGGCAAATGCGCGGAGCTGTGGCGCGTAATTTCCCACGAGCAACGAGAGTGTGTCGGCGGGAGTGGCGGCGATTTGTTCGATGAGCACGAGCCCGCCTGCATTGAGTGTCGCCGCGAGTTTCGGGCCGACTCCCGGCAGCCATTTGTTTGGCAGCGGCGCGAGAAAGCTGCGCTCTCCGCCATCGGGGACTTCCAGAAAGCACGCGGGCTTCCGCAGTTTGGATGCGACTTGCGAGATGAGTTTGTTCGAGCCGATGCCCTCGGAGACGGTGATTTTCAGACTCTGCCGGATCGCGCGCCGGATGATCTCCGCGACTTCGCGCGGCGAGTGCCTGTGATGTCCGCGCAGATCGAAATAGCCTTCGTCAATGGACGCGACCTCGACCTCCGGCGTGAAGTCATACGCGTAGGAAAACATGAACCGGGAGAACTGTTCGTATTTCTCGAAATCACCGGGCAGCACGATGAGCCGCGGGCAGAGCTTGCGCGCGCGGGCCGTGGGCATCGGCGTGTAGATGCCGAGCTTGCGCGCCTCGTAGCTCGCGGAGGCGATAATGCCGCGCCGTTCGCCGCCGACCGCCACCGGC
The DNA here is from genome assembly GCA_945861385.1 of Prosthecobacter debontii. Lineage (GTDB taxonomy): Bacteria > Verrucomicrobiota > Verrucomicrobiia > Chthoniobacterales > Chthoniobacteraceae > SXWH01. The sequence continues at coordinate 16,733 of CAMAUI010000049.1, forward strand.
TTGCCCCTGAGCTTCGGATCGGCGGCCTGCTCGACGGACGCGAAAAATGCGTCGGCATCGAGGTGGACGATCATCGGCGTCTGTAGCGGAGCGGGAGTTCGAGCTGTTGCGGACGCGGGCTGCGCGCGAGGCCGCACCAGCCGATGGCCCGGCGCAGGAATGTGAGGAACCGTGTCATGATTCGTTACCGTTTGAGCACGCGGAGCAGTGCGATTTGCACGCCTTGGATCACGAGTTCCTGCGCAGGGATGAGGTTTGTGTAGCGCGGATTCTCGGCCTTGAGGAAGGGCTTGCCGCGCTGCACGACGTAGCGCTTCAGCGTCGTCTCGCCGTCAATGAGCGCCGCGACGATGTCGCCGCTTTTCGCCTCCTTGAATTCCAGCACCACGATGTCGCCCGGGAGGATGCCCGCGCCATTCATCGAGTCGCCGCGCACTTTGAGCGCAAATACGCGCGCGCCTTTCGGCAGGCGCAGCGTCTCCACGTCCACGGATACGCAGCCGTCGGGCTGCTGTTGCTGCGTCTCGGGCAGACCGGCGGCGATGGAACCGTAAATCGGGATCTCAACCATCGCCTTGTCCCGGTAGCTGTCGGTGAGCACCAGGCCGCGCGCCGTGTTCGATTCACGTTGCAGCGCGCCTTTCTTTTCCAGCGCCTTCAAGTGGTCGGTCACGGCATTGATGCTGGCGAAGCCGAAGTGGTTCTGAATCTCCGCGCGCGTCGGCGTGATGCCGCGCGTCGCTTTCTGATCGCGGATGAAATCGAGGATCTCCTGCTGGCGTTCGGTGAACATGGGTCAGCGCCGGCGGCGCGGTGAGGTTGCAAGCCTGGCGTCCTGCCAGTTCCACCACTTGAGCTTTTCCGTGCCGGGCCTCGGCGTGGTGACGAAATGGACGGCGCAGCGAAAAGTGTGGAGGACGCACCGATCCTGATGCACGCCGCGCAGGGCGGCGAGCTGCTCGTGGAGCCGCCCGGGATTGCGGCGGCGAATGTTCAGGTCCACCAAATCCCGGGCGAGACCCGGCCCGATGCCCGGAATGCGCTGAAGTTCCTTCAACGCAGCGGCGGTCTGGTCATCGTTTGAGGTCGGGCAGTGCATGCTGTATGTTTATACAGTGGTTCCACAAACACTCCCCCGCAAGCACAGATTCTCACAATCCACCGCCCCCGGCTTGCAGGCCGTGCCGGATGCACACGGCCTTGGGATTCACGAGCGGCGGCAAAACATCCGGCGGACGAGCAGCAGAAGCCAGCCGCAGTACGGCACCCTCACAATTCCCAGAGGCAAAGCTTCCGCCGGCTTTGCAGTCATCATGTTCATGAAAACATCCGTCCTCCTCGCTCTTGCCATTGTCTCCGTGCTGCATGCGGAGGAGCAGTTTCCAAATCTCGCCTCGAAGAGCACGCTGCCGCACGGGCCTGGCTTCGCGGCGAAATTCAAGGCGGATGCGGGCATCGCAGCGCATGCGGCGGTGGTTTTTGCGGATGATTTCGAGGAAGGCGAACTCGGCGCACGCTGGGACGAGAAGGGCGCGGGCAAGGGCAAGGCGCTCAGCTTTGCCCCGCCGGAAAACCCGGCGGGCGGGAAACGCTGCATGAAAGTCGAGGCGCGACTCGGCGAGAATCAGGGCGATGGGCTGACGAAGTGGTTCACGCCCGCGGATACGGAATTCGTGCGGTTTTACGTCCGCTTCGACGCGGGGTGCGATTACGTGCATCACTTCGTGACGCTGCGCGCGAATCGCGGCCTGCGCGGCGGTGACAAATGGAGCGGCTTCGGCGGGGCTGGCCTGCGACCGGCGGGGGACGAGCGTTTTTCCACCGCGCTGGAGCCGTGGGGGAACTGGGCGAAGTGGCCCGCGCCAGGGCGCTGGAATTTCTACAGCTACTGGCACGGGATGACGGCGTCGCGCGACGGAAAATTCTGGGGCAATCAGTTCCTGCCCGAACCGCAGGAGAACATCGCCAGGGGCCGGTGGATTTGCGCGGAACTGATGCTCCGGCACAACACGCCGGGCCGGCCCGATGGCGAGCAGGCGATGTGGATTGATGGCCGGCTGCTCGGTCACTGGCGTGGCATCAACTGGCGCAAGACCGGCTCGCTGCAAGCGAACGCGCTCACGCTTGAAAGCTACGTGACCGATCGCTGGACAAAGAACCCGGTGAACACGGTCTTTTTTGACAACCTGGTGATCGCCCGCGAATACATCGGCCCGGCCGGCGGGCCGTAAAATGGCACCCAGTTCCCCCATTGCCTGCCGCCGATCCGCACCAACGCCGTGAAATACGTCACCAACGCCGGGAGCTACGCCCGCCGCATCCAGTCGGCCATCAGCATCCATGGAAAGAAGATGCCGAGGTGTGCGGAGTTCCTTTTGACACACGCTCTCCGGCGAGCGGGCTGGAAGTGATTCAGCCCCGCAAATCGCAGCTTACTTCGCCTTCGTCGCGGGCTTCGCTTTCGGTGCAAATTTCACACCTCGCGCCGCTGCCTCACGCTCGCGCTCGCGGATAAAATCCATGAACTTGCGCACGTCGTAGCCGGACTTGCGGGCGAGTTCGTCCCGCGTGCGGCGGATTTCGGTAAGGATCGGATTCGGTTCCATGGCGCTCACAGTGGCAGGAGTTCCTCCGGTGTGCAAATCACAGGACACGTCAGCCCGCGCTCGGCGCACGCACGCTCAATCCGGCGGACGAGATGCGGGTTATTGATGTGCTTGCAGTTCCACGTCAGCAGGAAATCCATCGCGTGGACGGCGGAGAAAGCAATGTGCGCCGCGTCCGGCGCGGCATTCGGCGGGATGATCTGCGAGCCGAGCAAATGCTCGATCAACTCATCCACCTCCGGCTGCGCGGGAAGGCGCGGAATTCCGTCGAGCGCACGTAAACGCGCCTCCGCCATCACTGCATCGCCCTCGCCCGCTTCCACCTCGACGACTTCCGACGTGAACAACTCATACTCGTGCCGCTTCGTTTCCCACCATTCCTCCGTCGTCTCCTGATCCGCAGCCAGTCGCAAATCCCGACTCCGCCGCGCCGCGAGATAGCTCGGGATGGTCGTTTCGAGATAGAGCTTCGGCAGGCTCATGGATTCCGGCGCAGCCAGAGGTCCGTGTTCTCGTGCAGCCCGTGAATCGAAATGGCGGTCATGCGGATGAGCGTGCCACAACGAGTATGGCGCGGCAAGCGCGTCGGCGAACTCGCTCCCGGCTGGAACGCGGGAGCGCAAAAGCTCGGCGTGAAGCTGCCCGCGTGGGTCGCGCGCCACGGCTCCAAACGCAGCACGGCAGCAGTCGTCAACACGTTCACACGGCTCCGCATCATCCTCACCAACGCGGTGAGATACGTGACCAACGTGGAGAGCGACGACCGCCGCTCCAGTCGGCCATCAACATTCAGGGAAATGAAGATGCAGCGCCGGGCGGAGTTCCTTTTGACGCGTGCCCTCCGGCGAGCGGGCTGGAAGTGATGATGGCGATGGTTTTCACAGTGTCACCGCCTGCAATCCAAACGCAGAAGCGGCCGCGATCATGTGAGGATCGCTGGTGTGGATCGCCGTGCATCCCGGCTCAGCCGCGCAAGTGAGGCGGAGCCCATCGGCAGAGCGGAGAAAAGTCGTGGCTGAAAGTCCGCGGAAGCGTGTTGCGGACAAGCGGAGCAACTCGTCATCCACCGGACGCCACCGCCACAGCCCGCTGGGGCAATCGCTCTCGAATCGGTCGCACGGCAGGTGAAAGCCGCTCACAACCACAACGCTCTCGCGCAGTTTGCGGTGAAACACGGCGATGACTTCCGCCTTGCCGATGAGCAGGCAGCCGACGTTTGCATTGCTCTTGGCAAACGCGATGGCGTTCGCGCTGTCAGGCTCCGCGAGATAGAATTTCGCGATGTAGCAGGAATCGAAATACACCTAAAAACGGCAGTTGGCCCCGTTTTTGAGGCCGAAAAACAGGGTGTGTTACTCTGGAAAGTGGCAACTGCGGAGCAGTTGAAAACCGCTCACCCCTCCAAGGCCCATTTTCTCTTAAAATCCGGTCAACTGCCGTTTTTAGGCTTCTACGATTTACACGGTCGAAGTGCGCAAATGCGCGGCGGGCACGAAACCAATTTTCCTGGCAATTGACATGAATACCCCACCTTACGAGTGTGTTCGCACTGATCGCGCCCACCGCCAAATGAAACCCATCACGACAAAAGCACTCGCTGGCCTGCTGCTCCTCGCGAGCCTCGGCGTGAATTCTCTCCTCGCCCAGCCACCCGCCAGTGCGCCCGGCGCAGAGCCTGGTCCGGCCGCAGCACCACCCTCGGCCGCCAACCCAGCCGCCAGCCCAGTTGAAATCTCTCCCGCCGTCGCAAAGGCTCTCAAGAACCGTTCCATGGAAGAGCAGCAACGATTCTCGCTGCTCCTGCGCGAGGCCTCGCAATTTCTCCAGGCAAACGAACCCCAGCGCGCACTCGACCGCCTCAGCGAAGCCGGGAAGATCGAGCCGGATTTTTATCATCTGCAAAGTTTCAAGGGGGCCGCGTTCGCGAAGCTGCGGGATTTTGACAAGGCGACCCTCGCATTCGAGCGCGCCCTCGCCCTCAACCCCGCCGCCGAGGATGCGAAGTTCAATCTCGCCGAAATCGATTTCGTCCGGAAAAAGTATAAGGAGGCCCTCGAAGCTTTCGAAAAGATTCTCACGAACACGAAGATCCCCGAAAATTCCCGCAGCCTTCTCCTCTACAAAAAATACCTTTGTCTTCTCCTCACCGACCGCACCGCGGAGGCGGACACCCTCCTCAAAACCTTCCGCTTCGAAGCCAGCACCCCGGAATACTACTACGCGAACGCCGCGAAATCATTCCGCGCCGGGAACGAGGAAGATGCACGGGGATGGCTCAGATCCGCAGCCAACATTTACCGGTTGGAACTCCAGTCGCTCTACATCGACTCCCTTTACGAGATCGGCTGGGTCAAGGAACAAAAGTAAAGCGCCTGAGCCGGCGCATCATCACCCGCACTTCCCCGGCTTCGCGCGTTACCCCGCCGGTTCTCCGCCATGGACATGGGCGCATCTCAGTTTTTGAGTACCGCTGGGGGCGGAAGTTCTTACGCTTGCTCGTGCTCGTGCTCGTGCTCAAACAGGCTCTGAGCAAGAGCAAGAGCAGGAGAAAGAGTAAGAGAGCGACCTGCCAAAAACTGAGATGCGCCGCCGGGTCAGTTTTCGCCAATTCCCAAGTAGCCAGTGGCTGCGGGGTTCTCTACGGTGCGCGACCTTTTCCGCATGTCATCCATCATCGAGCACACTGATCCCGTCAATTCGCAGATCCTCCGCACTTCCGAGGACAAGATTCAGGGCTTCGTCCGCGAGCCGTTCGTGGAGATCGCGGAGCGCAGCGGGGTGCCGCTGGCGACTGTGCTGGAGCGCATCCGGGCGATGCTCGCGGCTGGCACGATCCGGCGGGTGCGGCAGACGCTGGTGGCCAGCAACCTCGCCGAGGGCGCGCTCGTGGCGTGGCAGGTGCCGGAGGAAAAGCTCAATGATGCGTTTGACTGGATGTTTCAGAATGACCCGTTCAGCGGGCATGTGGTGGTCCGCAGCACGGATCAGCAGACGACGGGGAGTTGCTTCCGGCTTTGGACGACGCTGAAGACGCCCGCGGGCACGGACATGGAGCAGCATGCGCGGGTGCTGATGCGGCATACCGGATGCACGGGGTTCAAACTGATGCCGGCGCGGGGGATTTTCGCGCTCGGGGTGGGGCATGTCCGCCGGAAGGTGATCGAGCCGGGCGACAAATCCGATGAGCCGGCGAAGATGATCCCGGTGGGCATCGTGAAGCTCACAGAGATCGAGTGGGATGTGCTCGTCGCGCTCAAGCGGGAACTCACGCTGGACGAGGTGAAGACCGGGCTCTGGGCTGATCGCGCGCGGGAGGCGGGGGTGGATCTCGATACGTTCTGCCGCGTGGCGGAGGATCTGAACAGGCGGCAGGTGATCGGGCGGTTTTCGACTTTTCTCGAGCATGTGAAGCCGAGCGCGACCGGGCAGCGGGTGACGAAATTCAACGCGCTTTTCCACTGGCGGGTGCCGAAGGGGCGCGAGGTGGAGGCGGGCGGGGAGGTGGGGCGGCATCCGATTCTCACGCACTGCTACTGGCGGGAGGGCGGGCCGGATTTTGCAAATGTGAACATCATGGCGGTGTGCCATGGCACGGAGAAGGAGCGTGTGCTGATGCACAAGGCGGCGATTGATGCGCATCTCGCGGGGGTGGGGATTCCGGTGGATTATACGAATGTGTTCTGGGGCGGGCGCAGTGAGATCAAGCCGAGCGAGATTTCGCCGAAGGCGCATCGCGAGTGGATGGAGAAATACGGTTCCGCGGAGCCGGTGGGGGTGTGACCGCGGATGCGGTGTGCGGCTCGGGGGTCAGAGGATGGTGGTGTCGTCGCGCTTTTCGAGGCGCATGAGTTGTTTTTTCACGACCTCGATGTTTTTGGTGATCTCGAAGAGGGCTTTGACGATTTCGGCCTTGGTGGGGTCGTCGCCGAGATCCTTGAGGAGCGGGTGCATTTTCATCACGGCGATGCCGACGGTGTTGCAGTGATCGCGGAGTTGCTGGCTGGCGGCGGCTCTTTCCATGCGATGCAATCGAGCGCGCGGGGCGGTGTGCGGCAAGCGTGGAGATTGCACGGTGTGCGGCGGGCGCGGTAGCGTGCGGCGATGCGCGTCATCGTCACATGCGGGCCTTCGTGGGAGCCGGTGGATCAAGTCCGGCGGCTGACGAATTTTTCCACGGGTGAACTCGGGCTGATGCTCGCGGCGGCGCTGGTGCGCGAAGGGCACGAGGTGGTGTGCATGAAGGGTGATGGCGCGACGGCGGGGGTGGAGGCGGCGGGGGCGGAGGTGGTTCTGTTTTCGACGAATGACGATCTGCTGCGGAAGCTGGCGGGCCGCGCAGGGTGGGCGGGGGCGGTGTTTCATGCGGCGGCGCTGTGCGATTACAAGGTGAAGCTGGTCGCGGGTGCGGGGCGTGCGCGGAAGCTGCCGACAAGCGCGGGAGAGGTTACGCTGACGCTCGAGCCGGCGGCGAAGGTGCTGCCGCAATTGCGGGCTCTTTTTCCGGCGGCGAAAATCGCGGGGTGGAAATACGAACTCGATGGGACGCGCGCGGATGTGCTGGCAAAGGCGGAGCGGCAGATCTCGGAATGTGGGACGGATGCGTGCGTGGTGAACGGGGCGGCGTGGGGCGGGGGATTCGGGATGGTGGAGGCGGGGAAGCCCGTGATGGAAGCGGGGGACAAGGCGGGGCTTTGCGCGTTGCTTGTGGAGTGGCTGCGAAGGCGGACGGCTGTCAGAGGAGCAGCTTGAGGCCGGCGGTGACGAGTTCGCTGGTGGCCGCCGCGGGCTGCCTGGTGGCTGCGGTTTTGACGGCCTTGAGCGCGTCCACTTGTTTGTAGCCGAGTGCGATGAGCGCGAGGACGGCGTCGTTGATTTTTTCCTCCTCGGGGCTCGGTGCGTGGCCGGCGCTGGCGGCTTCCCACGCCGCTGCGATGCCGACTTTGTCCTTCAGCTCGACGACGATGCGCTCGGCGGTTTTTTTTCCGATGCCCTTGATGCGTGAGAGCGCGGCGGTGTCGCCGGCGACTACACTGGCCTTGAACGCGCTGACGGTGGTGCCGCTGAGGACATCAAGGGCGGTCTTGGGGCCGATGCCGCTGACGTGGTTGACGAGGAGGCGGAAGAGGTCGCGCTCGGCGGGGGACATGAATCCGTAGAGGATGTGGGCGTCTTCGCGGACGGCGAGATGGGTGAGGATTTTGATTTGCGAACCGGCGGCTGGCAGCTTGTCGTAGCTGGAGACAGGAATGAGGACATGATAACCGACACCGCTGACATCCACGACGATTTGCGTGGGAAGGGATTCGACGAGTGTGCCGTGCAGGTGGTGGATCATTCCGCAAACATCCAACGCGGGGCGCGGAGGATTCAACATCCAATGTGGAGAAGGATCGCGGTGGGGTGGGTTTTTGCCGTGCTGCTGGCGGTGATGGTGCGCGCGGAGGAGGTGTGGGTGCTTTTGCCGGAGGCGAAATTCATGGGGCACAAGGTGACGCGCCCGGTGGCGGAGGCGAAGGCGACGGTGCTGGCGGTGGCACGGATGACGGAGCTGGGGCCGGAGTTTCCGAGCCAGCAGGAGTGGAACGCGGTGCCGATGACGGAGGCGGAATTGCTGGCTGCGACGCGGAAAAAAGCGGGGGAGTGGATGGCGGCGGTGAAGCCGGAGCTGGTCCGCGACAAGAAGAAGGTGCTGCGATATGCTGTACTGCGTTCGGGTGCGGTGCCGGTGTCGGCGACGGTGCTGGCGCGGGAGTTTTTCGAGAAATTCGAGCCGATGTTCGGGGCGAGGATGCGGGTGGTGATTCCGAATCGGAACACGGTTTTCATTTTCCCGGATCTCGCGGGGGATCTGCGGGAGTACGGGCCGATGGTGATGGAGGCGTGGCGCAGCGGTGCGCCGAAGGTGAGCCTGGAGGTGCTGGAAGTGAGGGCTGATGGGTTGCGCGCGGTGGGAGCGTTCGAGGAGCCGTAGGATTTTGGGCTTGGCTCAACAGGCGGGTGTGCATTCATCCGGGGATGAAGAAAGCCATTCCCATGTTTGTCGTGCTCGCCGTGGTCGCGGCGGCGGTCGCATTCTTAATCTCACGCAAGCAGGGGGCTTCGCTGGATCTCGCGCCGGGCAGGGCTGCGGAAATCGCTCCCGGAGACGCGATCCTGTATTTCGAGCTGCCGAACATCGAGCGGACGGGGACGCGCTGGAAGTCCACGGCGCTGCATGCGATCTCCGAGGAGCCGGAATGGAAGCAATTCGTGGCGAAGTGGGATGACTTCAAGCTTCAGAATGATGTGGCGAAGTCGGTCTTCGGCGTGGTTGCTGACATCGAGAAGGCAGACCCTGCGGGGCTGTTTGTGGCGGTGACTTCCGTGGAGGGGCTGTCTCCCAAGGTCGTGGGGGGGTTCCCGTATCGAGGGAAGAAGAGCGATGTGGAGGGAGTGATCCGGCAATTGCGGGAGCAACTGCTGAAGGCATACCCGGCAGCGAAGTCGGACATCGCAAAGCATGACGGCACGGAAATCGAGACGCTGACGGACAAGAATTTCACGGCGGCGATGGCGTTTCGCGACAACTGGTTCTTTTTCGGGACGGATCTGACGCTGATGCAGCAGACGCTGTCGCGCCATGCGGGCAAGCAGGATGCGCTGCCGGGGCTCGCGAAGGATCCGCTTTATCAGGAGACGCTGAAATCCGGGATCGCGGAGCCGGATGCGGTGATGTGGGTGCGTTGGACGGTGTTTGCGGAGAAAATGAACGCGCTTACCGGGGTGCTGGGCGGTCCACCGACACCGGCGGTGAAGGATCCCAACCCCGTGCAGGCGTTTCTTTATACCGGGAAGCTGGACGGCGCGCTGATGCGGGAGAAGGTTTTCATCCAGGTCAAGGAAGCGCAAAAAACCGGATCTTTCGCAAATCGCTCGGTCGGTTTCACGCAGGCCGCGACGTACGCGTATCTTGTGAGTGACTACTCCGGAATGGAGGACCAAATGAAGGCGGGATTGGGTGGATTGGAGGCGCTTGGAGTGTTGGCTGAGCTGAAAACGGCACTGGAAACGAAGGGACTCAAGGTGGCCGATATCTTCACGACATTCGGGGCAGAGGTGGCGGCGATGTCCGCGTGGGAGGCGGGCGCGGTGTTTCCGGATGTCTTCGTCGCAACGGAGGTGCGTGACGCTGCCAAGGCGCGGCTTTTCGCGGAGTTGATCGCGGAAAAAATGAGTTCGGAGGGGAAGCTTGCCAAGAGTGACGCGGAGGGGACGACAATTTGGGCACTGACCGTGGGAGATATCCCGCTGATCCAGCCGACCATCGCGGTCAACGAGAAGCACATCATGTTTGGCCTCAACAGCGGCGTCGTCAAAGCCGCGCTGACACAATTGAAAACGAATGGGGCAAACCTCGCGAGCAAACCGGGGTCGCAATATCCCGCCGCGCTAAAGACCGTGCCGCAGCCGACGGGCGGACTCTTTTACGTGGACGCAAAAGTCTTGTTTGAGCGGTTGTACGAGAAGGCAAAGCCGTTCATCGCGTTCCAGATGCTCGGAGAACCTGAACTGGCGAAGCATTTTGACGCGGGAAAACTTCCGCAGGCCGAAACGATCAGCAAACACCTCTCACCGATCATCGTCAGCATCGGGCGCACTGAACACGGATGGAGCGTGGAGAGCACGGGTACGATCAGCGTCATCGGTTCTTACGGGATGATCTTCCCTGCTGCATTTTTGGCATCTTCGAGGATGACTGCGCCCGCTCCCGTTCCGCCCACGCCCCTGCCGCCGCCAGTGGCCCCGGCAGGGGCACCGGCCAAGCCCATTGATCCAGCCGGGTCGAAGTCTGAGGCACCTCCTCGTTAAGGCGCAATAAATTAGGAATCAACAGGATGCGAACAGGCGAGCCTGTGTACCTAAAATTTCACTTCGTTACATCCGTGCGCTGTGCTACGCTTCGCGTCCTATGTCTATCGCCAAAAAGCCCGCTTTTAGCCGTCGTCTTCCCGACCTCGTGACCGAAGAACTCGCTTCGGTGCTATCGCGGAGGGCTTCATACGAGTTCAAGGACCTCTTCGAGGTTGTGCACGAAAATCTCAAGGCTCGCAACGCCGCAAGTGGTGGTGAGGAAATGCTCCGCCTGCGCGCCTACGAGAAGCTGCAGAATCTTGTGGGTCGCGGAATGGTGAAAATCACCGTCGGCAAAGACGGCAAGAAGAGCTACAAAGGCCTGCCGAAACAGCTCGCCACGCTTCAGACCAACGTCACGCCAGCGATCTAGGTGAAGGAGTATTTCCCCGTCCTGATCCAGGTGGCGATCGTCCTCGGCTTCGGGGCGTCAGCGCTTTTGATCAGCGTGCTTCTCGGGAAGTCCGCAAAGCGCAATCCGAGCAAGGACATGGCGTATGAATGTGGCATGCTCCCTCAGGGCAAGGGCCAGCCGCGGTTCTCGGTAAAATTCTATCTCGTGGCGATGCTGTTCATCCTCTTCGATATCGAAGTGGTGTTCCTGTATCCGTGGGCGGTGAATTTCAAGGACATGCTCCGCGATCACGGCTCAATGATCTTTTGGAGCATGACCGGATTCCTCACGCTGGTGACGGCTGGCTACGTTTACGCGATCAAGAAAGGCGTATTGGACTGGAAGAACAGTTGATCTGCCGCCACGACGCGCTTGCGGCCCGGCAGTCACCCCGGTAACTGCCGGGCTGTTACTTTTTCATGATCCACCACATCGCACTCTTCCAGACACTTCCTCACGTTGATGAGGAGAAGCTCGGCCAGATGGTCATCGCGGCACGGGTGAGCCTCGTAAAGATCCCCGAGGTCGCCGGCATTCGCTGCGGGAAAAATGTGGACGCGGACTCCCCGTGGAAATTTTTCGTGGCCCTGGAAGTGGACAACCTCGAACGGCTCAAGCAGGTCAAAGCAGACGCGATCTACATCAAGTTCCTCGCCGACGTGATCAGCCCGAATGTGAGCGAGCAGTTCCTCGCCACGTACGAGATGGAGCACGGCAAGAACATCAAGTTTTCCTGACTGTTTCAGCAGAGCTGCGCCTCCAGCCAGCCGGTGGCGAAGGCGATCTCCTCGTCGGTGATCGAAAATGCGGGGGTGAAGCTGAGGACGTTGCCCGCCGGGGAATCGGCCAGAATGACGATGCCATCCCTCAGTGCCTGCTTCGCAAGGGTTCTCGCGAAGGGCGCATCCGGCTTGCCGTCCTTATTCACCATTTCCACGCCAACCATCAGGCCCACCCCGCGGATATCAGCGAATCCTGGCGAGGGGATTTTCCTGAGTGCGGTTTTCAGCGCCCTGCCACGCTCCCGGACGGACTTTGACAGCGCCGGGTCAGCGTGAATGCGCAGAGATGCAAGCGCCATCGCGCATCCGAGCGGGTTGCCGAGGAACGTGCTCGTGTGCAACGCCTCCCCGGTGGATTCCGGCCATGCGTCCATGATGTCCGAACGACCGACACACGCGCTGAGCGGGAACCCCCCGGTGAGCCCCTTGCCGAGGCAGATGAGATCCGGCACGACGCCTGAATGATCGCACGCGAAGAGCGCGCCTGTGCGATTGAACCCCGTGAGAATTTCATCCGCGATGAGCAGCAGCTTGTGTTCATCGCACACCTGCCTCAGCAGGCGCAGGAAATCCAGTGGAGGCACCACGCACCCACCGCGCCCCTGGACCGGCTCCACAAGAATCGCCCCGATCTCCCGCTGGCGGATCGTTTTTTCCAAATCATCGCGCAGCTGCGTCAGGCACGCGGTGGAGCAATTTGGGAAATCGCCATCGCCGAGGCGATAGCCGTCGCTCACGCCGTGCGGGCATCGGAAGCAACCGGGGTAGGGGAGGATGGTCGCGAAGTCCTTGAGCTGGGCGCGGAATGGCTCGCGGAAAAACGGAATCCCACCCGCCGCGAGCGCGCCAAATCCGAGGCCGTGGTACCCGCCGCTGAACGCGATCACTCCCACCTTCCCCGAGTGCAGGAGGGACGTCTTCAGCGCCGCCTCGACCGCCTCGAATCCCGAGTTCGCAAGGATCACCCTGCCGCGCCCTGCTCCCCACTGCTCAAATGTCACCGCTGACAATCGCTCGCACAGATCCGCCTTCAATGCGGTCGGATGAACGTCGCCCATCGCATGCAGGAGCGCCCCGGCCTGTGTCCGCAGTGCATCCCGCACCTCCGCGCGCGTGTGCCCCAGCCCCGCCACGCCGAATGCGGACGTGAGATCGAGGAACCGGTTGCCATCCGCATCCCAGACGTTCACACCCTCGGCCCGCTCCCAGAACACCGGCCAGTCATCGGCGAGATACGTCACGTTTCTCGACTCGAACCTGCGCAGTTTCGCCATCAGCTCGCGAGAGCTGGGGCCTGGAATTTCCGTCTTTAGCGAGGGCAGCATCGGTTATTTCTCCTCGAGTGCTTTTGATTCGATGAGGAACTGCAACAGCGCAGGCACCCCGGTATTGTAGTCGAAAAGGAACGTCTCCCGCGCCGGCCCACTCTCGAAGCTTGCGGCGTAATTCACCTCCAGTGTGGTGTCCCCGTTCCTCGTGTTCAGATGGATCCCGCTTCGCTCCGCGCTTTTCAAATGTCCGAGTCTCGCGCGCAGGTGAGTGTTCAGTTCGCGCAGCTTGTCGAGCGGCACCGCCGTTTTGAAACGCCCGCTGCCATTTTCAAAAATCGCCGCGTCATCCGCCGCGTTGAAGCGTTCATGAAACTCGCCGACCGCCGCATCCCCGAGCGCGCCCGCCTGTCTGAGTGAGCCCGCCATTTTCCACGCGCCAAACCCAGCCGCAGAGACGGCGAGCACGATGAGGAGGACGGTGGATTTTTTCATGGCGGCACGGCCTTGTACCAGCCGGCATCCTGCGGGGAAGCCCGCTGTGGGGCAAAACACGCTGTCGGGGTTGGAGCAAAACCGGACATAATTGTTGGAGCAAAACCGGACAAGATCTTTGGGCGGCGAGAACCTTCCGATATTTGGCGCGCAGCGCCGACCGGAGCGTAGCGAAGGGCGGCGCTGCGCGCCAAAAATCGGATGCAAAAATCCCTCCCGGCACTGCGGGCTTTTATCTCCCCGCCCCGCCGTGTCCGCTCCGTGGATGAAAAGCAACTCTGCCACCGCCTGCCTGCCGCCTTCGTCGCCTCCATCCTCGCCGACTTCAACGCGGGCCGCTGCGACGCCAACTCCGCCTGTTCCCGCTTGGAAATCAATCGCTCCCAGCTCTACGCGCTGCGTCATCGCTGGCTGAGCGATCCCGCTGCTTTCCGTCCGCTGCCCAGCGGCGGCGATCACGCCGCGCCTTGGCCGCAGGACGCCACCGGCTTCGCCCGCGAGTTCCTCCCGCACTGCCGCCCGATCAATTTCGCCCTGCTCGCCGATGAACTCGCGCGCCGTCTGGACTTCCACCGCTCGCGCGCCGCCGTCGCTGCGTGGTGCCGCCTGCATCTGCCCGCGCTCGCCGCCCCCGCGCCCAAGCCCGGCCCAAAGCCCCGCCGCCGCTGGCAGGCCGGCTCCATCGGCGAGCTGTGGCAGCACGACTCCTCCCCGCACGACTGGTGGCCCGCTCCCACCAAGCCCATCCTCCTGCTCACGCTCGACGACCACTCGCGCAAAATCGTCGCCGGTTCCTTCGAGCCGAGCGAAACGACCTGGGCGCACTTCGGCTGCGCGCGCACGGCCATCGCCACTCACGGCGCCCCACGCGCCTACTACACCGACGGTCTTTCCCTCTTCGGCGCCACGCCCCACACCGGCCCAGATGATGTGCGCTCGCAGTTCCAGCGCGCGCTGCTCGGCCTGGGCATCGCCCACCGCGTCGCCCCAGACCCGCAGGCGAAAGGCAAAATCGAACGGCGCTTCGGCACTTTTCAAAACCGCCTCGTCTCGCTCTTGAGCGCCGCCGGCATCGCCGACTTCGCCCCCGCCAACGCCCTGCTCGCCGAGCAAATCGCCTGGCACAACGCCCACAAAGCCTGCCGCACCACCGGCCTCGTCCCCGACCAAGCCTGGCAGATCGCCCTCGAGGAAAACCGCTCCAAGCTCCAGCCCGCACCGCCCACCACGCTCTGCGATCTGCACTTCGCCATCCACCTCCAGCGCCGCTGCTCGCCAGACCACACCATCGAGTTCCTCGGCCGCCGCTGGCCCATCGCTCCCACCCTCCTCAAATCCATCACCATCATTCTCCACCCCGAACGCCAGTTCTGGGTCATCCCTCATCCGCCACTGCCTCCAGCCTTCGCCTGGCCCTCCATCCTCGCTCACTACTCCCTCTGAAATCCCTGTCCGGTTTTGCTCCAACATCTTTTCCGGTTTTGCGCAGCGCCCGACA
>CAMAUI010000050.1 GCA_945861385.1 Prosthecobacter debontii
ACCTTTGGGCTGGACCATCTCGACGATCAGCTCTCGCGGCTCGCGCAGGTGGAGAAGGAGGCGGCACGCTACGGCCAGGATTTGCAAACAGTGAACGTGATGATCGCGCGCAACATCCCCGTGACGTTTGTCCCGCCTCCCATGCCGGAGCCGGATATTGACGCGCTCCTTCTCGGCAAGGGCGCGAAGGAAAAACCGGGCAAGCAAGCGACCGGGGACGACCCATCGAAACCCACGACAAAAGGCGGCAAGCCTTCCTCCCCGCCCGCCAGGAAATCCGAACCAACCCGTGGAAGGGAAACACCGAAGCCGGAGAACGACGGAGTCCTGCGGCCATTCCGACAAGTATAAATGGGAAAAGATAGAATCGTCGTCGGGCTGGAAATCGGGACCTCGAAGGTCTGCGCCGTCGTGGGCGAATTGAAGGGCGATGGCTCGGTGCAGATTCTCGGCGTCGGCGAAGCGCCCTCGCGCGGGGTGCGCAAGGGCGAGATCGTGGACATGGAAAACTGCGGCAAGTGCATCCGCGAGGCGATCGCGGAAGGGGAGGACAAGAGCGACGTGATGATCAAGAACGTGTACCTCGGCGTCACGGGGGCGCACATCGCGAGCTTCAACAATCGCGGATCTTACACGCTGCCGGAGGATCGGGAGAAGATCGAGGAGGAGGACGTCGCGCGCGTGGAAGATGCCGCCCGGACAGCGCCAATCCCGGCCCGGAACATGTCCGTGAACACGATCCTCCAGCATTTCTATGTGGACGGCCAGGACGGAGTGGTGACTCCCGTCGGCATGTTTGGCCGCACGATCGAGGCGGATCATCACATCGTCCACGGGGTCTCGAACCGCATCCAGAACAGCTTCCAGTGCCTGAAGGATCTCGACCTCGAGATTGAAGATTTCGTTTTCACCCCGTACGCCGCGGCGCAGGCGGTGCTCACACAAAGCCAGAAAAGCACCGGTGTCCTGATGATAGACATCGGCGGGGGAACGACCGGGTATTGCGTCTATGCGGGCGGCGCTGTGAAGCAAAGCGGCTGCATCGGCGTCGGCGGCGACCATATCACCAACGATCTTTCGCTCGGCCTCCGCATTCCCATGGGGAAGGCGGAGCAGATCAAAATCCGGGAAGGTTCATGCACGCTCGGCAACAGCCTGCCGGGAGAGACGGTCACCTTGAAGGACGAGCACGGATTCGCAGGCAAGGAAATCGAACGGGAGATGCTGAACACGATCATCCACATGCGGGTAAGGGAGACGCTCGAACTCATGAAGCGCGATCTCGAAAAGGAAAACTACCTCGACTATCTCGGCGGCGGCATCGTGCTCACGGGCGGCACCTCGGAGTTGAGGGGCATCAAGCACCTCACCGAGGACGTCTTCGGAATGCCGGTGCAACTCTGCAAGGCGCGCAACGTTTCCGGAGTGACCAGTGCGTTTGAAAACCCGCGTTACTCCACGGCGATCGGTCTGGTGAAATACGCACAGGCAACCACCGGGAGCGAGGGTGGAGGGGGCTGGCGGTGGTTGAAGGACTTTTTCAAATAATTCCAATGATCGAACTACCGCGTTCCAATCATCAGCCCGCCCCGGCCATCAAATTCGTCGGCCTCGGCGGGGCCGGCGCCAATGTGCTCGACCGGCTCATCCTCGACGGGCTCGACCCGGACAGCGCGATCGCAATGAACACCGATGTGCAGGCGCTCAATGGGAGCGTCACCCGGATGAAAATCCACCTCGGCCAGAACACCACGCGCGGACTCGGCACCGGCGGCGACCCCGACCTCGGCCATGCGGCGGCTGAGGAAGCCGCGGAAGAAATCAGCGCGGCGCTCGCCGGCGGGGACATGGTGTTTGTCTGCGCAGGACTCGGAGGCGGAACGGGCGGAGGAGCCGCGCCGCTCATCGCACACCTCGCGCGGAAGGCAGGCGCCTTCACCGTGGTTTTCGCCACACTGCCGTTTGCATTCGAGGGCAGGCGGCGGACTTCACAGGCCGCGGAAGCCCTCGCACAGATCGAGACGCAGGCGGACCTCGTCGTGTGTTTTGAAAATGACCGCATGGGCGAGGCGCTCGCGTCGGCGGGGGGCATCCAGCAGGCATTCATCGCCGCGGATCAAACCCTCAGCCAGGGCATCCGCGCAGTGGCCGCCATCGTGCAACGGCCCGGCCTTCTCGCGCTGGGCCTGGACGACCTTTCTGCGCTCCTCAAAAAGCGCAATACACGCTGCCTTTTCGGCTACGGTGAAAGCGACGGCCCGAACCGCGCGCACGAGGCGCTCGATCGCGCTCTCCGCAGCCCGCTCATGGATCGGGGCCGCATGCTCGCCGGGGCGCAGGATGTCCTCATCCACATCACCGGCGGGCCGGATCTCACGCTCAACGAAGCCACAATCCTCATGGAGGAATTCAACCGCCATGTGAGCGACCACACGCGCATCCACTTCGGCTTCGCCACCGACCCGCACCTCGCCCGCCGCATCTGCGTGGCCATCCTCAGCGCGGAGGAGGCGCCGGCACCCGTCGCGAAGAAATTGCCGCAGGCTGCCCGGCATGTCGAAACTCCCGCACCCGCTGCCGAACCGACGGCAAAGCCCCAGGCGGAATTGTTTTCAGCACCCCTCGAACAAGAGCCTTCCGGGCAGGCCGGCGCACCGGACGAAGACGACCCCGGGGATTCTTATTACAACTCCCCTCCTCCATCCACCGCCCCGCCAATGCCCGAACACAAAGCTGTCCCAAAATACGCACCGCAACCTGCGACGGCAAAGAAAGAGGAGCGCGCCGAGCAAATGCCGCTCGAACCGGCGAGCCGCGGACGCTTTGAAAAATCCGAGCCCACGATCGTGGACGGCGAAGACCTCGATGTGCCCACATTTCTGCGGAAAAATACGAGGGTGAAATAGCGCCATGCACCATCGTTTGCCGCAAATGCCGCGACTCGTGTCCGGGTGATGAGCAAGGCATTTACAAAGGAGGACGATGCCCTTCCCGAGCGCTCCGTCCGGAGGCGCTCAACGTCCGGCCTGCCTCCCGGCGCGGTGAACTACATGACTGCCGACGGCGCGCGGCGGTTGCGGGCGGAAATCCCGGCTGCTGCCCCCGAACGGGCAGCCCATCTCCGGCAGATCCTCGCCTCTATTACTGTCGTGGAGCCTCCCGGCGACAACCCGGATGGCGCGATTTTTGGTGCAACCGTGACAGTGCGCGACGCAAGCGGAGGCGAGCAGCGCCACCGAATCGTCGGGGTGGATGAGGTGGATTTTGAGCCGGGCTTCGTGAGCTGGACTTCGCCAAACGGCCGGGCGCTTCTCGGAACAGCACCGGGCCATCGGGTGGCGCTGACGCTGGCCGGCGAGAGCCGCGAGTTCACGGTTGTCCGAATCGAGTATTGAAGCGTGTGCGCCCGCTCCGGGATTGCCGCTGCCATCGGACAGGCAGGGATTTTTCCGATCCCCGCAACCCGCGCCACAGCACGGCACCGGACTTGACTTCCGCCATCCCGCCCGTGCCAATGGGTGCCTCATGAAATTCCTCAGCTCACTCATCATCGCCCTCAGTTCAACAGCAGCATTTGCCGCGGACCCGATTCCGGACAGTTTGAAAATCAACGGCTTCGCGGTCGGCTGTCAGGCATACACATTCAACCGCTTCACCGTTTTCGAGGCCATCGAGAAGACGGCGTATGCGGGCGGAAAAGTCATCGAATTTTTTCCCGGACAGAAACTCTCGAAGGAGGAACCGAACGTGAAGTTCAACCACGACGCACCGCCGGAGGTGTGGGAAAAAGTGAAGGCGAAATGCAAGGAGCACAACATCCAGCCGATCGCCTACGGTGTCGTGGGGTTGAGCAAGGACGAGGCGGTGAGCCGGAAGGTTTTCGCCTTTGCAAAGGCGATGGGGATCCGGGTGATCAACACGGAGAGCGTGGACGCGCTCGATACCTTCGAGAAACTGGTCAAGGAATACGACATCAAGGTCGGCTTCCACGATCACCCGCGGCAGCCGAACAACCCGAACTACAAAGTGTGGGATCCGAATTACGTTCTCGAAATCACCAAGGATCGCGACCCGCGCATCGGCTCCTGCGCGGACATCGGGCACTGGGTGCGCAGCGGGCTGAAGCCGCTGGAATGCGTGAAAATCCTCAAGGGCCGGATCGTGAGCAGCCACATGAAGGATCTCCATGCCCCGCTCCCGAGCGGACATGACGTGCATTGGGGGCAGGGCGTGAGCGACGTGCCGGGGCTGCTGGCGGAGTTCCGCGCGCAAGGCTTTGAAGGCCCGATCTCCGTGGAATACGAGTATAACTGGGCCACCAACATGGAGGATGCAAAGGCATGCATCGAGTTCGTAAAAAACTGGAAGCAAGCGAAGTAGTCGCTTTTGCTCAGCGATCAAAGCTGCGAGCCGGCAATTGCGGCGAGCGGCTTTTGTTGCGCGTGGAGTATTCGGGGTTTGGCAGGCACCACGGGCATCATCCTTTCCGCCAAAACGTCAGCACTGAACTGTGTTCCATTTCTAGGGGAAAATCACCCCGCCCAAGGCACAAGCAGTGCTAATTCAAGTGGGAAATCATGGCACAAACTGCGCGCTTTTCATCCTGCCCATCCACCGCCGCTGCGAATGCCTTCGCCTGCCGGGGTCCAAGCTGCGGATGATTGGGAGCCTCGATCCGCACGGACTGCCAAACTAAAACCGATCAATGCCACTCTCAGCCCACTGCATCTGGCGACAAACCGCCTGTTTCGTGGTCGCCGCCGTGCTTGCGATCTCGGCCAGCATGGGACGAGCCCAGAGTGCAGAGTACCAGCAGAAGGCTGCGGTGATCATGGGGATCGTACGGGCGACCGAGTGGCCGGCATCCAAGCTGAAAGCCGACGCGCCCATTGTCATCGGCGTCTATGGCTCCGAGATCGCTGCTGACAAGCTGAGGGAGTCCACCGCCGGCCGCCTGCTCAGGGGACGCACAGTGGTGGTGAAACTTCTCACCGCTACCCAGGAGATCGAGGGCTGCCATGTCGTATTTGCCAGCATCTCCGATGATGCCATGACGCGCAAAATCCTCAGCCAGACAAAGGGCGATCCGATTTTGACCTTTGGCGAAACGGCCGAGTTCACGAAGAAAGGCGGCATTTTCCTGCTCCAGTCCGCATCCGCCCAAGCGGGGGCGCTGGCATTGCGCACCTTTGTCGAAGGCGACAATCTCAAGCGGTCGAAGCTGAAAATTGACGAGGAGGCGCTCATCTCTGCGCGCGTCCAACCGGTACCAAAACGATGAACCTCCACGACGCACCCATCCGCAGCAAAATTCGCTTCGTCATCCTGATGACGTGTTCGCTGGCGCTGCTGTTTGCGTGCGGAGTGCTGTTTGCGTTTCAGTTTTATTTTTTCCGGAAGGATTTTCGCTCGGATGTCTCCTCCTTCGCCGCCACGCTGGCAAGCCGCCTGCCCCCGTCCATTGACTTCGAAAACAAGGAACGTGCGACGGAGATTCTGGCGGGGCTCGGCGTCAAGCCGCACTTCACCGGCGCACTCGTGGTGACAAACGACGGTGTGGAATTCGCGCGTTACCGCACTGTAAACATAGACATTTTCAAGCCCATCCCTGCTGGAACGACACTTCGGGAGGAGGGACAATACCTGGTCAGCATCGAGCCCATCCAGACGCGGGGCGACCGGCTCGGCACCCTCTACGTCATCGCGGATTACGGCACCCAGGCATCGCGCCTACAAAATCTCTACCTCGCCATTTCGTGCGGCGTGCTGACGGTCTCCCTCCTGGTTGCCCTGCTGATCTCGCGCAAACTTGCCACCGTCGTGACAGGCCCGCTCGAGCAGCTCGCGGCCACGGTCGGCGAGATCGCCGGCAGTAATGATTACAGCCTGCGCGCGGACAAGAAATCGGACGATGAGGTCGGGCAGTTCACGGATTCCTTCAACGAGATGATCGAGCGCATCCAGGGGCGCGATGCCGCACTGCGGCACGAGATTGCCGAACGCGAACGGGCCGAGCGGGAACTCCAAAGCCTGCACGCCCAGCTTATCACCGCTTCGCACCAGGCGGGCATGGCGGAGGTCGCCACCGGCGTCCTCCACAACGTCGGCAATGTGCTCAACTCGGTCAATGTATCCGCCACGCTTGTCACCGACAAACTCAGCATCCACCGCCTGAACAACCTCGTCCGCACCGCCGAAATGCTGCGCGACAAAAACGGCGACCTCGGCGAATTCCTGCTCAATGATCCCAAGGGCAAACTCATCCCCGGCTACCTCTGCAATTTGTCAAAGCACCTTGCCGCCGAGCGGCAGGAGGCGCTCGTGGAACTCGAGCTGCTCACCAAGAACATCGAACACATCAAGGAGATCGTCTCGATGCAGCAAAACTACGCTCGTGTCGCGGGAATCGTTGAAAATTTGCCTCCCGAAGCGCTGGTCGAGGATGCGCTGCGCATGACCACCGGGAGCCTCCAACGGCACCACATTGAAGTTGTCCGTGAATACACTTGCAGCGCGCACGTCACCGCTGAACGTCACAAGGCCCTCCAAATCCTTGTGAACATGATCCGGAATTCCAAACACGCGATGGATGAGGTAAGCCCCTCCACCAAGATCCTCAAACTCCGGATCCACGAATCCGCCCCCGGATTTGTAGCCATCAGCATCATTGACAACGGGGTCGGCATCGCGCCGGACAACCTGACCAAGATATTCTCCCACGGCTTCACCACCCGGAAGGATGGCCACGGCTTCGGGCTTCACAGTGCGGCGTTGGCGGCGCAGCAGATGGGCGGACGCATTTCCGTGCATAGCGACGGCGAAGGGCTTGGTGCGACATTCTCCCTGGAACTGCCAATGGTCCAGGCGGAGGGTGCCGCCGTATGAGCAGCATGCAGCGATACAGAATTCTGATCGTGGATGACAACCCGGCCATCCACGACGACTTCCGTAAAATTCTCCTCGGCGCGCAATCGCGCGACACGAACCTCGATGCCGCGGAGGCGATTATTTTCGACGATGATCCCGGCCCCGCCGAGGATCTGGCACACTTCGATGTGGACTCGGCGTTCCAAGGTCTCGAGGCCATCGAGATGGTGAAAAAGGCGCGTGCGGAAAACGCTCCCTACGCGCTCGCGTTTGTGGATGTCCGGATGCCCCCCGGCCTCGACGGCATCGAGACGATCTCGCGACTGTGGAAGGTTGACGGGCTTCTCCAGGTCGTCGTCTGCACGGCTTACTCCGACTACTCGTGGGAGAAAATGACCGCAAAGCTCGGGCTGAGCGACAACCTCGTCCTGCTCAAGAAACCGTTCGACAACGTGGAGGTGCTCCAGCTCAGCCATGCTCTCACCAAAAAATGGCTCGTCACCAGCCAGGCCCGGCTCCGCCTCGACGAACTGGAGATCATGGTTCGCGAAAGAACACACGAACTCGAGACGGCGCATGAGGAAGTCCGGCTTTCCGAGGAACGCTTTGCGCGCGCCTTTCAAAACAGCCCGATCCCGAAGGCCATCCAGACATTGAACGCCCAGCGCTTCGTGGACGTGAACAACGCCTTCCTCAAGATGACCGGCTACACGCGCGAGGAAATCATCGGGCGCACCCCGCTGGAGCTGCACCTCTGCATGGACTTCGAGACGCGCTTCCTCGCCGCCGTGACGCAGGGCACGCGCGTGCGCGAGGCGGCTGCGCAGATCAGCACCCGAAGCGGTGAACTCCGCAGCGCGGTGATCTCGCTGGAACCCCTGATGATTGCCGGCGAGCAGCACATTCTCCTCGTCGCACAGGACACCTCGGACCGCGTGGCGCTCGAGAATCAGCTCCGGCAGGCACAGAAGATGGACGCCATCGGCCAGCTCGCGGCGGGCGTCGCACACGATTTCAACAATCTCCTCACCATCATCCAGGGCCACGCCAGCCTCCATATTGAAGGAAAGGACCACCCCGCGATCCTCTCCACCTCCCTTCGCGAGATCAATGATGCCGCCCAGCGCGCCGCCGATCTCACCCGCAAACTCCTCACCTTTTCCCGCCGGAGCATGGTCCGCCCGAAAGTCATGGACTTGAATGACACCGTCCGAAGCCTCGGCAAAATACTCCCCCGCCTGCTTGGCGAACGCGTGCAGTTAAAAATCCAACTCCCCGATGCCCTCCCCAATATCTTCGCCGACCTGACAAACCTCGAGCAGGTGCTGATGAATCTCACCGTCAACGCCCGCGACGCCATGCCCGATGGCGGAACCATCGGCATCTCCACCGCGCGCGTCGTCCTCACCGATGCCGACGCGACACGCCATCCCGATGCGCGCCCCGGTGAATTCGTCCGCCTGAGCGTATCGGACGCCGGGGTCGGCATGGACGAAGACACACGCAACCGGATCTTCGAGCCCTTTTTTACAACGAAGGAACTGAACAAAGGCACCGGAATGGGGCTCGCCACCGTCTATGGCATCGTCAAGCAGCACGACGGGTGGATCGAGTTGGACACCGCCCCCGCCAAAGGCTCCACATTCCACGTCTTTCTCCCCGCCACCGACCGCGAGGCGGAAACGACCGTCACCAGCGGGAGCCCGCCCGCCGCCGACACTGGCGACCACACCATCTTCGTCGTCGAGGACGACCCCGCCGTCCGCACCCTCGTTGTCGAGGTCCTGCAGAGTTTCAATTTCCGCGTCATCGAAGCCGAATCCGGCGACGCTGCCATCGCGAAATGGCCCGAGATTAGAGACATCGTGGATCTCCTTCTCACGGACATGGTCATGCCCGGAAAAACCAGCGGCCTCGAAGTCGCCCGCTTCTGCACCGACACCAAACCCGGACTCCGCGTCATCTACACCAGCGGCTACAGCAGCGAGCTTTTCGGCAGCAACGTCGCCTTGCAGGAAGGCATCAACTACCTCCCGAAGCCCTACCTCTGCGGCAAACTCACGACCATCATCCGGCGAGGCCTCGAAATCGGCACCGAGCCGCTCGCCGAGGCCGAAACGGCCTGATCCCCCGCCCCGCCGCGACGGCGCAGATCACGTTTCTCCTTTCTACATTCGGGGGATTTCCATTTCCTCCGCGACAAAGCTGCGGGAATGGATCTCACCACGGAGGCCGCCGCACAATTCGGCACCGGCTCGTGGTTCCGGCTAACGGAGACAGTGTGACGCCGTCGGAATCTCACGACGGCATTTCGCCGAACAACTCGCGCCAATCACTCCGCGGCGAAAGGCTCTGCGGCTTGATGTCTCCCAGTCGTTGTCCGTCGGCGTTCATCACTTTGCAGAACACCGCGTGTCCGCCGCGAGTGATCTCGCAAACCACCACGGGGCCAAGCTGCCCAAGGTCGCGGCAGAGCGCGTAGTGCGGGTTGCGGCGAAGCTCCTGCTCGATCCGCAGGGCGATCCCGAGCGGGGCGGCCGGCTCGATGAAGAGCGTGTATCGCGGCGCTTCACGATGAGGGAACTCCGGCGCAAGCATCGCAAACTCAGGCGAAACTCCGAATGCCACACACGCCGCCGTGATCGCCGCCGTCGCGAACAATTCGTCAAGCTTCTCCCCGCACACATCCGACGCACTCCCGATGCGTCCGAGAAATCGGAGCGATGGCGTGCGTCCTACGAATCCCGTCACCTCCACGCAGTCACCGAGCGGGTAGCGCCACAAGCCTGCGCCAGTCGTGACGATTACGCTGTAACGCACGCCCGGCTGCAGTTCGTGAGCGAGATGAAGTTCGCCATGCTCGTCGGCGAACTCGAAGAAGTGCGAAGTAACCGCGACGGGCTGCCGCCCGGCAAACGGGATCGTGACGACCGCCTCCGTCGCGAGCAGGCCCTTCGCCTGGATGTGCGCGTGTGGGAGCCGCCGCTGCACCGCCGCCGCCGGAAGCGCCGCCTGCGCATCCGCCCAGCAGCTCACGACACGCAGCTCCGGCCACAGCACATGCGCATCTTCGCACCCGGCCTGCCGAAGTTCGGCAGCCCGGCGCGGGTTCGGCGGAACGCGGAAAGCACGGCGGGATTCTGCCGGAACGTCTCCCGCGCGGGAGCAGCAGCCGCTTTCAACATCGCGCACCAAGTCATCCCACCACGCCGGCAGCGCGTCGAGCAGCAGCACGAGGAACGACGGATGCCACACCGAGGCAAGACTCATCCTCCGCTGCCGCAGCAGACAGAGCAGCGTGAGGTAGCGCAAAGCCTCGAAGTCGCCCGCAAGTCGAACCGCAGATGGGACGGCGAACGCACCTTCGACGAACCACCGCCGCCATTTCCCGACATACGCGCTGTCGTCGTCGAAGCCGACGGGCACTGCGGATTCTATCTCGTCTGCGGGCATCGCCGGAGAAATGGACCAGTACATCGGCCCTGAAAGCGCGCCGGGGTGTCGCCGATGAATGTCCACAATCCATGGGCCGACGGCAGCGTTCAATTCGCGCTGAAACGATGCGGTGAACGGGATCAGCTTGCGTCCACTCGCAGTCCCGCTCGTCGGCAAAAGTCGCTTCACCGGCTCCGTCGTGAGCACCGAGCGCTCGCCCCGCATGATACGCGCGATCCACGGCTCCATCGTCGGGTAATCCGAGAGAGGAACCCGTTCACAGAAGCGCTCGTAGTTCCGAATCCCGGAAAATCCATGCGTACGCCCAAACACGCAGTCCTCATTCCGCGCAATCACATCACGGAGGATCTTCGCTTGCACGGCCGCTGGCTCAGCGAGTGCACGATTGAATCGCAGCCACGCTGGAATACCTGCTGCAAGCCACGCACTGCTCGCGATAGCCGCCTTCATTTCGCGATCATCCGTCGGCCAGCGGCGGTGAGATTCGAATCGCAGATCTCCGTCATGCACACGAGTTCGTCTCCACGCCCGAATCCGGGATTTCGAGCGAGGAAAAATGCGACATCCGCATCCACCAAGCGACCGTCGGGCACTTCCGCCAGGGCACCCCGGAGTCGCTGCGGATTCGGAAACCGGACGATGCCGGACGCCGCATCGTAGGCTGCGTCATACTTCTTCCGTGCGAGATGGTCGAGGAGCCGCCGCTCGCGTTCCGGTATCACCGCATCGTGGCGCGGATAAAACATCCGCCAGAAGACCGGGAGAAAGCGGTAAGTGCGAAAGCCCGAAGTGAGCAGCAGCCAATAGCACGGATGAGTAGGCGCAGCCGCGCGGAGATGGTTGATTGCTGCAATCCACGAGCGCGCGAGTTGCGGAGACCGCCATGCCTCCGGGACAACGATGGTGTCGCCCGAAAAGACGGCTGTCATCGGGCATCCCTCGAATTCCTCCGCGCAGACCAGCAGGGTCGTAAAGCCGAGCAACTGCCCATCGCGCCGCACTTCGACGACCCAGTTCTTCTCAGCAAGATCACGCTCGAACTGCTCCCGTCCCACGCCCTCGAAGTAGCGGGACAACAACGAAAACATCTCGTCGAACTGCGCATCGGTCACCGTCTCGCGTGGGAGCAGCCCAATGGGACATCCGGGGTGAATCATAGCAACGATACGTCGGGAAGGAACGCGGTGCCCCTCATCGGCAGAGCTCGCCGCTCCGGCCAGTCCACGGAGTACAGCCTGCTCCGCCACGAGCGCGTCGAAAAACGACGATGCACTACGGAAAGTCCCGCGTCTTCCTGCGGCAGGGCAATCGCGAGAAACTCCACACCCATTCGCCGCGCATGCGAAAAACTCGCCGCAATGAAATCGGGGAGAATCGCCTCTGCGCCTTCCACAAATGCCAGGGGTGAAAGGAACGCCTGTGCGAGCACTTCACCGACTTCCGGCACCCGCGGCCTGCCAAGCACGACGTTCATCGCATTCACAAAGGGCCGCGCCGCATTGAGAAGCCGCGAGTATCCGCGGATCACCGTCTGCCGGAACCCGAGGCGAGCGAAACGCGCCTGTCCAGAGTGCAGCCACTGTCGAGCTGCGTGCGATTGTGCAGAGCATTCTCCCGGGCTTGCTTGCGTTCCGCCGCAATGGTTCGGTCGCGGGATTGCAGGAAAACTCTCCATCCATGACCGGTCGGGAATTCGCTTCCGCGCCCGCATCCTAGTATTATCTCGGCAGCATAGCCGGAATCGCGCGCCGGCCGATTTCGTTCGAGTTGCCGGGCGGCAAGACCTTCGTAGGATTTTGCGGCGAGAGTGGAAAGCCCGTGGTGCTCGGCGGGCGGTGCAGTCACATGGGAGCGGAACTCTCGCGCGGCTGTGTGCGCGGCGGACGGATCGTTTGTCCGCTCCATGGCTGGGAATACGGACACGATGGCACCTGCACGCACATCCCCTGCGCCAGGGAAATCCCAGCGCTCGCGCGGCAGCAGGCGTTCCCGGTCGAGGTGCGGTGCGGGCATGTGTTCTTTTTCAATCGAGCCGAGGTCGGCTTCCCAATGCCGTTTTTCGACGGCGTGAGTGTTGGCGAATTGCTGGCCGCCCGCCCATTCGAGTTCACCGTGGCTGCGCCGTGGTATCTGGTCGGTGCGAATGGATTTGATGTTCAGCATTTCCGCTCCGCGCACGATCGGACGCTCGTGGGCGAGCCGGTGGTGGATTCGCGCAGTCCGTTTTCGATGCGGTTGACGGCGCGCTTTCGCGTGTCCGGGAGAGCATTCCGCGACGCGCTGACACGCGTGCTTTCCGGAAGCGAGGTGCAGATGACGGTCGAGAACTGGTGCGGGAACCTCGTGCTCGTTACCGCGGTGTTTCGCCGCACGACGACGTACGGGCTGGTGAGTCTACAGCCGCTCGGGGATGGCTCGACGAGAGTGCACGACATCGTCTGGATCAAGCGTCGGCCGGGCTTGCTCGGGAGCGTGTTCGACCCGATGGATGCTGCAATCCGGCGATTGTTCATCAGGGAATTCGTGAGGGCGGATGTGGAGAGTTCGGCGGGAATTCGCTATGACCCGACGCGAATGACCGCCGCAGACAAAACGCTCGTAGAATACCTCGAGTGGCTGCAGAACATCCACCGCCAGACAGCACCCAGTTTATGAAAACGCTTATCGCAGTCATCGTCGCCGCTCTCACCGGAATCGGATTTTCCCAACAGCCCGCGGCAGACGAGGCGGCGGCTGGAATCGACAAGTTGCGCGAGGGATTGGTGGGCAGTTTTACGAAAGGCGACATCGATGGCCTTCTTCATTACCTCGACGAAGACGTGGTGGTGACGTGGCAGAACGGTGAATTGTGCCGCGGCAGGGAGGCTGTGCGTGCGTTCTACAACCGGATGATGCTCGGCGATGAACGCATTGTGCGCGAAATCAAGAGCGCGCCGAAGATCATCGGCCGGAAGCTGAGTGGCGACTGGGCTGTGTCGTGGGGGAATTTGCACGACCATTTCGTGCTTAATGACGGCTCGGACCTGCCGTTCAACAGCGTCTTCACCGCGACGACCGCGAAGCACGGAGACCGTTGGTTGGTCACTGCATTTCACGTTTCGGCGAATGTGTTTGAGAACCCGGTGCTCTCGCTCGCCACACGCAAAGTGGCGCTGTGGGTCGGCGTTGCCGGCGCGGTTCTCGGGATCGTGATCGGCGTCGTCATCGCGCGGAGACGGCGTTCGTGAACGATTCGGCTGAGGACGCCCGGATCCTCGCTCGCGCCGGTACGTGGGATGGCGCCGCGCGCGACGCGTTGGCGTTTCCGGAAATCACCCGTGAGCACGGATTGGATTTTGCGACTGCCGTCTTGTACGAGCGCCTGGCGCGCGTTCCGGCGAATGCGGAATTCCTCCGCGACTCATGCGCCGCCGCGTCGCCGTCGGCAGACACATTGATCGGCGTGGTGCCCGGCGCGTTCTATCGTGAGCACCGGAACACCGGCGCAGACGGCGCGCGTGTGCTGGCGATTGCGGAGAAGCTTGGCCTCCCGGCGGAGGTGATTCCGACTGCCAGCTTCGGCACGCTCGCGGAGAACGCGATGGCGGTTCACCGCTGGCTGGACGCGAAGCGAGGCCGGCGAATCGCGCTCATCAGTCTGAGTAAAGGCGGCGCGGACTTGAAGCGCGCAATGGCGCTGCCGGGTGCGGATGTGGCGTTCGCGGACGTCTCGGCGTGGGTGAATATCAGCGGCATTGTACACGGCACTCCGTTGGTGGACTGGCTGCGCCAGCGCCCGATTCGTCACTGGATCGTGCGACTGTTGCTCTGGTGGCGCGGGCACCCGCGCATGACACTTGGCGACCTGCGACGCGGTCCCGGCACTGTGCTTGATGGCTGGCCGGGGCTTCCGCCGCACATGTGCGTCGTGCATGTTTGCGGAGTTCCGCTCCGACGTCATCTCACGCACCCGTGGGCACCGCGCGCCTACGAGCGCCTCGCGCCGTTTGGCCCGAATGACGGCGGCGGAATTCTCCTCGCGGACGCGCTCCATTTCCCCGGAATCGTGTGCCCCGTGTGGGGCGCGGACCACTATCTCGAGCCCCCCTGGGATGCCGCACCGATTCTCACCGGCATCATCGCTGCCGCCCTGGCGCCGCGCCACGCCACCGTATCGGCCAGCCAGCCGAGCGCGCCACCCGCGAGAAGATCGAGCGCGTAATGCTGCTTCGTCGCGAGCGTGGAAAACAGAATCGCCCCGCCCCAAACGATCGAAATCAGTACGACGGTCCGCGGTGCAGCGCCGCCGAACATCCGCCACGCCAGCGCAGCCATGCACACGATGAATGCCGCGTGCAGCGATGGGAGCGCATTCAATGGACCGTCGGCGTTTGCGATCCATTCCATCGGGAATGTCCCGCCGACATCCGCCGGGCGCGGTCCGCGTGTCGGGAAAAGAAGGAAAATCGCGAAGCTTGCCGGGCACATCATTGCAAGCGACACGGCGTAGCGGCGAATGTCCGCGCGGCTTGTGAGCAGGAGCGGCAGGGTGCCCGTGAAAAGATACTGCGACAAATACACCCAGTCCCAGCCAGCGGGCTGAAACCCAACGGCTCGATCAATGACCGTGACCGGAACCGTGTGCTCGGGGAAAAAGGCGTGCCGCGAAAGCACTAAGTAGCATGTCCAGAACACGGCATTCACGACGACGAACAGCGCCAGTTTCAGCCGCCACTCTGTCTTCAGTCGCCCAAGCACGTCAGCGGATCACCTTTCCTGCGTGCTCGTTTTTCACGCGTTCCGTCGCGCGCCGCGGGCCGCGCCACATCCGCAGATACGCCTCGATCAGGAAGCCGCGCTTTCCGCCGTCATCCACGCTGGTGTGCGGCAGATGCACCCACGGGATCGTCGGGTGCGTGTGGTGCGTGAGGTGCCAGTTGTGATTCAGCCATAGCAGGTCAAGCGGCTTCCAAATCCACAGGTTCCGCGCACCGCGTGTGACGTGCCGCTCGGTGCCGAAATGATGCACATACTGCATCGCCGACCACATAAATCCGAAGCCCGCATACATTGCGAGATAGTGCGTGACCGGAACCCCGAGCAGCCACACGAGCCCCGCGTGAAGCGCGATGGCAGCGGCACTTTCTGCGCGGATCGCATGCGAGTACCGCGAGTTCAGCGAATCCATGAATGCCCGTGATGCCTGATCCACGTGCCAGAGTTTCTTGTCCGCACGGAACGGCAGGATGAGGAATACCACGTTGCTGAGCACGACCACGACGTAATAGAGGCCGGTGAGAATTCCGTAGAGGACGAGATGTTTCCAGAGCTTGTTGTCCTCATCGAAGTAGAAGTCGAATGCCTCATCGTCCGAGCGATTCCGCATATGATGCCCGAGGTGCCCCTGCCGGATGAGGTGAAACGGCGCGGGAAAAAGAAGGCTCATGCAAATCCCGGCGATGTCGTTCCAGCGTCGGCTGGAAAAGAGCATCGCGTGTTCGGCCTCGTGGATGGAGCTTTTCGCCGTGCTGATACCGCTGCGTGTGCAGTGGTACGGACTCACGACGGTCCTGCTTGCGGACGATCCGGAGCTGCTCCGCCTTGCGCAGCGCAGCGGATGCAAGGGCCTGCTCATGGGGCTCGAGTCCATCTCCGAGGACAATCTGCGAAAGAATCACAAGGGCTTCAATTCTCCCGCCGACTACGCGGGCGTCGTTGAGCGGCTGCACGCGCATGGGATCGCGCTGCAGGGCTGCTTTGTCTTCGGGCTCGATGACGACAAGCCGGACGTGTTTTTGAAAACGGCGGAGTTTGCCGTGGAGGTTGGAATTGACCTGCCGCGCTTCGCGGTGGTCACGCCTTTTCCCAATACGCCGCTCTACCTGCGCCTTGCATCCGAGGGCCGCATCCTCACCCGCGACTGGGAGCTCTACGACGGTCAGCATGTCGTCTTTGAGCCGCGCCACATGAGCGTTCAGGAGCTGCAAACTGGCATCGAGACCGCATGGAAGCATGCATACAGCCTCCGCTCGATTGTCCGCCGTATTCGCCGGTCGCCGGCACCGTGGCCTGTGCGAATCGGCACGAACCTCGGCTACCGGTTTTACGCGAATCACCTCAGCCGGTTTTACAACTGCGACTGGATCATCGGCCGCGCACCGGCGCACCAGCGGTTCGCGGAGGTGGAGACGATGCGCGCATGAGGATCACCATTATTCATCCATGCATCGGGCGACGCAGCGGAGATCGCGGGTACATCCGCACGTGGCAGATGGAGCCGCTGCCCGCTGCCACGCTCGCGGGGCTGACGCCCAGTGAAGTGGACGTTCGCTTCTACGACGACCGGATGGAGATGATTCCGTTCGACGAAAAGACCGATCTCGTCGCGATGAGCGTTGAAACTTACACCGCGCGGCGCGCTTACCAGATCGCGAGCGAGTATCGCAGCCGTGGCGTGCCGGTGGTGATGGGCGGCTTTCACCCCAGCCTCTGCCCCAGCGAGGCCGCGAACCATGCCGAGGCAGTCGTAACCGGCGAGGCGGAGGAACTCTGGCCGCGTGTGCTCGATGATGCGCGACATGGGCGGCTGGAAAAGTTTTACCGCTCCTCGAGCCGTCCTTCGCTCACGGGCTTGCGCCCGGATCGTTCGATTTTTCGCGGCAAAAGATATCTCCCCATCGGTCTCGTCGAGGCCGGGCGTGGTTGTCATTTCAAATGCGACTTTTGCGCGGTGCAGACGGTTTTTTCGCAAAGCCAGACACGCCGACCGGTTGATGAAATCCTCGCCGAGCTGCGGACGCTCAAGGGCACCAAGAAGCTGTTCTTTTTTGTGGACGACAACATCACGTCGAACCTTCCGCAGGCTAAGGAATTCTTCCGCGCGCTCATCCCGCTCGGCATTCGGTGGGTCGGTCAATCGAGCATCAATGCGGCGCACGATGAGGAGTTTTTGGAGTTGCTCGTGCGCAGTGGATGCCAGGGCGTGCTCATTGGTTTCGAAAGCCTGAATCCGAAAAATCTCGCGGCGATGAACAAGACGTTCAACACGGCGCGCGGCGGATTTTCGAAGGCGCTCGAAAACCTCCGGCGGCATCGCATCCGAATCTACGGGACATTCGTCTTCGGCTACGACGGGGACACGCCGCAGAGCTTCGACGAGACGGTGGATTTTGCGGAGGAACACGCGATGTACATTGCCGCGTTCAATCACCTCACGCCGTTTCCCGGCACGCCGCTCTACCGTCGCCTTGCGGATGAGGGACGGCTGCTTTTCGACGCGTGGTGGCTGGATGAGCAGTATAGCTACAACCTGATTCCGTTCACACCGCACGGCATGAGTGGGGATGATTTGAAGCGCGGCTGCCTTGGCGCACGGAGGCGATTCTACTCGTGGAAGAGCATTTTCAGGCGTGGCTTCGATGCGGTGAATCGGGCGAACGGTTTTATGTGGCGGAATTTTTTCCTCATCAATGCGATGCACCGCGGCGACGTGAGCATGCGCGATCATTACCCGCTCGGGGACGAATCATGGCAGGGCCAGCTCATCCCGGCGAATTGACGCGCCGTTACACGCTCGGGACGGCGGCTGACGACGCCGCGCTCCGCCGGCTTTTGCGCGAGAATCCCATGCATGGCGCTGTGACCGTCGCATTCGAGCGGGAGCCGGATTTTTTCCGTGGTGCCGGAATTGCCGGGGCCGAGGAGCAGACGATCGTGGCTTTTCAAGGAGACCGCATTGCGTGCATGGGGCGCTGCATTCGCCGCGATTGCTGGGTGAACGGACACGCGGTTCGCACGGGTTACCTCAGCGAGCTTCGGCTCGATCGTGCGCATGGCGGGCGCGCCGGGTTGCTGCGCGAGGGGTTCGCGTTCTTTCGAAAACTTGCCTGCGATGATGCGGCGGAAATCTATTTTACGGCTATCGCGGCTGACAACGACCGTGCGCGACGGTTTCTGGAGCGCGGTGTGCGCGGGCTGCCGGCCTACCGGTTTCTCGCAAACCTTGAGACGGTGCTGATCGCCGTCCCGCGCCGAATCCGTGCGCGACTACGCGTCGAAGTCGCGACGCCGGAACGTGTGCCGGAGTTTCTCGCTTTGCTGAATGCGCATGGACGGCGCCACCAACTTTCCACTGTGTGGACGGCGGAGATGTTGCGATCGCTGGATCGCCACGGGATGCCGCTGGAGCGGTTCCTCATCGCGACGGACGGCGGTGTGGCGGTCGCCTGCGGTGCGCTGTGGGATCAGCGCGGGTTACCGATTCGGAGGTCGGCGCTTCTTGCTTTGTCCTTCCCACGTCCGACATGTTTTGCGACTTCTGCGCGCCCATGCCCTGGCCGCAGAACTACGATCCTTTTTCCTACCTCCCCGTCTCCGCGCTCGTCGCGGCAATCCCCGTGGTGCTGCTCCTCGCGCTGCTCGCATTCTGGCATGTCCGCGCACACCTCGCGGCGGCGATCGGGCTCGCGTCGGCGCTCGCGGTCGCGGTCTTCGCATTCGGGATGCCCGCACCGCTCGCCGGCGCGGCCGCGTGCAACGGCGCGGCATTCGGGATGTTCCCGATTGGCTGGATAGTGCTGAACGCGGTCTTCATCTATCAGCTCGCGGTGGAGACGGGGACTTTCGAGCAGTTGAAAACGCAAATTGCCTCATTGAGCGGCGACCGCCGCGTCCAGGCGCTGCTCATCGCGTTTTGCTTTGGCGCATTCGTCGAGGGCTGCGCGGGCTTTGGCGCGCCGGTGGCGATCAGCGGCGCCATGCTCATCGGGCTTGGTTTCAAACCGCTGGAGGCCGCGAAGCTCGCGCTCATCGGCAACACCGCCCCAGTGGCATTCGGCAGCGTCGGCATTCCGATCACCACACTTGCGAGCGTTACGGGGCTGGACGTTCATCTGCTGAGTTCGATGGTCGGGCGGCAACTTCCGGTCTTCTCGATTATCGTCCCCTTCTGGCTCGTCGCCGCCATGTCCGGCTGGCGCGGGATGCTCGCCGTGTGGCCCGCATGCCTCGCCTGCGGCGCGGGCTTCGGCATCATGCAATTCGCCGTCAGCAATCTCCACGGCCCGTGGCTCGTGGACATCGCCGCGGCCGCGGCCTCGATGCTCGCGCTCGTCGTGCTGCTGCGATATTGGAAGCCAGGAGTTGGCAGCGAGCAGCCGCCACCACTGACCACTGCCGGCACGTCACTGCTCGCCCGCTTTCGCCCCTGGCTCCCGTGGCTGCTGCTCGCAATTTTCGTCGCGCTTTGGAAAGTGCAACCCGTCGAGGCATGGCTGAAGCGAACCGCCAATATCAGCATCGAAGTGCCGCACATTTACAACGGCGTGCAGAAAGTCCCCGTCGTCGTAAAGGACTGGCAAGTCACGCCGATCACCAGCGGGAAACTCGAGTTCGAGAAAGGGAAGTTCGACTTTCAAATCCTCGCCATGACCGGCACCGCGCTGCTCATCGCCGGCGCACTCTCAGGCCTGCTGCTCGGCGTGCGGCCCGGCGGCATCGCGCGCATTTACTGGCGGACGCTCCTGCGCGTGCGCCTCTCGCTGCTCACCATCGCTCTGATGCTCGCCCTCGGCTACACCACGCGCTACGCAGGCACCGACACGACGATGGGCCTCGCATTCGCGGCGACCGGGCCGTGGTTTCCATTCTTCTCGCCGCTGCTCGGCTGGCTCGGCGTGGCACTCACAGGCAGCGACACTTCCTCGAACGTTCTTTTCGGCAACCTCCAAAAAGTCACCGCCGAACAGACGGGCCTCTCGCCAATCCTCACATGCGCGAGCAACTCCAGCGGCGGCGTGATGGGCAAGATGATTGACGCGCAAAGCATCGTCGTCGCGCAGACCGCGACCGGCGACGCGCCGGGCGCACCCGATGCGGGCACGATCCTCCGCGCGGTCTTCTGGCACAGCCTCGCGCTCGCCGCGCTTGTGGGCGTGCTCGTGTGGCTCCAAGCGCGCGTCTGGCCATGGATGATCCCGGGCTGAGTGCGTAGCGAAAGCTCGGCTCGGTGCTTGTCAGAGCACCACGGCGGGATTTGTCTCGCGCTCGCCGTCAATCATGCCCGCTGAAACCCACTCTCAAATCGCCAGCTTCATCTGGAGCATCTGCAATCTGCTCCGCGGGCCATACAAGCGGAACGAATACCGCAAGGTCATCCTGCCGCTCACCGTCCTGCGCCGCTTCGACTGCATCCTCGCGCCGACCAAGGCCGCCGTGCTGAAGGAGCACGCCGGCATCAAGGCCAAGGGAGAAAACATTATCCGCCACCGCCTCTCGCAGATCACCGGCGTCCCGTTCTTCAATCTCTCGAAGTTCACCATCGCCAAGCCCGCCGAGAAGAGCGGCCTCAACGGCCTCCTCGACGATCCGAATCAGCTCGCGCCGAATCTCAATAGTTACATCAACGGCTTCTCGCCCAACGTCCGCGACATGATGCAGCGCTTCGGCTTCGACGGGCAGATCGCGAAGATGGCCGAAAAAGACCTGCTCTATCTCGTCATCCAGAAGTTCGCCGCCATTGATCTCTCGCCCGGCCGCGTGGACAACGTCCAGATGGGTTACGTCTTCGAGGAACTCATCCGGATTGGCGCGGAACAATCCAACGAGGAGGCCGGGGAACACTTCACCCCGCGCGAGGTGATCAAGCTCATGGTCAATCTCCTCCTCTCGCCGGAGAAGGACCTCGCCCGCAGCCACGTCGTCAAAACCATCTACGATCCCGCCTGCGGCACGGGCGGCATGTTGTCCGTCGCCGAGAAATACATCCGCGATCTCAATGCCGACGCCCAGCCCAAGCTCTTCGGCCAGGACTGGAACGACGAAGCCTGGGCCGTCTGCAAGTCCGACATGCTCATCAAGGGCGAGGACGCCGACTCCGTCATCCTCGGCGACACCTTCACCAAGGACGGCTTCGACCGCGCCGCCGACGGCAAGAAATGGACCTTCGACTACATGCTCGCCAATCCGCCCTTCGGCGTGGAGTGGAAGCAGCAGCAACGCTACATCGAGAACGAGCGCGACACGCTCGGCTTCAGCGGACGCTTCGGCGCGGGCACGCCCCGCGTGAATGACGGCGCGCTCCTCTTCCTCCAGCACATGCTGGCCAAGATGCGCGCCCCGCAGGACGGCGGCAGCCGCCTCGCCATCGTCTTCAATGGCTCACCCCTCTTCACCGGCGACGCCGGCGGCGGCGAGAGCGAAATCCGCCGTTGGATCATCGAGAACGACTGGCTGGAGGCCATCGTCGCCCTGCCCGAGCAGCTCTTCTACAACACCGGCATCTCCACCTACCTCTGGGTGCTCACCAACCGGAAGGAAAAGCCCCGCAAGACCAAGGTGCAACTCATTGATGCCCGCCCGTTCTGGGTGCAGATGGAGAAAAGCCTCGGCAACAAACGCCGCCGCATCGGCGACCCCTCCGACAAGGAGAAAGACCCCGACCACATCGGCGAACTCACGAAAATCTTCGGCAACTTCCGCGACGGCCAGACGCGCACCTTCACCGAGGAAGACCCCGTCACCCACCAGCCCGTCCAGCGCCAGCGCGTCGTCAGCAAGATTTTCGACAACGAAGACTTCGGCTACCACAAGATGACCGTCGAGCGGCCGCTGCGACTGAACTTCCAGGCCAACGCCGAACGCCTCGCCCGGCTCGACGACGAAAGCGGCTTCAAGAACCTCGCCACCAGCGCCAAAAAAGACCCGGCCGTCCGCCAGCAGGAAATCGAGGCCGGCCAGCAGCGGCAGGAGCAAATCCGCGAACTGCTCCGCGCCTTCGGCAAGGCCACCAAGGAAAAGCTCTTCAAGGACCGCAAGGCGTTCCTCACCGAACTGCGCGACCTCGACCGCGCACGCGACGTGCGCCTGAGCGCCCCGGAACTCAAGGCCGTGCTCGCCGCTCTCGGCGAACGCGACGACACCGCCGAAATCTGTCGCGACCGCGACGGCCAGCCCGAGCCCGACGCCGACCTGCGCGACACCGAGACCGTGCCGCTCAAGGAAAGCATCGAGGCCTACTTCAAACGCGAAGTGCTGCCCCATGTGCCCGATGCGTGGATTGACACCACCAAGGCCAAGGTCGGCTACGAAATCCCGCTCAACCGCCACTTCTACCGCTACGAGCCGCCGCGCCCGCTGGAAGTCATCGAGACCGACATCAAGCGCCTCGAAGACGACATCATGAAAATGCTCAAGGAGGTCACCGCATGAGCGACGAACCCCAACCGCAATCCAGCATCATCCTCTACCAAACGGAGGACGGCCGCACCCGCATCCAGTGCCGGTTTGATGCGGAAACGCTCTGGCTGACGCAGGTGCAGATCGCGGAACTTTTCCAAACCTCCGTCCCCAACATCAATCTGCACCTGAAGGCCATTTACTCCGAGGGTGAGTTGACGGAGGCGGCAACCATTAAGTCTTACTTAATAGTTCGAACCGAGGGCGCGCGGCAGGTTTCTCGCGACGTCCTGCACTACAGTTTGCCCGCCATCCTCGCCGTCGGTTTCCGCGTGCGCAGCCACCGGGGCACGCAGTTCCGCCAGTGGGCGACGGCGCGCTTGAGCGAGTATCTCGTGAAGGGCTTCACGATGGACGATGAGCGGCTGAAGAATCCTCCGGGCAAGGGGCAGAAGGATTATTTCGACGAGCTGCTGGAGCGCATCCGCGACATCCGCTCCTCGGAACGCCGCTTTTACCAGAAGGTGCTCGATATCTACGCGACCAGCGTGGACTACGATCCGTCCGCCGGGGCGTCGCAGAAATTCTTTGCCACCGTGCAAAACAAAATGCACTGGGCCACGCACGGCCACACGGCGGCGGAACTGATCCATGAGCGGGCCGATGCCGGACAACCGTTCATGGGGATGCTCACCACGCGCCCCGGCGGCATCGTGCGGAAAGAGGACGCCACCGTTGCCAAAAACTACCTCACGGAAGACGAGCTTCAGGTGCTCAATCGCATCGTCAACCTCTACATCGAATACGCGGAGTTGCAGGCTCTGGAGCGGAAGACGATGACCATGCGGGACTGGATCACAAAACTGGACGAGTTCCTGAAAATCTCGGGCCGCAAGCTGCTGGACCATGCCGGGGAGATTTCCGCCGAAACCGCCAAGTCGAAGGCGGAGCTGGAATACGATCACTATCGCGCCCTGCTGGATTCCCAGCCTCGCGCGGTGGATGTGGAGTTTGAGCAAGCCGTGAAGCAGTTGCAGCAGTTGCCCAAACCGGCGAAGCCCAAGCGGAAGCGGGGAGGGAAGAAGTGAAGCGATCACTCACGACGACGCGCTCGAGAGCGCACGTCCCCTCGCAATGGAAATCAAGCACGCCATCCGCACCGGGCGTGATCTCACCGCGACCATCGGCATCGCGTCGAACAAGCTCCTCGCAAAGCTCGCAAGCGATTTTCAAAAGCCCGACGGCCTCACACTCATCCACGAATCGGAGAAAATCGCATTCCTCCGCCCTCTGCCCGCACGCTCCATCCACGGCGTGGGGCGGGTGACCGGGGATGCGCTCCTGGGCGCCGGCATCGCGACGATCGCCGACTTGCAGGATTATCCCGGCGACCTGCGCGCGCTCGTCGGCTCGTGGGGCCCGGAGTTGAAACGCTACGCTTTTGGCGACGACACGCGCCCGCTGGATCTCGATGACGAGGTGAAAAGCATCAGCGCCGAGAACACTTTCGAGCGGGACACCGCAGACCGCCCCGCGCTGCGTGCATGCCTCCGCGAGCAGGCGGATGACATTGCCGCGAAGCTCCAGCGCAACCGGCTCGGGGCATTCACCGTGCAGGTGAAAGTGCGCTACGGCGACTTCACCACACTCACGCGTCAGACCTCGATGGATGAACCGCTGAACGAAGCGCGTGACATTTACAGGCTCGCCTGCTGGCTCCTGGGCCGCGACCGGCTCGTGAACCGCCCCCTTCGCCTGCTCGGCATCTGCGTTTCATCGCTCGTCGAGGATCGCTGCCGTCAACTGCCTCTGCCGCTCACATGAGGATGAAAACAACGGTTACTTTTTCGTCAATTCGCCCACGAGCTTTTCAGCAGCGCGGGTATTCTCGTTCTCCACGCCGGCAGCC
The DNA here is from genome assembly GCA_945861385.1 of Prosthecobacter debontii. Classification (GTDB taxonomy): domain Bacteria; phylum Verrucomicrobiota; class Verrucomicrobiia; order Chthoniobacterales; family Chthoniobacteraceae; genus SXWH01. The sequence continues at coordinate 24,386 of CAMAUI010000050.1, forward strand.
TTTGCAAAACCATCCCGCGCCTTCTTCGCCACGGTGAGTGCCTCGGCTTTGTCGCCCTTCTTTTGCAGCGCCTTCGCGAGTTCGAGCATTTCGATGCAGGTGTTCGGGTGCTGCTTCCCGAAACCGAGCGAGAATCCATTCACTGTCCTGCGCAAATGCTGCACCGCACCGGCCGCATCGCCCGCACCGGCCAGAATGCGCGCGTGAGTGCCGACCGAGTTGAGCGTCTCCGGATGATTGGCCGGCAACTGCTTCTCGATCGCCGCGAGCGAGGCCGTCGAGATCTTCACCGCCCTCTGGTGCTCGCCTAGCTTGGAGAGGCTCGCGGCCACGTCCTGCCGCGTGCGAATCGTCTGGAGGTGATCCATCCCGAGCACTTTCTCGCGCGTCTTTTGCACCTCCTCCAGCATCTTGAGCGCACCGGCATCATCCCCTGCCTGCGAGAGGATGATCGCCACATTCCGCTGCGCGACCAGCGTGTCCGGATGCTCGGGCCCGAACTCCCGCCTGCTGATCTCCACGACACTGCGCATCACATTCCCGGCCGCTGTAAAATCACCCTTCGCGCGCAGGACGCCCGAAAGCCCGATCGCGCTCACCAGTGTCGTCTTGCTGCCAGCGCCAAACACCCGCTGCTTTGTCCCATACGTGCGGCGGAAAAGGCGCTCGGACTCCCCCATGTCGCCCTTGAGCCACAACAGCCCGGCGAGATTCTCCTCCGCGGCCAGCGTGTCAATGTGCTCGGGGCCGCTGAGCTTCTCGAAGCCGGCAAGCACTCGCCGGAAGTTGCGCTCCGCAGCGGCGAGGTCGCCCGTGCCTCGCAGGAAATTGGCGAGCTTCGTCGCGCTCTTGAGTGTCTCGACATGCTCGGGGCCGAAGATCGCCTCGAAGTTTGCCAGCTCCACCTGCAGATCCTTCAGCCGGCGCTCCATCACCTTTTCCGCGGTCGGCTTTGCGGTGCCAGGCGGCTTTGCGGCATCTGACGGTTTCTTGCTTCCCGCTTTTTGCGCCACCGCGAGCGGGGCAAGCATCATGACTGCAAACAAAATTCTCATCCCGCAGACATTGCCCGGCCGCCCGGCGCGAGGCGAGATGTCTCTGCTCCGCCGCACGCCACACTTTCATCATGGCAATTCACGATGCGGCAGGTTTCCCTGTGCGACATGTTTCCATCGCTCGCCTTTCGCATTCTCCGCACCACGGATCCGCGGTGCATGGCGAAGTTTCTTTGGAACTTCGGCGTGAAAGGCATCCGCTCGATCCAGCTTTTCAAAAAGCGGCTCAAGCGCGGCGAAGTGTTCCCGCCGTTCCTCTACCTCTCGATCCTCAACTCCTGCAACCTGCGCTGCCAGGGCTGCTGGGTGGATGTCGCCGCGGAGCGCGTGGCGATTGATCTCGATACGCTGAATCGCACCATCAACGACGCGAAGGCGCACGGGAATGCGTTCTTCGGCATCCTCGGCGGCGAGCCGTTCATGCACCCGGAGCTGCTCGATTTGCTCGCGGCGCACCCGGATTGCTACTTCCAGATTTTCACGAACGGCCAGTTCATCACGGAGAAAATCGCGAAGCGCCTCCGCCAGCTCGGCAACGCCACGCCGCTCATCAGCATCGAAGGCCGCGAGGTCGTCAGCGACGAACGACGCGGTAACAAGCAGGTGTACGAGCGCACGCTGCGCGGCCTGCACGCGTGCTTGAAAGAGCGCCTGCTCACCGGCGTCGCGACCAGCGTGTGCCAGACGAACATCGGCGAACTTTGCACCGAGCAATGGCTGCGCGAACTCATCGCGTTCGGCGCACACTACGTGTGGTTTCACACCTACCGCCCCGTCGGGCCGAAGATGAATCCCGCACTCGCGCTCACGCCGCAACAGCTCGTGCAAGTGCGCCGCTTCGTCGTCGAGATGAGGACGAAAATGCCCATCGGCATCGTGGACGCCTACTACGACGGCGGCGGTAACGCCCTCTGCCCGATGAGCACCGGCATCTCGCATCACGTCGGGCCAAAGGGCGACATCGAGCCGTGCCCGATCATCCAGTTCGCCACGGAAAACATCCGCGACCCGCGCGGCGTCTTCGCCACGATGCGGGACTCCGAATTTCTAAAAGACTTCCGCGACATCAGCGCCCGGCACACGCGCGGCTGTGTCGTTTTGGAAAGGCCGGATCTCGTGAAGGAACTCGTCATCAAACACGGCGCGCGCGACACGACGATCCGCGGCACCGCGATGGCGGAACTCGAAGCGATGGAACCACGCTTTTCCCAATGGCTCCCCGGCGAGGAAATCCCCGAGCAACACTGGATGTATCGCTGGGCGAAAAAATACTGGTTCAACGACTTCGGCGCCTACGTGCAGGCCGACCACGACGCCGCGGCGAAGGCGAAGGTGAAGACGCTCGCGGCGAAATGAAGGAGCACGGCGACACGAAGCCCGCGCTGGCGCGGACGATGGGACTCGGCGCGCTGATTATCTACGGCGTGGGCGACATGCTGGGCGCGGGGATTTACGCGCTCATCGGGAAGGCGGCGGGGATGATGGGGAATGCGGTGTGGCTGGCGTTTGTCGCGAGCATGGTCGCGGCGGCGTGTACGGGGCTTTCGTACGCGGCGCTCGGCTCGCGGCATCCGCGCGCGGCTGGCGTGGCTTATATTTCACAGCGGGCGTTCGGATGGCCGTTTCTGAGCTACATGGTGGGGCTGGCGTCGGTCGCGGCGGGGCTGGCTTCGATGGCGGCGGGGTCGAATGCGTTCGCTGGATATTTGCTCGGAAAGGAGTCGGGCTATTTGGCGGTGGTGATCGTCGTGTACATCGCGGCGCTGACGTTCATCAGCTTTTGGGGAATGCGCGAGTCAACATGGCTGAACGCGCTTTGCACGGGCATCGAGGGCGCGGGGCTGCTTGTCGTCATCGCGGTCGGTGCGCGGTACTGGGGCGGCGTGAACTACCTCGAAACGCCTGCGTCCGCCGGCGCTATCACTGCTCCGCTAGTGCTCTCAGGTGCGGTGCTCACGTTCTATTCGTTCGTCGGCTTCGAGGACATGATCAACGTGACCGAGGAGGTGAAGGAGCCGGAGCGGAACTTCCCCATCGCCATCGTTGTCGCGCTGGCGATCACCACGCTCATTTACATCACGGTGGCGGTGACGGCGGTTTCCGTCGTGCCGCACGCGGAGCTGGCGGCATCGAGCGAGCCGCTCGTCGAAGTCGTGCGCCGCGCGGCGCCGTGGTTCCCGCCGGCGGTGTTTTCGTTCATCGCGCTGTTTGCGATCACGAACACGGGGCTGCTCAATTTCATCACCGGCACGCGCCTCGCCTACGGCCTCGCGCGGCAGGGCCTCGTGCCGCGCGTTTTGGGAAAAGTGCATCCGCGCCGCAAGACGCCGCACGTCGCGATCCTCGCGCTGATGGTCATCGTGCTGGCGCTCGCGCTCACGGGAAATGTGAAGCAGCTCGCCTCGGCGACGAGCGTGCTGCTGCTCGCCGTCTTCGTCGTGGTGAACGCCTCGCTCATCGTGCTGAAGCTGCGCCCCGGCGAACCGCGCGGGCGCTTCGAGGTGCCGCTCTTCGTGCCCATCGCGGGCATCATCGTGTGCGCCGTGATCCTCTGGCACGCCGACCGCGCCGCGATGCTCATCGCCGCATGGATGCTCGCAGGCATCGCTGCGCTCTACCTCGTGATGCGGTCGAAGAATCCCGTGCCGGAGTAAAGCGAGGTCATAAGCATTCGCCGATCGGAGCGACGACGCGCGCCGCGCCGGGGGGGGTGTGCTTGTCGCAGGTCGAGCGTGCAAACTGACGGGTTTTGCATAGAAGTGCGCCATCCTCATGCAACTGAACTCGATCCAAATCTCCGCGTTCAAGATAGGACTCGGCAACATCCTCACGAACCTCCAGTCGCAAGTCGCCGCGAGTGCGTATGCGGAAAACCTGCCGGTCGTCGGCGGCGGGCTTGCAACGGGCACGGGCGCGGGGCTGACGAAAATCACGGCGCTCAAGCAGGCACTCGACACGAGCCTCGGCTCGCTCGCGGGCACGGCTGCGCACGAGCAGGTGCTCGCCAAGGTGAACGAGGCTCTCGGGAAGGCGGGATTTTCCAAGACGGCGAAGTTGACGGGCGGCGGTGCGTTCGAGGTGGATTTTTCCGACGTGACGGCGGCGGCGGGAACGGAGTTTTCCGCGCCGGTCGCGGGTGATGCGGGGCTGGCGCATCTCGGCCTCACGCTCGCGGGCGCGGCGCAGACGGCGGGGAGAATGGACTACGATTTCAATTTCCGCGCGGGTCTCGGCGGCGGCGGCGAGGCGTATGTGGAAAGCACGGGCACCAATCTTCTCGAACTGCTGCTGCACCTCGACGCGGGCAAGGGCTTCACGGTGGACGGCAATCTCGGCGGTGTGCCGTACGATGTGAAAGCGGCGGCGGGCGCGGCGCTGCTCGATGCCACGCTCGGCTTTGCGCTCACGGACGGGGACGGACGGCTGAACGCATCCGAGGCGGGCGGGAGTTTCATCGAGGGCAGCATCATCACGGGCGGCGCGAAACCCGTTCTCTCGCTCGCGGCGGATTTGGCGGGCGCGGCGTATTTGCCGAAGCTCGTGAACACGCTCGTCGTGGATTGGAACCTCGCGGGCGCGGCGCTGAATCCCGCCGACGACAACAGCGCGTTCGGCGAGCGCCCGCTGGTGAATTTCAACAACGTCGGCTTCGACATCAGCGCGTTCATCTCCGGCCTCGCGGCCGATGGAGGCTTCGTGACCACGGCGCTCGATGTCGCGGGGCCAATCATCGAAATCTGCCAGAAGCTCTCCGCGCCGCTGCCGGTCGTGGGCGAAATTTTGCAGCAATTCGGCCTCGGCGGGACGCTGATTGATGTGTTCACCGGCCCCGGCTCGGCGGAGGCGCTGGCGGTGAAGGGCATCGCGGCGCTCGGCGGTTTTTTCAACACGCTGCAAAACATCAAGGGCAGCGGGAAACTGGATCTCGGCTCGTTCGGCTTCGACAACTCCGTGGACATCCGCAGCCCGATTTTCTCGCTCGCGGGCGTGCAGCCGTCGGTGACGGACTTCGGCGTGGGAGTGCTGAACTCCGGCCCCGTGAAGGCGCTGGCGGACGCAGTCTCGCTCGTGCCGGGCCTCGCGTTTCCCATCCTCCAGACGGAGGGCGAGATTTTCAAAATGGTGCTCGGCCAGGCGGCGAACATCGTCACGTACGACGCGGCGCCCATCACGTTTGGCGTGAGCCAGGACATCTCGTTCCCGCTCTTTCTCGGCATCAATGGACGCGTCGGTTTCGCAGCGAGCGGCGAGATTCACCTCGGCCTCGGCTACGACACGAGCGGGCTGTCCGGGTTCGTGTCGAGCGGCGACGCGCAGGATTTGCTGAACGGGATTTTCTTCACGGACTACGGCTCGACGGGCGCGGAGATTCCCGAGGCGCTCTTCACGGCGGAAATCACGGCGGGCGTCAGCGCGGGCATCCCGGGTATTTTCGAGGTGGGCGTCGAGGGCGGCATTCGCGGCGTGGTGAATTACGATTTCGCCGATGCGTTCACCGCCGCCGACCGCAAGCTGTCGTTCGACGAGCTGGCGTCGGTGAATTTCAATCCTTTCGCGGTGGCGGACATTTCCGGGCGGATTGATGCGTTCCTCGCGTTCTTCGTGGAGTCGTTGTTTTACTCCAAGTCGAAGGATCTCGGCACCATCACGCTGTTCGATTTCGAGACACAAAAGGCGGTGGCCAACGCGGCGTCGGCGGTGAAGCTCGCGACGAAGTCCGGCGGCAAATTGCTCATCAATGTCGGCACGCGCGCGGGCGAGCGCACCGAACTCACCGGCGATATCGTGCCGGATGTCGGCGAGAGCATCCGCATTGATGAATCGAAAGCCGGGGTACGCGTGAACAGCCCGAAGACAAAGACGCTCGCCGACACCGACCTCGCTCCGCTCGGCGGGCAGTCGGTCTTTACCGGCATCACAAAAATCACCGCGAACGGCGGCGAGGGCGACGATGTCATCGTGCTCCAGCCGGGCGTGAAAAAGCCCGCGTCGCTCGATGGCGGAAACGGCGGCGACATTCTGACCGGCGGCTCCGGCGCCGACACGATTCTCGGCGGCGACGGCCTCGACAGAATCATCGGCGGCGCAGGGAACGACAAAATCTACGGCGACACGCTCGTGCCCGGCTTCACGGGCACTACGGACATTCTCTCGGGCCTCGACGGCAACGACACCATCCACGGGGGGCCAGGCAACGACGAAATCCGCGGCGGCGCGGGCAACGACACGCTCTACGGCTACGGCACGCTTTTCGGCGTGGTGCTGACAAACTCCGACACGGGCGACGACCTTTTCGGCGGCGAGGGCGGCGACGTGCTGCACGGCTCGAACGGCAGCGACACGCTCGATGGCGGGCCGGGCGCGGATGTGCTTTTCGGCTACGGCGGCGCGGACACATTCCGCGTGGACAACACGCTGGACGTGGTGCTGTCCGACTTTGCGTTCGTCGCCATCATCGAGAGCACCGCGCCGTTTTACAAAATGCCGGCGGGCTTCCGGACGATGATTCTCACGACGCGGTTCGACGACGAGAGCGGCGTGACTTTCACCGACTCCATCGGCGGCGACGGGAATGACAGCGACAATTTCCTCTACGGCAACAACGCGGCGAACGGGCTGCTCGGAAGGGGCGGGAGCGATTTCATCTTCGGCCTCGGCGGGGATGACATCATCGTCGGCGGTGATGGCGACGACACGCTCGAAGGCGAAGACGGCGACGATTTCCTCTTCGCAGAAGGCGGCAGCAACACGCTGCGCGGAGGCAACGGCGACGACGAGCTGCACGGCGGCCCGCTCGCGGACGTGCTGGAAGGCGGCTTCGGCGACGACGTGTATTACACGGACAATTTCGCGGAGATTTCCGACACGGGCGGGCGCGATGCCATCGCATCGCCGGTG
>CAMAUI010000051.1 GCA_945861385.1 Prosthecobacter debontii
CCATCACCGCGCCGCCGATCCAACCACGCAGAGCGGCGATGCGACGCCAAACGCCAGCGCCCGCAAGCCCGCAAAAGCATCACCGTGAGACAACGGGCAAAAGCAATTTACAGGACCGCCGCCACCCCCGGACGCAAGCACCCTAGCCCCCTCCGCCTCTCACCTCCCCTCTGAATCACCGGACTGGTTCAACCGTGATGGCACCGCGGCTTCGCGCGGATGCCATCAGAAATGTTTAAACCACTTTGCAGACCCGGATTTCTGGTTCCACTATCGGCAGCTTCCAGACGATATCCGAGCCCTCGCCGACAAGAACTTTGAACTCCTCAAGCGCGATCCTCGACATTCGTCAGTCCGCCTCAAGAAGGTTGGCGTGCTCTATGCCGCTCGGGTCGGACTTCATTATCGAGCGCTCGCCAAAGAACGCCCCAATGGACTTCAATGGTTCTGGATCGGGCACCACTCGACATACGACCAGTTGCTCAAATCGTAATTGACCGGAAGCGCCTATCTATTCTGATGGCATCCGGGCTTGCCCCGGTGTCATCACGGGTGAACCAGTCCGGTGATTCAGAAGGGTAGTGTGAGGCGGGGGGCGAGGGGCCTTGCTTTCGCGGGGGGTGGCGATCCTGTAATCCGATTTATACGATCACACAGCAGGAGCGCCGCGCGAAGCGCAGCCTTTTCGGGTGGAGCACCCGACTCGGGTGCAGTTTCCGGCGACTCGCCGGAAACACCTCGGGGCGGATGGCTGGCTGAAGGCATCCGGTGCCTCTGGGCGCCCTGCGTGAGCCACGCGCACAGGGGCGCTCGCGGCGAGTCGCCGCGAACGGCACCCGAGTCGGGTGTTCCACCCGGGAGCGCAGCGCTCCGCCGTTGCTGAGCTTGGGGGCGTTGTTCGAATCCAGTTCTGCCCACTCCCCATTTCGCGTCGGCATCCGCCTGCGCAGCGGCACGTCAATGCGCGCAGGTGATGATCGTGCGCGAGGGGATGCCGTTCGGACCGGCCGGCTACGGGAGATCCGTTGCGCCCATCAGCCAGCGGTCGCACTCGCGGGCGGCTTCGCGGCCTTCGTTGAAGGCCCAGACGACGAGGCTCTGGCCGCGGCGGCAGTCGCCAGCGGCGAAGACCTTGGCAATGCTCGTGCGGTATTTGCCGTAGTCGGCTTTCACGTTGCTGCGTGCATCGCGCTCGACATTCAGCGCATCAAGAAGCGGCTGCTCGGGCCCGAGGAAGCCCATTGCGAGCAGGACGAGTTGTGCGGGGATCACCCGCTCGGTGCCGGGGATGTTCCTCGGCACGAACTGGCCCTTGTCGTTCCTGCTCCACTCGACTTGCACGGTGTGGACAGCTTTGACGTGGCCCTTGTCGTCGCCCTCGAATTTCGTCGCGGTCGTGACATACACGCGCGGATCGTCGCCGAATTTCGCGGCAGCCTCCTCCTGGCCGTAGTCCATTTTGTAGGTCTTCGGCCATTCGGGCCACGGGTTGTCGTTGGCGCGGTCAAGCGGGGGCTTGGGCAAAATTTCCACCTGCACCAGTGAGCGGCAGCCGTGGCGCATCGAGGTGCCCACGCAGTCCGTGCCGGTGTCGCCACCGCCGATGATGACGACGTCTTTGCCAGCAGCGGTGATGAAATCGCCGTTCTTGTGATTGTCCAGAATCGCCTTCGTGTTTGCGGTGAGAAACTCCATCGCGAAGTGGATGCCCCCGAGCTGGCGGCCTTCGATGGGGAGATCGCGCGGTTTGGTCGCGCCGGTGGCAAGCACCACGGCGTCGAAGTCCGCGAGGATTTTTTCCGCTGCGATGTTTTTGCCGACCTCGGCGTTGCAGACGAACTTCACACCCTCGTCCTCGAGCAGCTTGATGCGGCGCAGGACGACCCCGGTCTTGTCGAGTTTCATGTTCGGGATGCCGTACATGAGCAGTCCGCCGGGGCGATCCGCGCGTTCGAAGACGGTGACGCTGTGTCCTGCCTTGTTGAGTTGCGCGGCGGCGCAGAGACCAGCCGGGCCGCTGCCGATGACGGCGACAGTTTTTCCAGTGCGCTTTTCCGGCGGCTCGGGTTTCACCCAGCCTTCGTCCCAGCCCCTGTCAATGATCGAGCACTCTATGTTCTTGATCGTGACAGGTGGCGCATTGATGCCGAGCACGCACGAGCCTTCGCATGGCGCTGGGCAGACGCGGCCGGTGAACTCGGGAAAGTTGTTCGTCTTGTGCAGACGATCGAGCGCCTCCCTCCACAGGCCGCGATAGATGAGGTCGTTCCACTCGGGGATGAGGTTGTTGATCGGACACCCGCTCGCCATGCCGCTGATGAGCGTGCCGGTGTGGCAAAACGGAACGCCGCAATCCATGCAGCGCGCGCCTTGCGCGCGAAGTTTGTCCTCGGCCAGGTGAAGGTGGAACTCATCCCAGTCGCGAACGCGTTCGAGCGGCGCCCGGTCGGCGGGCAGTTCGCGGAGATATTCGATGAAGCCAGTCGGTTTTCCCATGTGTCGTTGTCTTAAAATCGTGCCTTGATGGCGGTCGCTGCGATTACAGGCCCGGCGGCGACGAGCTTCTTGGCGCGCGAATCGACGCGCAGGTTCAGTCCTTCGAGGGCGCGGCAGCCGAGCAGGCGCAGGTCGCCCTTTTGCGCAAAGACCACTTCATCCGTGGTCTCGCTCTTGCCGACTTTGAGGATCACGTAGCCGACTGAGCGCGTGATGATCTGCCCGTTCGCCATCTGGATTTGCAGATCCTTTTTCCGCGGCTCGACGCCGATCTTTTCGAGCAGCACGGCATCAACCCAGGTGAACTCGCTTCCCGTATCCACCAACATGCGCGGGATCGCGACGGCCTTTTTCGGGTCGCTGTGATCCTCGATGCGGCAGCCGACGGAAAAGAGTCCCATCGCGTTATCCTCCGCCGATGCGCGCCACGTCGCGTGCGTTGGCCTCGAAGGCTGCGTTGAGCGCGTCGTCGCCGCTGAGGCCGTCCTGCTCCGCTTTCTTCAGCGATTGCAGCACGCGCTTGTAGTCCTTTGGCATCACCTTCACGAACTTCGGCACCATCTGTTCCCAGAGCGCGATGACTTTGTATGCCTTCTGGCTCTTTGTGTGGTCGGCGTGGCTTTTCACGAGCTTGTAGAGCGACTCGATCTCGGCGGGGTCTTCGAGTTTTTCGAGGCCGACCATCTGCGCGTTGCAGCGCGTGGCGAAGTCGCCGGCTTCATCGAGGATGTAAGCGACGCCGCCGCTCATGCCGGCGGCAAAGTTGCGGCCCGTCGCGCCAAGCACGACGACGCGGCCGCCGGTCATGTATTCGCAGCCGTGGTCGCCGACGCCCTCGACGACGGCATCCACGCCGGAGTTGCGCACGGCGAACCGTTCGCCTGCGACACCGCGCAGATAGAGTTCACCGCTCGTGGCGCCGTAGAGGGCGACATTTCCGGCGATGATGTTTTCCTCCGCGGCGAAGGTCGCGTCCGGTGACGGATATACGATGATGCGTCCGCCGCTGAGCCCCTTGCCGACGTAATCGTTCGCGTCGCCCTCGAGTTCGAGCGTCACGCCGCGTGGAATGAAAGCGCCGAAGCTCTGGCCCGCGCTGCCTTTGAAATGCAGATGCACGGTGTCATCGGGCAGGCCCTGCCAGTGGCGCTTGGTGATCTCGTTCCCGAGGATCGTGCCGACGACGCGGTTGACGTTCCGGATCGGCAGCGTCGCGCGAACTTTCTCACCGCGCTCGATGGCGGGCCTGCAAAGTTCGAGAAGCGTGGTGAGGTCGAGCGACTTCGCGAGGCCGTGGTCCTGCGCCATCTGGCAATAGCGCCCGACCTCCGGGCCGGCGGCGGGGCTGAACAGAATCTTCGAGAAATCGAGGCCCCTGGCTTTCCAATGATCCACGGCCTTCCTCGCCTCGAGAACGTCGGTGCGGCCGACCATGTCCTCGAGTTTGCGGAAGCCGAGTTGCGCCATGAGTTCGCGCACTTCCTGCGCGATGAATTTCATGAAGTTCACGGTGTGCGCGGGATCGCCGGTGAAGTTCTTGCGGAGTTGCGGATCCTGCGTGGCGACGCCGACGGGGCAGGTGTTGAGATGGCAGACGCGCATCATGATGCAGCCGAGTGTGACGAGCGGCGCGGTCGCAAAGCCGAACTCCTCGGCGCCGAGCAGCGCGGCGATCACCACGTCGCGGCCTGTCTTCATCTGGCCGTCGGCCTCGACGACGATGCGGGAGCGGAGGTTGTTGAGCACGAGCGTCTGGTGCGTCTCGGCGAGGCCGAGTTCCCACGGCAGGCCCGCGTGCTTGATCGAAGTCTGCGGCGATGCGCCGGTGCCGCCGTCAAAGCCGGAGATGAGCACCACGTCGGCGTGCGCCTTCGATACACCGGCCGCGATGGTGCCGACGCCGACCTCCGAGACGAGCTTCACGCTGATGCGCGCGTCGCGGTTTGCGTTCTTCAAGTCGTGGATCAGCTCGGCGAGGTCTTCGATCGAGTAAATGTCGTGGTGCGGCGGCGGCGAGATGAGCCCGACGCCGGGCGTCGAGTGGCGGACTTTCGCGATCCAAGGATACACCTTCGCGCCGGGGAGCTGCCCTCCTTCGCCGGGCTTCGCGCCCTGCGCCATTTTGATCTGCAGCTCCTTCGCCTGCGACAGATAGAGGCTCGTCACGCCAAAGCGTCCGGACGCGACCTGCTTGATCGCGCTGTTCTTCGAGTCACCCTGCTCGTTCGTCCACGTGTAGCGCGCGGGATCCTCGCCGCCCTCGCCGGTGTTGGATTTTCCGCCGATGCGGTTCATCGCAATGGCGAGCGCCTCGTGCGCCTCGCTGGAGATCGAGCCGTAGCTCATCGCTCCCGTCTTGAAACGCTTCAGGATGGACTCGACCGACTCGACTTCCTCGATGGGCACTGGTGTTTGAAGTTTGAAATCGAGCAGTCCCCGCAGCGTGTAGAAATTTCTCACCTGCTCGTTCACGAGTCTGCTGTACTGCTTGAATGCCTCGTAGCTGCCGGTGCGCACCGCCTTTTGCAGCGTGTGAATCGTTTGCGGGTTGAAAAGGTGCGCCTCGCCCTCCTTGCGCCATTGGTAGTCGCCGCCGACCTCGAGCGTGTGGCCGTTCGTCGGACGGTCGGGAAAAGCGTGCGCGTGGCGCTGCATCGCCTCCTGCGCGATGACCTCGATGTCCGAGCCTTCGATGCGCGATGCAGTCCAGGTGAAGTACTTGTCCACGACCGCCTGGTTGAGCCCGACGGCCTCGAAAATCTGCGCTCCACGATAGCTCTGCATCGTCGAGATGCCGATCTTCGAGGCGACCTTGATGATGCCCTTCGTCGCGGCCTTGATGTAATTTTTGCAGGCCGTCTTGTGATCCACGTTCACGAGCAGGCCCTGGCGGATCATGTCGTCGAGCGTCTCGAATGCGAGGTACGGATTGATGGCGCCGCAACCGTAACCGATGAGCGTGCAGAAGTGATGCACCTCCCGCGGCTCGCCGCTTTCGAGCACGAGATCCACGCGGGTGCGCGTGCCTTTGCGGATGAGATGATGATGCAGCCCGCCGACGGCGAGGAGCGCGGGGATCGGCGCGCTTGTCTTGTTCACGCCACGGTCGGAAAGGATGAGGATGTTCTTGCCCGCGGCAATCGAGCGATCGGCCTGCGCGCAGATTTCGTCCATCGCCTTTTCGAGCGCCGCCGCGCCGCCGCGCGGATCGAAAAGGATGGGCATCGTGACGGCGGAGAACTGCCCCTCGGCCACGTGCTTGAGCTTGGCGAGTTCCTCGTTGCTGAGGATCGGCGTCTTCAACTCGATGAGGTGGCAGCTTTCCGGCTCGGGATTGAGCAGGTTGCGCTCGGGGCCGATGGTCGTCACCGGCGATGTGATGAGTTCCTCGCGGATGCAGTCAATCGGCGGGTTCGTCACCTGCGCGAAGAGCTGTTTGAAATATTCGTAGAGCAGCTTCGAGCGGTCGGAGAGCACTGCGAGCGGCGTGTCAGTGCCCATCGAGCCGGTGGCCTCCACGCCATCGCGCGCCATCGGCACGAGCAGCAGGCGCAGGTCTTCAAACGTGTAGCCGAACGCATGCTGGCGCTGGAGCACCGTGTCGTGATCGGGCAGCGGAAGCTCGGGGGCGTCCTTCACCTTCGCGAGGGACACGAGGTGCGCGTCGAGCCACTGCCGGTACGGCTTCTCGTTTGCGATCGTCTCCTTGATCTCGCTGTCGGGCACGATGCGGCCTTCCTCCATGTTCACGATGAACATGCGTCCCGGCTGGAGGCGTCCCTTTTGCACCACATTTTCCGGCGGGATGGGCAGCACACCGGCCTCGCTGGCCATGATGACAAGGTCGTCCTTGGTGACGTAGTAACGCGAGGGGCGCAGGCCGTTCCGGTCGAGCGTCGCGCCGATCATCGTGCCGTCGGTGAAAGCGACCGAGGCCGGGCCGTCCCACGGCTCCATGATGCAGGAGTGGTATTCGTAAAACGCCTTCTTCGCCTCGCTCATGGATTCGTGCCCTGCCCACGGCTCGGGGATCATCATCATCATCGCGTGCGGCAGCGAGCGCCCGCCCATCACGAGAAGTTCGAGCACGTTGTCGAACATCGCCGAGTCCGAGCCGTTCTGGTTCACGATCGGGAAAATCTTTTTGATGTCATCGAACAGCGGGCTTTCCAGCAGGGACTGGCGCGCGTGCATCCAGTTGATGTTCCCGCGCAGCGTGTTGATTTCGCCGTTGTGGGCGATGTAGCGGTAGGGATGTGAGCGCTCCCAGCTCGGGAAGGTGTTCGTGGAAAAACGCGAGTGAACGAGCGCCAGCGCGCTCTCGAAATCGGCGTCCGCGAGGTCGGGGAAATACGGCCCGAGCTGCTCGGTCATGAGCATGCCTTTGTAGATGAGCGTCCGGCACGACAGGCTCGGCGCGTACCAGAAGGGATCCACGTTTGCCGCGCGGATCGCCCCGTGGGCCACCTTGCGGATCACGTAGAGCTTCCGCTCGAACGCCGCGTCGTCCTTCACGCCCGCGCCACGCGCGATGAAGACCTGCTGCATGAACGGCTCGCTGGAAACCGCCGTCTTGCCGAGCTGCGCGTTGTTCGTGGGCACATCGCGCCAGCCGAGAACGCGCTGGCCATCATCCGCCACGATCTTTTCAAACATCGCGCGGCTCCTCGTGCGCACGGCTGCGTCCGGCGAGGCGAAAAGACTTCCCACGCCGTACTGGCCCGGCTCCGGCAGGGCCACGCCCGCGACCTTCTTCAAAAACTTGTGCGGGATCTGGATGAGGATGCCCGCGCCGTCGCCCGAATTCGTCTCGCACCCGCACGCGCCGCGGTGATCGAGGTTCACGAGAATCGTGAGCGCATTCTGCACGATGTCGTGGGACTTCCTGCCCTTCATGTGAACGACGAAGCCGACGCCGCAGGCGTCATGCTCGAACTGCGGGTCGTAAAGTCCCTGCTTTGGTGGTAGTCCGTGAATATTCATGTTGCTGATCTTGCGATGTCCCGGCGTGGGATCGGGCACCCTCGTGGAGAGCACCCGACACCTGTTCGCGACAACCGTCCTCCCCCGTGGCCGCAGCCAGCAGGGAATGAAGCGGGCGGGCATGTAGGGGAGCCTTTGGGGCCGGTCAAGTCCACTCCGAACCAGACGCGCGATCACCGCCGGTTTTTTCGCGCACTGTCCGTCCATCATCCGGCATGCGCAAAGAAAATCCCTGCAAATGCCGGGAACGAATTCGACAAGCACGCTTCGCAAGTGCGCGATCCTTTGCTTCAATCACGCGCGTGAATACAAACCCTGATCCATCGCCTGCCTCTCATCGCGTTTTGCGCCGCCGCGAATTTCTCAAGACGGGGGCGATGGTGAGTGCGGCGGTGCTATCAGGCGGCTCAACGATGGCGGCGGAAAATAGGCCGGAGCGTGTGTCTGGATGGAAGGCGGGCGGGATGCGCGGGGCGGTGGCCGGTGGTGAGGCGGAGGCGGTGAATGCGGCCGCCGGGGTGATCGAACGCGGTGGGAATGCCGCGGATGCCGCTGCGACGATGCTGCTGGCGATGTGCGTGACAGATTCATCGCTGTATTGTTTCGGCGGGGAAGTGCCGATCATTCACCACGATGGAGCGACGGGGAAAGTCGAGGTCATCGCGGGCATGGGAGTGGCACCGAAGCTCGCGACGCTGGAGCACTTCAAAAAAGGGATTCCGCGCGGCGGCCCGGAGTCGGCGGCGGTTCCTGCGGCGCTTGGTGCGATCATCACGCTGCTGAGCCGCCACGGGACGTTCACATTTGCTTCCGCGGCGAAGCCCATGATGATGCTTCTCGGCGCCGCAAAAAAGGAATGGCACACGGATTTGGGTGCGACGATGACTCAGTTGATGGATGCGGAAAAGGCGGCGGGAGACCGGCTGGCGGGGTTGCGCGCGGTGGCGGATTGTTTTTACCGCGGCCCCGTCGCGGCGGCGCTGGACGAATGGTCGCAGGCAAATGGCGGGCTGATTCGTGCGGAGGATCTGGCGGCGCACGTCACGCGGATCGAGGAGCCGGTGATGGCGGATTACCGTGGGTTCACGGTGTGCAAGTGCGGAGCGTGGACGCAGGGGCCGTGTCTGCTCGAGGCGCTGAAACTCATCGAGGGATTTGATGTGAAAGCGATGGGCCGACAATCGCCGGAGACGGTGCATCTGGCGGTCGAGGCGCTGAAGCTGGCAATGGCGGATCGTGATGTGTTCTATGCGGACCCGCTGTTTGAGAAGGTGCCGATCGGGGCGCTTCTTTCCGCGGAATACACAGCGATGAGGAGGAAGCTGATCGAAATGGACCGCGCGTCGCTGGAACTCCGGCCCGGCGACCCGCTTGGCGGAAAGCCGCTCCTGGACCGGCGTGACCCGCGCTTCGGGCCTCCGGGCGTGAGTCACGATACGACGACGTGCCTTGCCGCTGATGACAAAGGGAACTTCGTCGCGGCGACGCCCAGCGGATGGGGCGGCGTCCTGGCGGGAACGACCGGCGTCTGGCTCAACTCGCGGCTCCAAAGTTTCAACAACTGGCCGCAGAGTCCGAACCGGATCATGCCCGGCAAGCGCCCCCGCATCACGCTGTCGCCGACATTGGTGCTGAAAGCGGGGCGGCCCGTGCTGGCCGTCAGCGTCGCCGGGGGCGATGGCCAGGACCAGGCCGCGCTTCAAATGGTGATGAACTACGTGGACCACGGGATGGCCGCGGACGAGTCCGTCGCGGCGGATCGGTTTGGAACCGATCACCACATTGGCTCGTTCGGCCAGACTCCGCCATCCCTCGGCAGCCTCTCGATCAACGCCGGATTTGGTGAGGCGACTATCGCGGCGCTGAAGGGAAGGGGACACAAGGTTCGGCAGCCCGGCGGCGCGCTATGGATGCCTTGCGTGTTGCAACGCGATGAGACCGGCCGCTTCCAAGCCGCCGGTGACCCACGCGCGGACAGGCATGCGGCGGCGATTTGAATATTCCAGTCATCAACCCGAAGGACGGACGCATCCCAGTGTGCGTCCGAGGATGAGACGACCACACGTTCCCATGGTGATCGCGCCGCCATGAGCTCCGTCGAGAGCACCAGCGATCCATGGCACCATTCCGCTTGCCGAGGTGAGCGCTGGCGGAGGAAGTGTTTTTCTGAAACACAGTGGCGATGATTTTCCGCTGCATCGCTGCTGCCGTATCGCTGTCCTTCGCCGCCGTGACGGCCGCGCCGCTGGAGGGAGATGCCGCTTGAACGGCGCGTGCGGGGCGTGCTACTTTTCGCGGCATGAGCACGATCAACGCAACAATTGACATCGGGGATGAAAGCGCCGGTGTGATCGCCGGTTTGTTGCAGCAATTCCCGAAGGGTGGGCGGGTGCGGGTGGCGTTGTCGGATGAACCCGTTGGTTCGGCGCCGGACTTGGTTGATTGGTTGCTGGCGTGCCCGGAGAAGGGGTGGTTTGTGCCGATGCAGCGCGGGGAAACGACGGACGATCTCAAGCCGGTGGTGTTTGAATGAAATTCCTCGTAGATGCGAATTTGTTGTGCGAGCCGACGAAGCTGCAGCGCAATCAAAAGGCGGTGGATTGGTTTCAAGATAATGTCGTGGACTGCGTGACAGATGCGGTCGTCATCGGTGAAATCTGGCGCGGCATTGACCGGCTGCATGTCGGGCGCAGGAGGGCGAACCTGGAGGCGTGGTTCGCCGGGCTGCGGAGCCGGGTCTGCTGCCTGGACTGGACGCGCGAGGTGGCAATCGTTTGGGGCGGGCTGATCAACGAGATTCAGCGAGCCGGGTTCAGCGTGGGGATAAGGAAGGGACACGATGATCGCGGCGAGCGCGAGGTATCACGGGCTGGCGGTTGCGACTCGAAACATGGATGATTTCAGACGCTGTGGTGTGCCGGTGATCAATCCATTTGAGTAGCTGGCGGAGGGAGTGTTTTTCTGAAACACACCGGGGATGATTTTCCGCTGCATCGCTGCTGCCGTGTCGCTGTCCTTCGCCGCCGTGACGGCCGCGCCGCCCTCTGGCGATGCGGTGATCCGCGGGGCGTTTCGCGAATCGGAAATCGTCATCACGACGACGAGCCGGCTGGCGGGGGCGATTCATTCGCTGAAATGGAACGGGCGCGAGTTCATTGACAGCACCGATCACGGGAGGCAGCTCCAGTCGGCGTCGTCGTTCGACAACACGGCGCAGGCGGGCGCGGAGACCTTCAATCCGACCGAGGCTGGCTCGCGCGCGGATGGCGCGGGGGCGAAATCGAGCAGCCGTCTGCTGGAAATCATCGCCGCAGGCCCGCTGCTGCGGACGCGCTCGCAGATGGCGTTCTGGCTCGCGCCGGGCGAACGCTCCGAGGGCCAGCTCGCGCGGAACACGGCGATCCTTTCCGAACACGTGCTCGAAAAGGAAGTGCGCATCGGCGCGCGCGGGATGCCGAATGTGATCGAATACTCGGCGACGTTCATCGTGCCCGCCAACGAGCCGCACCGCACTGCGCAGTTCGAGGCGCTCACCGGCTACATGCCGGCGGAATTTGAGCGGTTCTGGACGTTCGACGCCGCGGCGGGAAAACTCGATCCGCTCACTGACGGCCCCGGCGAACAGCCGCGTCCTGTCGTTCTCTCCACGCGCGACGGCTCGCACGCGATGGGCATCTTTTCCACTCCGCACAAAGGAGTGAACGGCCCGAGCTACGGGCGCTGGAGATTCAAGGCGGAGCGAGTGGTGAAATGGAACTGCGTCTTCCGCGAAAAAGCCGATGTGGGCATCGCGCCGGGCGTGCATCGGTTCACGATGTTCGTCCCCATCGGCACGCTGGCGGACGTGGAGGCGGCGATGAAGAAACTGGCGGCGAAGAGTGCAAGGTAGTCAGTGCCGAGGTTACGCCGGCGGTGCAGCCAGCCGGCATGATTGGGGAGTGTGAGTGGGGAAGATCGGATGCGGGAGGAAGTTTGAATGGACGATTCGCGGTCTTGCATCGCGGCGGCGGGTGGCCATGCTTTGGCGCTCTCAATGTGGGATTTGCCGCGACCTAAAAAGCGATGGTACCGCCGATGGTGGTTCACGATTCCGTTCTTCACGCTGCTGCTGCTCGGCATCGCCGGGTTGGTCGTGTACTCGATGGTGACCGGGGAGTACGAAGCGAAGGCGCGCCAGTTCGACTATGCGCGGCTCGATGCGATGGAGTCGGCCAGCCTGATGCTCGACAAGAACGGTGTGCTGATCGGCAGGATTTTCACGCAGAACCGGGATCAGGTGCCCTACACGGAGATGTCCGGGCACCTCATCAATGCGGTGATCGCCCGCGAAGACTCCCGGTTTTATGAGCACAAGGGCGTGGACTACAAGGGGGTGATGCGTGCGGTGTATGAGAACTGGAAGTCCAGCACCTCAAAGCAGGGGGCCAGCACGATCACGCAGCAGCTTGCGCGGAATACGTTCCCGGAGGAGCTGCCGGCGACCGACCGTACGAAAGAGCGGAAGCTGCTCGAGATGTTCGTGGCTTTCGAGATCGAGAAGATCCGGACCAAGGAGCAGATCCTCAATCTCTACCTCAACCGGGTTTATTTCGGGAATGGCTTCTTCGGGGCTGAGGCGGCGGCGAAGGGCTACTATGGGAAGCGCGCGAAGGAATTGACGATCAGCGAGGCGGCGCTCCTGGCGGGGCTGCTGCGGAGCCCCGACCGGCTTTCGCCGTGGCGGAATTACAGCGGGTGCATCGTCGAGAGGAACGTGGTGCTGAACAACCTGCTCCAGCAGCAGCGGATCAGCCGCGCGGATTACGACACGGCGTTCAAGGATGAGCCGGTGCTGCGGAACAAGCGCCCGATCCACCAGGACAATTACGCGGCGGACATGGTGTACCAGCAGGTGTTGAAAAAAGTGGGGAAGGATCGCGCGCTCGGCGAGGGGCTGCGGATTCACACGACGATTGACGCGGGCTTGCAGAAGAAGGCGGAGGAATCGCTGAATGCCCGGCTGGCTGCGATCGAGATGCGGCCGGACTGGGAGCACCAGACATTTGCGAAGTACGATGCGATCTTCGAGGCGGCGAAGAAGAATCCGGTGGATGCGAATGGAAAACGCATTGATCCGGAATACCTGCAGGGCGGGGCGGTGATGCTGGACAATCGCACTGGCGCGATCCGGGCGATCGTGGGGGGGAGGGATTTCAAACACAGCCAGCTCAACCGGATGACGCAGGTGCAGATTCCGCCTGGCACGGCGTTCAAGCCACTGGTCTATGCCGCGGCGTTCGAGCAGGGTTTTTTCCCGGGTACGGCGGTGCAGGATGCGGTGATTGACAACACGAAGGTGATGATGGGCGGCACAACGGGAATCCTCGGGGAGTGGGGGCCGGAGCGGCAGGACAACCGGTTCGAGGGGACCATCTCCGCGCGCACGGCGCTGGTGATGTCGAAGAACGCGGCGACCGCGCGGCTTGGAATGATGACAGGGATCCAGCCGGTGCTCGATCTGTGCGAGGATGCGGGGATTTCGGGGCAGCTCGCCGCGTTCCCGAAAACCTACCTCGGCGGCAGCGAGGTCACGCCGATGGATTTGACGATTGCGTACACCATGTTCCCGAATGGCGGTGTGCGGCCGGAGAAGCCCTTCGTGATTTCCCGGATCGAGGACAAGGCGGGGAACGTGATTTTCCAGGAGAAAAGCGAGCTGGTGCCCGCGATCAAGGATACGACCGCGTACGAGGTGCACAGTTGTCTCTCGCAAGTGCTCGAGCCGGGCGGCACCGCGGAGCGGGCGACGTTGGAGCTCGGGCTTGCCCACATCCCGCTGGGTGGGAAGACGGGCACGGCATACAATTTCACGGATCTCTGGTTTTGCGGGTACAGCAGCGAGATCACATGCAGTGTGTGGATCGGCCTGGATCGGCAGCGCGGAAAGCAGAAGGAGCCGATCTTCCGCGGGGCATTCAGCAAGGATCTCGCGCTCCCGATCTGGGCGGATCTCATGAAGGCCGGGTTTGCCGACTACAAGCCGCGGGAATTCATCCGCCCGAAGGGGCTGATCCGCGTGGAAATCTGCCGCGCAAGCGGCGGGCTCGCGTGTGAGAAGTGTGCCGATAATGGCGTTCGCACGACGTACCAGGAAATGGCGACCGAAGAGCAGGCGCCGCGCGATCCGTGCCCGGTGCATAGTGGCATCGTCCGTGCGCCGGCAGTCGCCGGGGGAGATCCGAGTGCAAAAAAGGCGACGCTTCGGCTGCCTGAAAGCCTTACGCCGATTCCGCTCAAGGGGAATGCGGTGCTGGGCGACGACCCCTACCATTCCGTCGAGGCGGTCGCGCGGATGCTGCAGCTGGCGGGGGTGGGCAATGCGCAGGCATCGCTCATCACGAGCGAGAACATCCCGGCGGGCGACCCGGCCGCGGTGAAAAATCCCGACGCACCGGCTCCCGTGCCTGTGGTGGCGCCTCCCGCACCGCGGCCCGATGTGAAGCTCGATCCGCCCGAGCCGTTGAAGTTCCGCTGAACCCCGCCGGCTATTTTTCGAACAGACCCGCGAAGAATTTCCTCATCGCCTCCCAGGATTCCTTGTCGGCCCTGGCCTGATATGCCGGGCCGGGCTTGGTGAAGCCGTGCTTTGCGTCTTCGTAGGTGATGAAAGTCATTCTGGCTTTCGCCTTTTCCATCTCGGCCTTGAAGGCTGGCACTTCCTTGTTCACGTGTTCGTCCGCGGCACCGTGGCAGACGAGGATCGCCGCCTTCACGACGCCGGCCCCGGCGGGTTTCGTGGTGCCGAGTCCGCCATGGAAAGTGACCACGCCGCGAACGTCCGCTCCGCTGCGGGCGAGTTCGAGCACACAGGTGCCGCCGAAACAATATCCGATCGCCCCGAGTCGCGCGGCGTCCACGCCGGGTTGCGCCTTGAGTTGTTCGAGGCCGAGAAGCACGCGGCGGCGCAGGAGAGGAAGATCGCTGCGATAAGTGCCGGCCTGTACGGCGCATTCCTTCGGATCGGTCGGGCGCACGCCCTTGCCGTAGATGTCGGCCGCGACGGCCACGTAGCCGAGTTCCGCGAGCTGCGTCGCGCGCGCTTTCGCGTAGTCTTGCAGCCCCGTCCAGTCATGGACGACGAGGACGCCGGGACGCGGGCCCTTGACCGTGGTGTCGTAGGCGACGAAGCCCTCGAGCATCGCGGCGCCGTCCTTGTAGAAAAAGGATGTTGTCTCGATTTCCGCGATGAGCGATGGCGCGGACGCGGCAAGGAGGAGGACGAGCGAGGCGGGCGTTTTCATGCGCATTTCCTACCGGCGAGGCGCGGCACCGCCAAGCTTGGGAATCGGCGGGGCGCTATCGGTCGAACGGATCGTGGGCGATGAATTCCCCGCAGAACATGCACTTCGCCCTTTGCCTGGCGAGGATGCGGCCACATTTCGGGCATGGCTTGGGTGGAGTGGTGGCCTTCTGGCCGTCGAGTTTTCCGTCCTCCATGTCTATGGCGGTGATCTGGCGGATGATCTCCTGCTCGTCGAGCCCGTGCTTTTCGCGGAGGATCCGCCAAAGGGCTTCGGTAATGAAATAGAGCCGCGCAATGTCGGCCTTGAGCTGGACGAGGTCGGAACTGTCCGCCGTCCTTCGTTGAGGGCCTGAGCCGGGGTCGGGTACTTCGATGTTGCTATTGATGAATGTGAACATGGCAGCAATCAACCACGCGCGGGCGCGGACGAAAAGACT
Source organism: Prosthecobacter debontii (assembly GCA_945861385.1). Classification (GTDB taxonomy): domain Bacteria; phylum Verrucomicrobiota; class Verrucomicrobiia; order Chthoniobacterales; family Chthoniobacteraceae; genus SXWH01. The sequence continues at coordinate 15,199 of CAMAUI010000051.1, forward strand.
TCCTGCTTGAGCACGCCGATGAACGGGAGGTTCCGGTAGTGTTCGCGGTAGTCGAGGCCGTAGCCGACGACGAATTCGTCGCCGATTTCAAAGCCGGCGTAATCCGCGGCCATCCCGCCCGGACGCGCTTTGCGTTTTTGAAGCAGCACGCAAATCTTGATGCTTGCGGGCCTGGTCCCGGCACTGAGCCGGCCGGAAATCGCGCGCAGCGTCAGCCCGGTGTCGAGGATGTCGTCCAGGATCAGCACGTGGCGGCCGTCGAGATCGGGTAGGGAGCCGAGGTCAAACGTCACCGTGCCGGAACTTTCGGTGCCGCCGTGGTAGCTTGATGCGCTGAGGCAGGCGAGGTGGAGCGGCAGTTGGATCCGGCGGAGCAGGTCGGCCATGAAAAAGATGCTGCCGTTGAGAATTGCGAGAACGGTGAGGTCGCGGCCCTCGTAGTCGGCGGTGATCTGCGCCGCGAGTTCATCGAGGCGCCGGAGGATTGTCTGCTCATGAAAGAGAGTCCGCTCGATGTCGTTCAGCATGGCTGCACGGTAGTGGCGCGGGGCTTGTCTCGTCGAGCACTGCGGGGGCGTGGAGGCACCGGGAGAAAAGGAACGCGGCCCGAAGCACTGGGCGCGCTTCGGGCCGCGTTAGGGTTTTCTCGCTAGGAGGAATTGTCCAAAAACCAAATGAATATGTTGTGAGGTAAGCGGGCATCCGGAGGCAGCGCAAGGGGAGTTTTCATCAATTTTCCGGCAGGAGGACGACGGGCGAACGAGCGGGGAGAAAGCGCGCCTCGCTGCCGTATTCGCGCTTGCGCCGGGCGCGGAGTCGGTGCTGCTGTGTCCGCATGCGTGTATTTGTGCATGTGCCGAGCCAGACGCTGGACGTGCTGGATGAATCGGGGGTGTTGCTGCGTAGATTTGCGTGCAGCACTTCGCGGTTCGGGCTGGGGTTTGAGGCGGGCTCGAACAAGACGCCGACGGGGCATTTCCGCGTTGCGGAGAAGCACGGGGATGGGATGCCGCCAGCGATGATTTTCAAATCGCGCCTGCCCACCGGGGAGTTTGGCAGGTCAACGGATGATGCGGACCATGTGCAGACGCGGATACTTTGGCTCGAGGGGCTCGACGCGGAGAACGCCAACACGCGGGAGCGCTACATCTACATTCACGGGACAAACGCGGAGGATCGTCTTGGGACGCCCGCGAGCCATGGATGTGTGCGGCTTTCGAATGCGGACGTGGTGGAGGTTTTCGACATGATCCCGGTGGGGACGGAAGTGGTTATCGCGGAGGATTGATACCATCATTCGGGAATGACGAGTCTTTCGGGCAGGGTGGGCGTCACGCCCGGCACATCGGGCGTCGAGTGGCGTCCTATTTAGGATGAATGCGGTCGGATGTTCGATGTTCCCGGCGGGACGCCCACCCTGCCCCGCACCCCATGCTCGCCGAGGGCGCGTCTCTTTTATTCCGCGAGATGGTAGATGCGCCAAAGAAACGAAAAAGCGCGGATCCTGCCGGTTCCATTTCTGTCAGGAATCCGCTTCCGAGCCCGTTGGGCTGGAAGTCCTCAGCCGGAACGATGCAGTTGGTGCGGCGCGATGCGTCCGGAACACAGGCTTCCAGCCTGTGCGGTGGGCAGGCCTCATGCCTGTGGCGTCCGCACCATTCGGTGCATGGGTCAGCAGGCTGGAAGCCCACTGTCCGCACAGGCTGGAAGCCTGTGTTCCGCTTCGCAGCGCTCCCACAACTGCATCGTTCCGGCTCAGGCCTCGATGCGGCCCAGGAATTCAGGGCGACAACGCCAGCGCAATGGATCACTTATTTCGGTACGGCGCGGATCGTTTGGTAGGCTTCCAAGTCTGCGCGGCACGGGATGGCGCCAAAGAGGGCTTTCGCGTCGGGGATGAGCAGGTGGTAGATGCGGTCAATGACCTTCGCGGGGTCGGCGAAACCGGGCATTTCGAGGGTCACGGACTTGCGATCGGCACTCACGGTCACGCTCTTGATTTCATCGGGCCGCTTTTCGTTTTCGCCGGAGCCGTAACGCTGGGAATCGTGGTAGGTCCAGGACTGGATTTTGATATTTTGCTGCACGACTTCCGGCGTGGCTTCTTTCGCCAGGGCCGCTGTGAAGCGCAGGGTCAGTCCGGTTTTTTCCGTCTTCGTGGAGCTGATCTCGGCGGGGACGGTGGTGCCGTCCCAGGAGATGCGTTGCAGGCTGGCTTCCTTGCCGCCTCGGGAGCCCCAGCCGCGTCCAGTTTGGCCGAGGAGCAGGGAGCCGTCGGGCAGGAAGCAGGGCCGCATGACACCCGAGGCCAGTCCTCGGGCGAAGATCATCGCGGCTCCCTGATCGGTGGTGCCGACCTTTTCCGTGGTGACGCGCATCACCGTCGAGAGGGTCTGGTCGCCGATGAACATTTGTCCGGCGAAGGGTCCGAATTTGCCGCCGGTCAGATCCCATGCGGGGCTGCCGGGGGAATTGGCGTACTTGCCATGCGGCAGCCAGAGCGCCGAGCGGTGGATCTTGTCCTTCCATTTGTCGAAGGCGATTTCCGGGGAGTCCGGCGTCAGGCCGGGGAGCGCCACGAGCGAGGATGGGTGCCCGTAGAAATCGCCCTTGTTGAGGTAGCTGATTTTCGACGAGCCCATGTATTCGCCCTGGTTGTCGGCCAGGACGATGCGGCCATCGGGGCTGGTGCTGAGGCCCGCGGGACTGCGCACGCCCGGCGCGTAGGGTTCAAATACGCCGGCCGGAGTGACCCGGCAGGCCCAGCCGCGGAAGCCACCCATGCTCCCCATGAAAGGTCCGCCCGCCCGGTAGGACGCCTTGGCGTTGCCGGTGTGGCTCAAGTTGAGCAAGAAGTAGTAATTGCCCTCGGCATCACGCACCGGGCCGTGGGTGTATTCGTGGTAGTTGCCGTGGAAGCCGTAGTCATCGCACACGGTAATGAATTGGTCCGCGCGTCCGTCCTTGTTGGTATCGCGCAGGCGGGTCAGTTCGGGCTTCTGCCCGATGACGATGGTGTCCCCAGTATCGTCCTCGATTACCAGCCCCAGACACTCGTAGGTGCCTTCCGCAAACAGCTCCCATTTCCGGTCCTTCATTCTCCAGATGCCCGCCGTGCGGGTGCCGACCACGAGTGTGCCGTTCTTCGCGACTGCCATGGCGGTGGGCTCGAAAAGCTGCTTCCGTCCGTAGGTATCCGTGGGAGACATCCACGATTCGATCTGGTAGCCCGGGGGCATGGTCGCGGTGGCTGGCTCGACCTGCAGAGGCTGCGGCGCGAAATTTTCCGCGACGGCGAGCGTCGCCCGCGCCACGAGGCCTTCGCCAAATTTGATCTGCATGCGTCCCGAAACCTTCTCGCCCGCCGGCAACGTCCAGACGCCGTCGGCCAGTTTGCCGCCGGTAACGGTGACGCCGCTCAGCCCGTCGGAGCGCACTTGAAACGCCTGCGGGGTTTTCAGGCTGCCGGAAACCTCGACGACCATCCATCCCTCCGGCGTGAAAGTGATGCGCTCGCTGATCGTATTCTTTCCGACCCGGAAGGCGAAGTCCGGCTCACCCGACGCGTTCAGCGAGTAGCCGAGAAAGGCGGAATCCCACGCGGCCAGCTCCTTGAGGAAATCGCCGCCCTTCCAGAGATGTTTGGCGATGTTGGCCTCGTCCCCCACGTCCGGCTCCTTGAATTCGAGATCAATGGGTTTTTTGTCCTCTGTCAGCGGCACCAGCAGGGGCGTTTTATCCAGCAGAATCTTGGCGCCTACTGCGGGAGCGGAGCCGGGATGGCCGCGGCCTTTCATTTCCGATTCCATATTGAGAAACCCGCCGCCCCAAACCAGGCGCACCGAAAACATGCGCGGATCAAAGGTGTAGTTCATCCCGTTGGGCAGTCCCACGTGAATGGCGCGCCCGCTCGAAGTCTTCATCGGGGAGCGATAAACCCGTGGCCGTTTGGTCACGATGACCTCGCCGGGCCGGTCGAGAACGTTCTTCGCGACCTTCACGTTGAGTTCGCCCATGACGACTGCGGGGCCCGCGTTCGGTGCGTCCGCGGCATTGCGGAGGAAGTGCCAGATCGCCTCGAGGTCGGCATCCGTGACGATCTCCGCCGGGAACTGCGGCATGATCGGCGCATACGCGGTCCCCTTGGTGGGGCCGCTCTCGGCGATCGCGAGAAACTCCGTCGGCTTTCTCACCGACTGCATGAGGTAGTCGCGGTCCGCCTTGACCGTGGTTTTCTTCCCGTCCGCCGTCATCACCGCGAGATCGCGCGGAGTCGTCGTGAACGAATTGTACAAAGTCGGGCCGGTCTTCAGCGAGTTGTCGTCCTTGGTGGTGACATGGCACACGGCGCATCCCCAGAGTTCGAAGGTCTTCTTGCCGTGTTCGACCATATTGACCTGCTCGGCGGCGAGCCGGCTGGCGGGGAGGATGAGGATGATGGCGGCCGCGAGGCGCGCTGCACGGAGCTGAGAGAATTTTGGATGTTTGGACTTCATAAGAGAGATGCGGTGCGGGTTCAACACGGGGCGTTTTGAAAGATTAGGGTATGTTTAAAGAGGCGATCCGCGGCGCTATTCGAGCAGTGCGCGCGTGGCCTGGATGATCTCCGCAAAACCGCGCGCATCGAGGCTCGCGCCGCCGACGAGAGCGCCGTCAATGTCCGGCTGCGCCATGAGTTCGCCTGCGTTGGAGGGTTTCACGCTGCCGCCGTACTGGATCCGCACTTTCGCCGCGACCTCGGCGTTCCAGCCCGCGGCGAGCCTGCCGCGGATGAATGCGTGCGCCTCCTGCGCCTGCTCCGGCGTGGCGGTGCGGCCAGTGCCGATGGCCCAGACCGGTTCGTAGGCGATCACCGTTTCTTCGAGTTGCTCCGCCGTGAGTCCGTCGAGGCTGCCCTTCACCTGCGTGGCAAGGACTTCCTCGACCTTGCCGGCATCGCGCTCCGCGAGCGTTTCGCCGATGCAGACGATGGGCGTGAGCGAGTTCGCATGCGCGGCGTGGACCTTGCGGTTCACGATCGCATCCGTCTCGCCGAACAGCGTGCGCCGCTCGCTGTGGCCGAGCACGACGTAATGGACGTAAAGTTCGCGCAGCAGCGATGCGCTGATCTCGCCGGTGAACGCCCCTGATTTCTCCCAATGCATGTTTTGCGCGCCGAGATTCACGTTCTGAACGTCGCGCAGCAGTTCACCGGCTTTTGCCAGCGCCGTGAATGGCGGCACGATGACCACCTCGACCTTCCTGTCCTCCCCGAGTTCCTGGAGGAACTTTTCAAAAAACGCCTCCGCCTCCCCGTTGGTCATGTTCATCTTCCAGTTCGCTGCGATGATCTTTTTGCGCATGGCTGTGTTCGTTGGTGTTGAGGGTTACTTGTCATTCAGCGCCGCGACGCCCGGCAGCACCGTGCCTTCGAGCAGTTCGAGCGAGGCACCGCCGCCCGTGCTGATGAATGTGACCTTGTCCGCGACGCCCGCTTTTTTCACCGCTTTCACGCTGTCGCCACCGCCGATGATCGTCGTGGCCGCGGAATTCGCAGCCACCGCGGCGGCAATGGCGAAGGTGCCCTTCGCGCAGTCCTTGATTTCGAAAACGCCCATCGGCCCGTTCCACACGATGGTCTTCGCCGCCGCGATTTCCGCCGCGTATTGCCTGATCGTCTCCGGGCCGATGTCCACGCCCTCCCAGCCGTCGGGGATGTCCTCGCCGGGATTCGTGTACTTGCCGGGCCCCACGGTCTTCGCTGCGAAATCCATCTCCTGCACGATGTAGTTGTCCGCCGGCAGCAGCAGCTTCACGCCTTTCGCCCTCGCCTTATCCAGCGCCGCTCTCGCTGTGTCCGCCTTGTCGGGCTCGCAGAGGCTGTTCCCGATCGCGTGGCCGAGCGCGAGGCGGAACGTGTAGGCCATGCCGCCGCCGATGAGGATCACGTCCGCCTTGTCGAGCAGTGCGTCTATGGCCTGGATTTTGTCGCTCACTTTCGCGCCGCCGAGGATGACGAGGAAAGGCCGCGCAGGGTTTTGCAATTCGTCGTGGAGATAAGTCAGCTCCTTCTCCATCAGCAACCCGCTCACCGCCGGCATAAGCGCCGCGACGCCCGCCGTCGAGCTGTGTGCGCGATGGGCGGAGCCGAACGCGTCGTTCACATAAACCTCGGCGAGATCCGCCATCGCCCTGGCAAGTGCCGGGTCGTTTTTCTCCTCGCCCGCGTGGTAGCGCACATTCTCCAGCAGCAGCACGCCGCCATTTTGCAAAGCGAGCGCCTTCGCCTTCGCCTCCGCGCCGATGCAATCGTCCGCAAAATCCACGGGACGCCCGATCATCTCCGCGAGCCGCATCGCCACGGGCCGGAGCGACTGCTTCGGGTCGCGCTGCCCCTTCGGGCGGCCGAGGTGCGACGCGAGAATCAAGCGTGCACCGGCCTCGATGAGCGCGCGGATGGTCGGCAGCGTTTCCTTGATCCGCGTGTCGTCGGTGATGACCATGTGCCCGTCCTTTTCATCGAGAGGGACGTTGAAGTCCACGCGGACAAAGCAGCGTTTCCCAGTCAGGTTGATGTCGCGGATAGTTTTCTTGGCCATGAGCAAAAATGAGCGGCGACATTTGCGCCTCGCACGGAAAAGACAAGCCTTCCGTCTATAGATTCGCCTGTGTGGGGGTGATTCAAATGCGACAACTCACGCGCGCGTCAGCTTCGGCCCGTCTTTGGTGTCCTTCACCGTCCAGCCGAGCTTCGCGATCTCGTCGCGCAGGCGGTCGCTTCCCGCCCAGTCCTTCGCGGCGCGGGCTGCCTGGCGTTGTTCGACGAATGCGAGCACTTCAGCGGGGACGGGCACGGCTTCGGGTTCGATGGCGAGGACGCTGTTGATGCGCTGCCAGCCGGCGAGGATGGCGGCGGCGGCGGCGGGCGGGAGCGTGGTGGAGTCGAGCGCGCGGTTGGTTTCGCGGATGAGGTCGAAGAGCTGGCCCATCGCGCCGGAGATGTTCAGGTCGTCGTCGAGGTGGGTGAAGAATCCCGCGATGAGCGCGGCGGCATTTTCCGGCGCGGTCGCGGGAGGTTGCTGCGCGGCCTGCGCGGCGAGGCGGGCGGCCCACTCGTCAATCCGCTGCAACGCCGCACGCGCCCCGGCGAGGCCGTCGAATGTGAAATTGAGCGGCAGCCGGTAGTTCACTGTGAGCAGTGCGTAACGGATCTCGCGGCCGCTCCAGCCTTTGTCGAGGAGGTCGCGGAGGGTGAAGAAATTGCCGGCGCTCTTCGCCATTTTTTCGCCTTCGACCATGAGGTGCGCGCAGTGGAGCCATGTGCGGGCGAACCGCTTCCCAGTCACGCTCTCCGACTGCGCGATCTCCGCCTCGTGGTGCGGGAAGATGTTGTCCACGCCGCCGCAGTGGATGTCCAGTTCATCGCCGAGGAGCGCGGTGGCCATGGCGCTGCACTCGATGTGCCAGCCGGGCCGCCCGGGGCCCCAAGGGCTGTCCCATTTCACGTCGCCGTCGGCTTCGTCCCACGCCTTCCAGAGCGCGAAATCCCCCACGTTTTCCTTTTCGTATTCGTCGCTGGCGATGCGTCCGCTGGGGCGGAGTTCGTCGAGGTTGAGATGCGCGAGTTTTCCGTAGCCGGGGAATTTGCTGATGCGGAAGTAGAGCGATTTGTCCTCGGCCTGGTAGGCGATTTCCCTTTGCTCGAGCACGCGGATCATCTCGATCATTCGCGGGACGTAGTCGGTGGCGGCGGGGAAATGATCGGCGCGCTTGATGCGGAGCGTGGTGAGGTCGGCGAAGAACGCATCCTTGTATTTCTGTGTGAAATCCGCGAGCCGCACGCCGAGGTTGCGGCAGCCGCGGATGGTTTTGTCGTCCACGTCGGTGAGATTCATCACGCGCCGGACGCTGAAACCGCGCGCCTCGAGGTGGCGCTGGAGAAGGTCCTCGAACACGTAGGCGCGGAAGTTGCCGATGTGGGCGAAATTATAAACGGTGGGGCCGCACGTGTAGAGTTTCACGCTGCCGGGCTGGATGGGCTTGAAGTCCTCGAGCTTGCGTGTGTAGGTGTTGAAAAAACGGACGCCCATGTTTGGTGAAAGGGGCGTGGTTGTGCCGGAGAGCACCGTGCAGGGCAAGGGCGGGGTGGGGGAATGGCGGGTGGCGTGAGGATTGGCGAGTGTGTGCTTGGGTCTGCGGTGGTCGCAATTGGTCATTTTGGAGCCTGCGCCGCAAAGCCCGCGAATGGGGCGTGGTGTATGACGGTGCCGAGGAGGAGCCGCCCGCGCCCACCCCGCCGGGACCATAGTGGCAGCTTGCATTTTAGGAAAACAGATCTCATCGTACCAAACGCCCGCTCTCGATGAAAACCACCGCCCATCTCCTCGCCTTCGCCCTCTCGCTCGTCCTCGGCCCCGCCGCGCAGGCGGCGGACTGGAGCGCCGCAGGCATCCTCGTCGAGGGACGCAATGCCCACACGGCGACGCTGCTGCCCAGCGGCAAGGTGCTCGCCGCCGGGGGATACAATGGCTACTATCTCGTGAGCGCGGAGCTATACGATCCGGCGACCAATGCGTGGAGCGCCGTGGGCAGCCTCGCCACGGCACGCACTTTCCACACGGCGACGCTGCTGCCCAGCGGCAAGGTGCTCGCCGCCGGGGGCGAAGGCAACGGCAGCGTCCGTCTCGCGAGCGCGGAGCTGTACGATCCGGCGACCAACGCATGGAGCGCCGCCGGTAGCCTCGCCACGGCACGCTACCGCCACACGGCGACGCTGCTGCCCAGCGGCATGGTGCTCGTCGCCGGGGGAGTCAGCAACATTGGCGTTCTCGGGAGCGCGGAGCTATACGATCCGGCGACCAACGCGTGGAGCGCCGCCGGCAGCCTCGCCACGGTACGCTATGGCCACACGGCGACGCTGCTGCCCGGTGGCCAGGTGCTCGTCGTCGGGGGATACAATAACAGCGCCGTTCTCGCGAGCGCCGAGCTATACGATCCGGCGACCAACACGTGGAGCACCGCCGGCAGCCTCGCCACCGCACGCGGCTATTACACGGCGACGCTGCTGCCCAGCGGCCAGTTGCTGCTCGCCGGGGGATACGACTACAGCGGCAGGCTCGCGAGCGCGGAGCTATACGATCCGGCGACCGACTCGTGGAGCGCCGCTGGCAGCCTCGCCACGGCACGCTATGTCCACACGGCGACGCTGCTGCCCAGCGGCATGGTGCTCGTCGCCGGGGGATACAATGGCAGCGTCCGTCTCGCGAGCGCGGAGCTGTACGATCCGGCGACCAACGCGTGGAGCGCCGCTGGCAGCCTCGCCACTGCACGCTATGCCCACACGGCGACGTTGCTGCCCGGCGCCAAGGTACTAGTCGCCGGGGGTGAAGGGAACTTCCCCTTCGGTTATCATGCCGCGGGTGCGGAGCTTTATTACACGGGGCCGCCGCCGGTGGTGGATCCTGTGACTACGGTGCTCGGCAGAAAGGGCGCGCGGGTGCCCGGCTCGCACACGCCGGGGAGCGGCATTCCGACGGCAGTGTGGGTGAGCTTTGGCGTGCCGTCCATCAATGACGCGAGGCAGTGCGCGATGCTGGCCACTTTCACGACGGGCAATGCGATCACGACAGCGATCCTCGGCTGGGACTTGGCAGACATGGCGGGGACGGTGAGGGTCATTGCCAGGAGAGGCGGCGCGGCCCCCGGCATCGCGAATGCGGTGATGAGCGGGCTCAAGGAGCCGCTGCTCGGGCCGGATGGGGCGATCGCGTGGATCGCGACGCTGGCCAATGCGCCCGGGACGACGAGCGCGGTGACTTCGGTGGATAATACGGCGATTTTTCTGGATGCCGATGGCACGGGCGCAGGCGCGGCGGTGCTCGTCGCCCGCAAAGGCTCGGTGGCCACGGGCGCGGTGGCGGCGACGGTCATCCCGCCGGGCGTGGATCCTTTGCCGGAGTGGGGCGTGTTCACGTCCGTCGCACTCGGGGCGGACGCGGTGGCTTTCACGGCGACGATGGCGAAGACGACGCCGGGCATCACCGGCTCGCCTGGCCCCGGCGGTGTGACGGCGCTGACGGACTCGGGCCTGTGGATGTATGAGCGCGGTTCTTCGACGCTGGCGCTGGCGCTGCGCGAGGGCGACAGTCTGCTCGGCTCGACGGTGAAGGACATTGCGGCGCTGTTGGCGCGGCCCGGTTCGCCGGGGCAGGGGGACGGAGTTGGGAATGACGGAAGCGCGGATTTTACATCGGTGCGCGTGATACTCGGGGATAATCGGCAGGTGGCGGGCAAAATCGCGCACAACGGAACGCTCGCGATTGCCTGCGTGGCGGGCGGAGACGCGCCAGACTACGGGGCTGGCGCGAAATGGCAGAGCTTCGGCGTGCCCACGCAGAACACGGCGGCGGCGATGGCGTTTGCCGGCACGGTGAAGGCGGGGACTGGAACTGCGACGAGCATGAACAACGTGGCGATCTTCGCGGAGGACGACGAGGATAACCTCCCCGCCCGCATCGTGTCCAAAGGCGACGCGACCGGAGTGAGCGGCGGCATTTTCTCCGCGCTCAAAGACCCTGTGAACGCGGGCAACCGCAGCGTGGCATTCCTCGGCACGATGAAGGCGGACGCGATCAACGGCATCAACTCCACAAACAACGACGGCATCTGGCGCAGCGACGACACCAACGGCCTGAGCCTCGTCGCCCGCGAAGGCGCGCAGCCGCCGGAAGCGCCGGTGGGCGCGCAATGGAAATCATTCACCTCCCTCGCGCTGCCCGAGGGCGCGCGCGGCCCGCTATTCGTGGGCACGATGCACAGCAAGACGGCAGGAGTCTCGCCTGGCCCTGGCAACATCACCGCCGCGACCGACGTGGGTCTGTGGGCGACCGACAGCACCGGCGCGCTGCGCCTGCTGCTGCAGGAAGGTGAAGACATCGGCGCGAGCAAGGTGAAGACATTCATCGTGCTCTCCAGCGTCACCGGCAGCCCCGCACAGAAGCGGAGCTTTAACAGCGGCGGCAGCGTGCTCGTGAAAGTGACCGACCTGCTCGGCGCCCAGCACCTCCTCCACATCGCCGTGCCGTAGGCGGAGCCGGGCTTTCGCGGTGGACCAAGGTGCCAGCTTGCGGGAATGGTGTCCTGAAGCGTCCCGGCGTTGATAGTGCGCGGGGGACGCATTTGGCTGTGATGTGCCCGGGCTGGCACGACGGGTGGCAAGGTGCATTGCGCCTGTGGGGGCGCGGTCGTTTCATCGCGCGGACGAATTCCAGTTCCTTGCCGGGACGGTCAGAGCCCGAGCGAAAAATTTTGAAAATCCCCCTTGCCTCCGGCGATGCGGGTCACCTACTTTCCGCGCCTCAGCAATGCGGGCGTAGCTCAGTTGGTAGAGCATCTCGTTGCCAACGAGAATGTCGAGAGTTCGAATCTCTTCGCCCGCTCCACCCCCCACCGGCACATCGCCGGTGCCGCCGCAGTCTCCGGATTTGCGCCTGCTATTCCGCGACGGGCAGCAGCTCTGCATTGCCCGCCGCTTCCGTGCCGAGGAAGTAGCCCCATGCGCCGTTCTGCTTCTGCAGCACCACGCCGCTGAAGGGACGCCTGCCCGCGGTGGGATGATCGAAGCTGCCCGAGATGCGGCCGTTGAGCGGGTTCACCCGCATGCTCAGCCCTGCCGTCGCCGGGCCCGCCAGCGAGACTTGGTTCTGGCCGTCCACGAGCACCCGCTGCTGGAGGGCCTGCTGGATTTCCCCGCCAGCGAGGGTCAGTTCGCCGACATTCGCACCAGGGGAGAGCTGCACGCACGGCTCACCCGGCGCGGGCGCGGTGTAAGGCGAGCCGTTGACCGTGTGCGAACTCGCAAATGGCGCGGCATAGCGAGGGGCATCCACCCGCTCGGGGTTCATCCAGCGCAACGCGCCATCGAGACCGGCATCCGCCCCGCTGAGGATCTGCATCCGCCCGGTGATGGCGCCCGCTCCGCCGCGCAGGGGAACATACATTGAAAAACTTCCGTCGCGTCCCACGAGGCTGCTGCTTGAAAATGGACGCCCGTCCGCCATCGCGCCCTGCACCAGCGCCCGGCCTGCCGCGGTGATATTGACGGTCGAGTAGCCGTGTCCCTGCGGCGACTGCGGTTCGGCGGCATCCGGCGCAATGCGCAGGGTCTGACGACCCGCGGCGTAAACTCCCGCGGCCTCCGGCGGGACCCCGCGGGCGAGCGACACAGCCTGGGAATCGCCACCATTCACAAGCGTGCCGGTGATTTCCTCCAGGCCGCCGGCGAGATCCATGTGAAGCGCGAGTTCGAGAGCAGCCAGCCCGGCACGCGGGATCGAAATTTGCGCGTCGCCCCGGCTGTTGAAGCGGCCCTTGAGCGAAAACACCGCGCCACCGAGCTTCAGCGAGCCGGTGAAAACGCCGCTGCCAGTCAGGCGAATCGCAAGGAACCCCATGCCGTCCGCACCCGCGCCATCAGCGCCGATGAGGCCTTGGTAGCCGCCTTTCAGCGCCACGTACGGGCTCGGCACAAAAACAGCGAGGAGGGCCAGGCCCTCCTCCATCACAAGCGTCTGCCGCAGCGCGAGCGGGTCGCGGCCCGGCGAGTCCGGCAACCCCTCCCAATGATCGAGGATCGCCCCCGCCGCAGGCTCCGCTTTGATCGAGAATGCGACGCCCACTTCGTGGTTCGTCGTTCCGAGAAATCCATCCGTCACTCCGCCCGGCCCCGCTACACTCACGATCAGCGGCTTCAGGACCACCCAGCGGAATGTGCGCGACTCCTCCTGCATCCCTGCGCCGCTCGCATCGAGTGTCCGCACGCGGACGGTGTTGCTGCCGGGGATGAAGCCGTCCAGCGCGCCGCTCCACGACCCGCCATCCCCCGCAGGTACGGCCGCATTTTTCCAGGCTCCGATGCCCGCGGCGTTTTCGAGCCGGAATTCAATCGCGCCCACGTGATCCGTCCCCGCGCTCGTTCCCGCGACGGTGATGCTCTCCCTGGTCACGCGCGCACCGGCGGACGGCGAGGTGATCGCCAGCCCCGCCGGTCCAGCCGGTGGCGCGGTGATGATTACCCAGTAGTGTTGGTAACGACTCCCGGGAGAATAATAATGGCCGATGCCAAAAGTCGTCTGCTCGCGGTAAAAGGAATCCTCCGCCAGCAGATGCCGCTTGTGCGGGCCGGAAGAGAGCAGGCTCGACCACGCGCTTTGCGCGGTCGCCGTGCCCCCGGCGATGGACTCCATGTAATTCAGCGAACGGCTCGAAGTGTAAAATGCCGGCAGCGGATAACCCGTGTTCCTGACGAGAATGTTCACCGCATTCCCATCCGGGTTCACGTGGTCAAAGTAATCGCGATTCGCCATGTCCCTCGCCCTCGCGCGGGCCACGCTCACCAGCCGCGCGTCGGGTTTCATCAGCGCGCGGTTCCGGCGCTGGCCCGCCGCATTCACCATCAGGTTCGCAAATTCCTGTTCCTCGGGATTCAAGACCGCACCCTCCGCCGCGCCCGGCGCGAGCACTGCCACCAAGCCCATCAATGACGCAAAAAGCCGGGTTCCTCTCAGGAATCGGGCGGCTTGTGTCTCGTGGCTGGCGGTTGTCATGTCGTTAAACGGCGGGTTCGCCATTTGTGGAAATTATAAACACCTTCCGTGCCACCCGGGCCCCTGAGTCCTGCCAATTTTGCCCGTTCCAAACCTTCGCCGCCGTCTTAACCCCGCAATTTTGAAATCACCGAATCTATCGCCGTGTTGAAGTCGTTGATCCCGCTTTCCGGGATGATGACCGTGTTGCGTTTGCCGGCGGTGGTTTCGACGATTTTCAGAAACCGCCCGCGTGCATTTTCACGAATCTCGATCAGCACGTGCTTCCGCTCGATCTGCAATTCCTGGATCGCGAGAATGGTGTCCGAGGGCTTCTGTGTTTGATCCATGGCTTCCCGCACGGAGAAACGAAAAATCCGCTCCTCCGCAAGCGGCATTTCACGTTCCCCGTCATTTTCCACGGTGCAACGATCGAGCCGTCAGAATTCCGCGCAGTTGAAAACGATGCGGTAGCGGCAGCGTTCGCTCCGGCAGACGACCTTGCACTTTTCCGAAATCAGCGCCGCGCCGCAGACCGGGCAGACGCTGTCGGGTGCCTTGCCTCCGGCCTCCAGTTCTTGCGGCGGTGCTGCCGGGGATGGCTTGGAATTCTCCATCACGCTCCTTTTGGAACCTCAGCGCCCAACCGACGGCAGATGCTTCTGGCGAGGTATTTCTTGATTTCCTGATGTCGCGGAATCGCTTCGCGGATGCCGCTCGCGGGATTCGTGTAAATGGAATGATTCGAGCCTTCGCGGAGCAATTTGCAGCCACCTGCTTGCAGGTGGCTGATAAGTTCCCGCCGCTTCACGCCACGGAGAGGGTGGTCTTCACAGCAGCGGGGTCATCGCGCAGCGCCTCCGCTTCGTTGACCTCAAGAACGAGTTTTACCGCCTCCGCAAGATCGCGCAGGCAGTCCTTCTCGGTTTCGCCTTGTCCATTGGCTCCCGGCACTTCGAGACAGGTGGCCCAGAATCCCCCTTCGATCGGTTCTCCACGATGCAGGATGGCAGTGAGGTGTCGCATGGGTGGAACGTAACGAAGCACCCCGAGGCTGGCAACCCTGCCGTGAAGGCAGGTTACACATTGAACCGGAACTCGACGACATCTCCGTCCTTCATCACGTATTCCTTGCCCTCGATGCGCAGCTTCCCCGTCTCGCGCCCTTTCGCGAATGAGCCGAGCGCAACCAGATCGTCGTAGTGGATCACCTCCGCCGCGATGAATCCGCGCTCGAAATCCGTGTGGATCACACCCGCCGCCGCCGGGGCCTTGTCGCCCGCGCGGATCGTCCAGGCGCGCGTCTCCTGCTCGCCCGTGGTGAGGTAGGTGCGGAGGCCGAGGAGGTGGTACACCGCGCGGATCAACTCGGACACGCCGCTGCTTTTCACGCCGATGCCATCGAGATATTCCGCCGCCTCCGCTTCGCTCAGTTCGCTCAGTTCGCTCTCGATCTGCGCGCTGATCACCACGGCCTCCGTTCCGAAATGCGCCGCCGCAAACGCCTTCACCGCATCCACGAAAGGCCTCGCGATGCACTCCTGCCCTGCCGCGAGCGCGGAGAGATCCGCCTCCGAGACATTGCAGGCGAAGATGGTTGGCTTCCCCGAGAGCAGGAAAAACTCCCGCATCAGCTTCTTCTCATCGTCGGTGAGTTCCGCCGTGCTCGCAGGCTTGCCCGCGTCCAGGTGCGGCATGATCTTTTCGCAAAGGGCGACCTCCGCCTTTGCGGTCTTGTCACCGCCGCGCGCGCCTTTTTGCACGCGGTCGCGGCGTTTTTCCACCGCCGCGAGGTCCGCAAGAATCAGCTCCGTGTTGATCACCTCGATGTCGCGCACCGGATCCACGCTGCCGGTCACATGATGGATGTCAGAATCCTCAAAACAGCGCACCACCTGCACGATCGCGTTCACTTCGCGGATGTGGCTGAGGAACTGGTTGCCGAGCCCCTCGCCCGCGCTCGCGCCCTTCACCAGCCCGGCGATGTCCACAAATTCGATCGCCGCCGGCACCAGCTTTTTGCTTCCGCTCAGCTTGCTCAGCACCTCCAGTCGCCCGTCGGGAACCGTCACCACGCCCACATTCGGATCAATCGTGCAGAACGGATAATTGGCCGCCTGCGCCTTGCGCGTGCGCGTGACCGCGTTGAAGAGCGTGGATTTGCCTACGTTTGGAAGACCGACGATGCCTGCTGCGAGCATGATGTTTTTTTGAAAAGGGGCGCGCAACGTGGATTCCAGCC
>CAMAUI010000052.1 GCA_945861385.1 Prosthecobacter debontii
TTTGCAACCTGTGGCACCTTTGGCACTGCTCTTTTCTGTGCGCACTGGAGAAAAAACTTTCGGGTTGATGTGGTAGCGGACCGAAGGGGTGCCACTTGTTGGCGTGACAACCTCCCGCAGGCAGTTGGCGGAAATCAGCACCTCGACCCCCATCTCCACCGTCTG
Source organism: Prosthecobacter debontii (assembly GCA_945861385.1). Classification (GTDB taxonomy): domain Bacteria; phylum Verrucomicrobiota; class Verrucomicrobiia; order Chthoniobacterales; family Chthoniobacteraceae; genus SXWH01. Next base: position 166 of record CAMAUI010000052.1, read on the forward strand.
TGCGTCGTCCAGTCCAGAAAGGTGCCGGCGATACACTTCCCGCGCAGAGAACCCGTCCTTGATGTCGCCTTTGCGGATTCGCCGCAGTAACTCGCGGGCTGGTAAAGCGCCACCGTTGCTGATGCCGCCATAGACCTTGACCGCGTGAGCCTTGAGATACTCGTGCCAGCGGATCGCTTTCTCCAATGCCTCCATCCCCACCGCGCCCTTGCCACCGTCGCAGAGATGAATCAGCAATGCCAGCACGGGAACCGCTTTCCTGTGCTTGGTAAGGTGCGCAACCAGCGCGGGATGCTCGTCCGATGAGCGCAGTCCATTCTCGAATCCCTCCCGCCATTGGTCGAAGCGATCCTGAGCATCGTCGCGGAACCGCAGCGCCGGGATCGTGCTGTAATCGGCGGTGGCGTCCAGGTCGGCTGCGATTAGCTTGTGCAACCGCCTGAATACCGCCATCACGGCTTCCTTGGTCTCCTTGTCAGGGTAGCGGTCAATGTTCGTGAAAATCGGCGTTGTCTCCGGCCAGACCAGGAGGCTGAACCGCTGCAGCAGCCCGTCGCTCCCGCTCCCACCGCCGTTCGCCTCGCGGATGTATTTCGCAAGAACCCCGGGCTGGATGCCTCCAAGGACACCCACGATCGCCGCCTCGATATGCTGCGTTCCGCGCTCCACCCGGTCGGAGGTGTAGCTGCCTTTTCCATTCCAGCATTCGAGGATGAATGCCCGCTCATTCTCGTGCCCATCCTTGTCCATACTCCGCAGCCATCCCACAAGTTCATCGCGGAATTGCAGCAGCCCGTTCGAATTCTCATTCAAGAGCATCCCGAGCTTCTCAACAGTGACATCGTTGACGATGAATCGCTCACAAACAGGCTCGCCGGTTTCCCTTGTCCGGTGCTCCTTCGCTAATTCGCACGCCGCAGCCTCGCCCCGTTCCTTCAGCATCTTGGCGAGTTCGGCCTTTCGGGCATCTTTACCCGCAGCACGAACCGCCTTGGCATCGGCGAACGCAGCGCACTCCTCTTTATTCCGCTCGATTGCCTCGGCGACGAGCTTGTTGAGGGGAAACATGGCATCCGAAAGCGCCGGGGATTTCATGATGCTTGGCGGGCCGACAACTCCACCCCACAAGTTGCAGACTTCAAGCCAGTCATCCTTTCGCTTCGGATGGATTCCCACCTTTCTGCCAACAAGACTTCCAACCGAACACATCAGCCCTACGGCAACATAATCTGGAGGGCATTGCATCCGCTCCGCAACATCGCGGGCATACGGAATGAACGCTTCGGGCAGGAGGATGTAATCAAACGGAGCCACGGGCGGATGTTCAGGCGGCAACGGTTGAATGTCCGGCCAGTTGGGTTCCTTCGCCGACTTGCTTCCGGTCGCGCGTGACGGGAGCGCGGGCAGTGCATCGATTGCGGGCTCCTTTGGCGCTTCCGGGGTGCCCATCGGTGATACACGGCTCATGGCAGCAACTCCGCGAGTTCTCCTGCATCGTCGGGGTGGATGACGTTGCTGTCGTTCAGATCCTTCAAGGGTGAGCCATCCCGCTTGCACAGGCCGGCGAACTCGAATCGATCCAGCACTCCTCCGATGGCGCGAAGCTGTGCGGCCCACTTCTCCGCGGCGTCACTGCCGCTTTTGTCGGCGTGCGGGTAAAAGCGGACGCGCTTCCCACGCAGCAGCGCGAGCGCCTCGGGATGAATCGCGCCCGCCGTTCCCGCGCCGAGAAAGGCAATCGGCAGGCAATCCGCCGTGCCATGGAGCGAGAAGTGGAGCGCGGCGAAATAGTCTGGTCCACCCTCGACGGCGAGCACGGCTCTGAACTCCGCGGCCGCGTAGCGTTCGACGGCCAGGCCCACGGGCCAGCTTTTCACACTGCCGCGCAATGTGTGCGCCTTCCGCTCGCCAAGTGTGCCGAGAGGCGGAAACGGCTTGCCGTCCATTCGCCGCGCCTCGGCGCACAAGCGCCGGCAGTCTGTGAAAATCCAGCAACGGAAGCCGTGAACAGTCCCGAAGAACAGCGTGCCCAGATGGAGCGCAGCCGTAGCCGGCGTGATCATGGCGAAGTTGCGGAGTGTGGCGAGTTCCTGCCAGTCGCCGCGCGTTCCCGGTGTGGCGTCAGCGGGAAGTTCCAGCCCGCTCGTCGGCGGCGCTGGCTGCAATCGGATCGGGGGTGCCGCGATGCGGTAGCGTTTACCGAGGGTGCGCTTGGCACTCGCGAAGTCCAGCCCTCGCGCAGACATCGTCAGCGCAAAGCAGTCCCCGCGTTCGCCAGTCGCCCAATCGCGAAACCCACCCGCAAATTCGCCACTGAGGTCGATGGCAAGGGACTTCCCCGGATTGCCGGACACGTCGCCGACATGCCAGTGAGCCCCGACACGCTTGCCGCCGGGAAACAGCCAGGCCGCGAAGTCGGCCGCGTGATGCGCCACGGCGCCCTTGATGGATTGGGCATCGCTCATCGCGAACCTCCGTCCCGTTCGAGGCAGGCGCAGAGTGCGGGGTCTGAAAAGAGCACGTCCTCAAGAAACTCGGTCCGTGCGCTGCTGCCCAAGCTGAGCCAGAGGACAGTAATTGCAAGGAGTGGGTCACTCACCCCTTGCGGCAGCCCAGCCGGCGTGGTAGTAAAAGGGCGCTTCTCACAGCAGCCCGTTTCCGGTGATACTCCGCCGGGGCGGGTTTTTCTTTTTCCGGGAGCCTTCATTGTGCGCTCCCTTCCGTGGCCCTCGCTGCCGCTTCGCTACGTTCGATGAACGCGAGAATGGAATGGTCGCCGGTGAGAAGGAAGAGGCGGGTTCCCTTCAGTTGCCCGGGCTCGCGGATTGAAACGCTGCGGAAAAATTTCTTCCCCGCGCCTTCGTAGAGTTTGCTCCTGGACAGACCGCTGAAGTGCTCAGGGCCGGATTTGGGTGGTCGCACCCACACCGGCAAGCCAGCTTGGCGCTCCGCGAGTAAGAGTTCGACCCGCGCAAGGCGCTTCGCGATTGATTTTTCAAGAGGCTCTGCCGGGCCTGCTTTTACCGGGGCGTTTCCGCCTGTGGTGTTGATAGTATCATGTGCGTTTTTCACGCACCGATGCTCGTCGTCCTCCCCCCTCGCCGAAAGCGGCCAAGTACTGGAAGAATTGGGTCCCAATTCCTCAAGTACTTTCCTTGTTGACGCCCGACATCCCGGCCCCAATGACCGAAACCCTCTCTCAAGCATTGAGATTCAGCGTCCTTGCCGGATCACGCATTGTCAGCGGAGATGCCTCCTTCCCGAAGAATCGGCGAAACAGTTTCACAAATTCGTCCCGTGCCCGTTTCGCTGCTTCGACGCCGGGGTATCGCAGCCCACCCTTGGCTGGATTTGCATTGCGGGAAAACCCCAAGGCGGAAATGCAATCAATGATTTGCTTGTCTGGTAAACCGACGTGCTTCGCAGCACGCAACACCCGCATTGCGTTCAGCCCGCGGAGAAAGGCATCGAAGGTAGGAATCCCGCCGGACGAACGGCGCCCCTTCGTCCTAAAACGGGGAGCTTCTCCTCGGGCCTCAAGAACGTGGTCAAACTTCCGCCGCAGGTAGGCTACCGCGTAATCAAGATCTCTGTGCATCGCCTTATTGTCGGCATCCAGATGTACCCGGAGCAGAATAAACGGCTTTGACGAGCGAGTTTCTTGGCCCGGCCGTTGAAACAGTTGCACCCTGGCGAAATTCTTTTCAGAAGCGTATCCCTCGAAATCAAGCGCCTTCCCTCGGCGTCCATGATCGGGGAGAGAACCGTCTGGATTCTCGAAGAGACGATGGACCGAAGTCTTGCAGGCTTCGTTCCACGGCTCCTCGGGATAATCGGCAAATTCCAACAGGAAATCCCAACCCCGGCCGTAAAGGATTTCATCGGAAAGTTCGAGGTTACGCCGGTCAGTCTCGTCGAGTCCATGCTGCGTTCGCTCGTGAGCTTCCAGAAGTGTTTCCTCGTCCTTGGCAACCGCGATGGCGTTGAACCGTCGGCGTATGTCCACGGCATCTCGCAGCGGCTCGAACTCGCGCGCAAGCTCATACTCCATGCACACCGACTGCCATCGCACCGGGACGTTCGACAATTCGAGTATGACCCCTTTCACGAGACTGGGGTTTCGCCTCGCTTCCATTACATGCACGCCTTGCCCTGCGCCCTTGCCTTCCGCCGGAAACATACCAGTTCGAGGGGGCGCTCCTTCTTTCCCTCCGTCTTTTCGTCCGGCCTTGTCCGCTGATACTTTCACTTCCCCGCCTTCCTGCCGCCGGGGCTGGGGATGACATTGATCGCCGCCCGGAGGGGTGCGAGTTCGTGGTGGGTGTAAGACCGGTTCATTTCCGCGTCCGAGTGCCCGGTGAGCTTCATGCGTACTTCCTGGGCAATTCCGCCGTTTGCCATCTGTGAATTGAAGCTGTGTCGCAAGCTGTGAAAGGAGAGCGTCCGCGTGGTGCGCCCCTTCCCGCCTTTCTTCGCCGCGTGAATCACTTCGCCGCGAATCCCTGCGCGCGCCATGATGCGGCCAAAGGCCATCGAAAGCCCGCTTCGCCCGCCCGTGTCGCGTCCCGCCAGCGTCGGGAAGACGAACGCTTTGCCGCTGTCCGGGGCCGACAGTTCGAGCAAGTAAGATTCGAGCGCAGGGTGAAGGGGAATCGTCACGAGCTTGCCCGTCTTCTTCGCCCGGTAAGTGACGAGCTTCGCCGGCAAGTCGATGCCGCTCCACGGCAAATTCGCCACGTCCTGAAGCCGTGCGCCCGTACAGTAGGCAAAGAGGATTGCCCCGCGCCATTCGGCGCCCGCCTCGAACACAGGCCTTCCGTGCTCGCGGAGAATCGCCGCCTTCATCAAGGCTTCGACCTGCTCCGGGGTGAATGAATCCCGCGCGGACTCCCCGCCGCTGTCCATCTTCGCCGGGGCTGGGAGTTCCACCGATTCAGCGGGGTTGTGCGTGAGAATCCCCTGCCGGCGGGCCGCATTGAAAGGAATGCGGATTTGCTTGATGAGATAGCGGATTGTGTTCGGGCTTTTCCCGCTGGCAATCTGTGCATCGCGAAAGGCGGCGATGTCCTTTGGGGAAATCGCCGTAATGTTCAACTTCGCCCGCCCGCCAAGATGCGAAAGGAAGCTCTCCACACTGTGGGTGTAGGCAACGTGCGTGCTCGCTGACTTCGAGACTTTCTTCCCACGAAGCCAATCCCGAAGCCACGCTTCCACCGTGTAGAACGGCAAAGCCTCGCCGGTCGTGCGCTCGAGTACTTCCCCGATGAGTTGCCTTGCCCGCGTCTCCGTCAGCGTCCCGCGCTTCGCCATGCCTTCCGCACGTTCGAGCGCGAGGCAGACTTCCAGAGCTTTTCCTCGGTCTGTCTGCTTCGTGCTTTTTTTCAATCGCCGCCCGTCTGCCGCCGTGTAGCAGCAAATCCAGAAAGGACTTCGAGCGCGGGCATCTTTAATGAGCGTCGGCATGAGTCAGAACAATAGTCAGAACATCCACCCTTGTCAATGATGTTCTGACATGGCGCTTTTCCCCTGTTGAAGAGTTCGATTCCAGAGCCGGAATCTATACGAGGGTTCGATTCCCTTCACCCGCTCCAACCCCTCATGAATACATGCTTTCATGGCGATCATTGACGATCGGACGAGTGTGGTGATGCGGACGGATTATCGCGGCTTGGGAATCATCCCCCGATCATGCTGGTGCCCTCTGGCTCCGGCGGGCTGCCGACAAGCCTGCGGCCCAAAAGCACACGCAACCACGCCAGAGTGAACAATGCCGCGCCCGCGACGACCATCGCGGCGCCGATCGAGCAATCAAGCCACACCCCGAGGTGCAGCCCCGCCACCGCGCTCAGCGCCGCGTGGATCACGGAGAGCAAGAGCATCCGCGGCAATCGCGAAACCAGCAGATACGCAGTGGCCCCCGGCAGAATGAGCATCGCGATCACGAGGATCGCACCCACCGCACGGAACGCGCCAACCACCACGACCGACAGGGCCGCCATCAACGCGTGATGCACCACACCCGGACGCATGCCGAGTGAAGTCGCGAGCGCCGGATCGAACGAACTCACGAGCAGTTCCTTGTAGAAAAAAAAGATCAGCGCGACCACAAGCAGACATACGATGCCCATCGTCAGCACCGGCTGCGGCGCGATCTCCACGCCACCGATCATCGCGTACGGCTCCATGCCGACCAGCCCCAGTTCGCCGTAAAGCACGCAATCCGCGTCGAGATCCACCTGCCCCGCAAACATGCTGATGAGCAGCACGCCAAACGCAAACAGCGTCGAGAAAACAATGCCGATTGCAGCATCCTGCTTTACCCGCGTGCGCCGGTGGATGAACTCGATCAAAACCGTCGTCACCAACCCGGCCACCAGCGCCCCCGAAAACATCACGATCGTCCCGCGGCTTTTCGAGAGCAGGAACGCCACCGCTATTCCCGGCAGGATGCTGTGGCTGATCGCATCTCCCACGAGCGCCATGCGACGCAGCACAAGGAAATTCCCGATCAGCCCGCAGGCGAGCGCCACGAGAAAACCCATCAGCACCACCCAGCCATAAGTCGGCAGACCGTCCGTCCACGGTGCCACGACCACACGTTGCCAGTCAAAAGGCGGGATCATGGCGTGTGGGATGCGGCGCGGCTCTCCCGAACAGTCTCCATGGACTTGCCACTCCTCACCTCTCACCTCCCCCGCCGCCAATCACCTTTGGAATCTCGCGCCCATGCGGATCACGCTCGGGAAAATCGAGGCGCCGCTCCAGCAGCCGCACAGTTTCCTCGTCGAGCAGATGTTCCATTTCTTCCGCATCATCATGGACGTGATCGGCGCGGAAATTCGCGCGGTTCGTGAGATAAAGCTCCCACAGCCGGTGATTGCGCACCATTGCCTGCGCCTTTCGCCAGCCCTCCGGCGTTGCGTGAACAACGCGCCGGGCCTTGTCCATGGTGGCGAGCCTGTCCGCCACAAGCGCCAGCACCTCCCGCTGCGCCTCATCAACCGTGCATCTGCGCCGCGCAGCGAGTTCCTCCAAAGCCACTCCCTCGCGCGAAAATCCCCCTGCCTCGATCACATGGAAAATCGCCTTGAGCGTATTCTCCCGCGCCACCTGCAGATTTCGCGAGCGCCGGCGCCACCATCGCACCACCAGCCCATGCCGCGGCGCGAACAGGAACGCGCCGGCAAAGAGCGCGCTCGCCGCCAGCACCATGCACGGCCCTGTCGGCAGATTGCTGCCGAGGAAGGAAAAAAATGCTCCCATCGCGCCCGAACACAGTCCGAACAGCGCGGACAAAACGAGCATCCGGTGCATGCGATCCGTGAGCAGATACGCCGTCGCGGCAGGCGTGATCAGCATCGCGGAGACGAGCATCACGCCCACAGCCTGCAAAGCGACCACCACCGCCGCTGCCAGCAGCATCATCAGCGCACCGTGCAGCAGCCGCACCGGCATCCCGATCGTCCGCGCGAACGCGACATCGAAGCTCGCAACCAGGAACTCCTTGTAGAAAACCGACAGGAGCAGAATCGTCGCCGCAGTCGTCACCGCCATCAGCTTCACATCCCCGCCGCCCAGTGCCGCCGCCTGTCCGAAAAGGCACTTGTCCAGCCCGCTCTTCGACGCCATCGGCAGCCGCTGGATCATCCCCATCAGCACAAGCCCCGCGCCGAAAAACACCGCGAGCACAAGCCCCAGCGCCGCATCCTCCTTCAGCTTCGTCGTCCGCGTGATCCAGCCCACCACCATCGTCCCAAGCAGCCCAGCCACACACGCACCCGTGAAGATCGCCAGCGGATCCTTCGTCATATTCCAAAGAAATCCCAGCGCCACGCCCGGCAGCACCGCATGCGAAAGCGTGTCCCCCACCAGCGCCATCCGCCGCACGACAAGAAAAGCTCCGAGCAGCCCGCAACTCACACCGAGCAGCAGCGACCCCGCCAGCGCGAGACGCAGCGAAGGATCGCGGAAAGTGAAAAAGCGGACGGCCTGCTCGAGCGCGGAAGTCTCCGTGACATCGCTGATGCGGGCCGCATCGGCCGGGAGCACGGACAGCAGAAAAAGCAAAAGCATCATGCGAGTGGCGCAAACCTTTGCAGCTAAAGGCTCGCAGCATCTTTCACGGGCATCTTGCGGCTCGGCTTTCATCCCTGGTTTTTCACCTCCTGCGCAATTTTGGAGAGGATCGTCAGCCGCCCGCCATACGTCTTTTGCAAAAGCTCCTCGGTAAAAACTTCCGCCGTGTCCCCAAATGCCACGACGCGCAAGTTTACCAGCAGCAACATGTCGAAATACTGCTGCGCGCTCGTGAGATCGTGATGCACCACGAGGATCGTTTTCCCGCGCGCCTTCAACTCCTGCAGCAGCGTCACGATCGCCGCCTCGGTCGTCGCATCCACTCCTGCAAACGGCTCGTCCATCAAATAAAGGTCGCTCTCCTGCGCAAGCGCGCGGGCGAGGAAGACGCGCTGTTGCTGGCCACCGCTGAGGTTGGCGATCTGGCGATCCGCGAGCGGCAGCATCCCGACTTTTTCCAGGCACGCGCGCGCAATCTCCCTCTCCTTCGCCCCCACCCTGCGCCCAAGTCCGAGCCGCCCGTATCGCCCCATCAGGACGACGTCCATGACGTTCACCGGAAAGTCCCAATCCACCGACTCACGCTGCGGCACGTAGCCGACACGGCCCAGTGCGCGCGAGGCTGGCTCGCCGAAAATTTTCACCCAGCCGCTCACCGGCGGGACGATGCCCATGACGGCTTTGATCAGCGTGGTTTTCCCGGCACCATTCGGCCCCATGATGCCGACAAGATGGCCCGGCGGCACGGCAAGGTCCACGCCGTACAAGACGGGTCGCTTGTGGTAGGCGACAGTGAGGTCGTGGGTTTCCAGCGCGGGTGTCATGGTGTGTCTCTTACTCTTTGTCCTGCTCATGCTCTTGCTCAAAAACTCGCGTTCAGAGCATGAGCATGAGCAGGACAATGAGGTAAGATTTTCAAAACCTCACGCTCAGCCCGACGAATGGCGAGATGTCCTCCGCGGCATCGTTGAGCCCGATATTTACGCCTGCGTCGAGTTGCACGTCTTTGCCGATGCCAAAAGTGAGGCCGAGATCGAGATAAGCGGCCCAGTCGTCCTCGCCCCACACGCTCACGAACTCGATGTAGCCGCCGAGTTCGCCCGCGATGGCGTGGCTGAATGTAACCGAGCCGATGTACTCCGTCGCGTCATCGAGAAAGTCCACCTCCGCCATCGCGCCGAAGCCCCATTCGCCCGGCAGCCCGGCGGCGAACGGGATGATGATGCCGCCCTCGACCGCATCGTTGCCGAGACTGTCGGCGGCGCTGGGCAGCTTGATGAATGGCATCACCGCAAGCGCCGTCGGCCCGCCGTCATTGCCCCACAAGTTCACCTTGGCCCGCACAGTGAGGTCGCCGAATCCCTCCGCGCCGCCGCGGATGCGCGTGTAGAGCGGCGCGACGATTTGCAGATCGAGCCAGTTCGTCAGGCCGAGTTTGAAGTTTGTCTCGCCGAGCGTTAGCGTTTCTTCGCGGCCGTCGCGCGTGAAGCCCGCAAGCGTCCATTCGATTTGCACATGGCCCGCGTCCACGGTGTATGCGGACTCCGTCACGTCCGGCCGGTCGGTGCTCATCTCGCGCATCAGCTCGCGCGGGGTGGGATTGAAAAGGTGGAAGCCGCTTTTATCCGGCACGACGGGTTCCTTGGCGGCAAGCGGTGCGATTAGCGCGGTGAGAGCGATGAGTGTGTGTTTCATTTGAGTGCTTCGACGATGGTGTTGATGTTGAATTTCAGCATGCCGACGACCGTTCCCTCGTCGTAGGTCTCGCCAGCGACGGTGTGCATTTTGCCGGCGGTGCCGAGGGCGTCGGAGAAAAGTTCGCCGCCGATTTTTGCGCCGCTGTCCTTGCTGATCCGCTCGATGGCGGCCTTTGGGACGCTGCTTTCGACGAAGACGGCCTTCACGCTCTTCTTCTTGATGAAGTCGGTCACTTTCACAATGTCAGCGAGGCCTGCTTCGGTCGCGGTCGAAATGCCCTGCACGCCGATGACCTCGAGGCCATAGGCGCGGCCAAGGTAGGCAAAGGCGTCGTGACTCGTGATGAGGGTGCGCTGCGCGACGGGCACGGCGGCGATGCGTTCCTTTGCCCACGCGTGGGTTTTTTCCAGCTCTGCGCGATGGGACTCGGCGCGCTTCGCGTAGTCGGCGGCGTTCGTGGGGTCGGCAGCGGCGAGCGCCCTGGCGACAGGCGCGGCGCAAAGCGACCACAGCCCGGCATCTCCCCAGACGTGCGGATCGGGGTGCGAGCCATCGTCGGACTTGAGCAGCCGGTCCGCCGGGATGGTGGCCGCGACGGCGAAGACCTTGCCGCCGCGTTTCCCGAGGCGGTCGAACAGCTCGGACATCTGCCCTTCGAGCATGAGGCCGTTGTAAAAGATGAGGCGGGCGCGCTGGAGCTTCGCCACATCCGCGGCTGTGGCCTTGTATAGATGCGGGTCCACGCCAGCGCCCATGAGCGACTCGACTTGCACACGGTCGCCGCCGACCTGGCGGACGAGGTCCGCAACCATTCCGGTGGTGGCGACGACGGTGAGTTTCTGCTGCGCGAAGGCCGGGAGCGCGGCGAGCAGGGCGAAAACAACGTAAATGATGGATCTCATGCCGTGCTGAGTAGGTCTTCCGACATCAGCCGTCAACAAGAGTTTTAGTCCCGGCTAACTTTCTTCGTCTGCTCACACAAAGGTTGCCCGCCTTGACTCGCACCGCACCCTCGCGCACGGTGCGCGCCCATGCCAGCGAAGCCAAAAGCCGCCGCACGCAATTCCGTCGCCGTCGAGGACTACCTCGAACGCATCCTGGAGCTTATCAACACGAAGGGTTACGCCCGGGTGGTGGACATCGCGGAGTCGCTGAAAATCTCGCAGGCGAGCGTGACCAACATGGTCCAGCGCCTCGATGGCGAAGGGCTGCTGAAATATGAAAAGTACCGCGGTCTCGCACTCACAGCCTCCGGCGAGGCGCTGGCACAGAACATCACCCGCCGGCACCGCATCCTCACGGATTTCCTGCGCCTGTTTGGACTGAATGAGGACATGATTTTTCACGACGTGGAGGGCATGGAGCACCACATCAGCCCGCCGACGCTGCATGCCATCGAGGCGCTCACCGCCCAGCTCGCCCGGCAGCCCGCGCTGCTCGCACGCGTGAAGGCGGAGGTCGGGAGGTAATGCCGCTCACGCTCGAAGCCCTCCGCTCCAGGCTTCCAGGGCAGCCGCTCTTTGCGGAGAAGGATTTTCTTTTTTCACCCGAGCCTTTCCCCCTGGAGCCGGCGCTGGTGGAGGAACTCGAAAAACTCGGCCATCGCCTGCATGTGTTCCAGCGGGCGTGCAACGAACTCTACCATCGTTCGCTCGCGGGCAAGGCGCCCGCGTGGGTGGCCGCCTATCTCGATGCTGGAAAACCGGGGGAGTTGCTCGATTTCGCGCGGCAGCGCCAGTTCCGCGCGGCGCTGCCGCAGGTCATCCGGCCCGATCTGCTGCTCACGCCGGAAGGCTTCGCGATCACGGAACTCGACAGCGTGCCGGGCGGAATCGGACTGACTGGGTGGCTCGCGGAGACGTACGCAGCCGCCGGCCACGACGTGCTCGGCGGCGCAGGCGGGATGCTCGCGGGCTTCCGCTCTGTGCTCGGGGACAACGCGGACATTTTCGTGAGCGAGGAGGCGGCGACTTACCGTCCGGAAATGGAATGGTGCGCTGACCTCATGAACCGCGAGAGCGCAGCACCTCCCGCGTGGCGGGTGCTGCGTGCGGAGGACGGCGGCGGGACCGCCGCGGTGGCCTACCGGTTTTTTGAGCTGTTCGATCTTCCAAACATCCCGGCGGCACAGGCGCTGATGGACGCCGCCGCCGCCGGCCGTGTGCGGGTGACGCCGCCTTTCAAGCCTTGGATGGAGGAGAAACTGTGGCTCGCGCTTTTCTGGGCCCGCCCGCTCCGGGAGTTCTGGCGCCGCGAGTTGAGCGAACGCCATTTTCTCAGGCTGCGCGATCATATCCCGATGTCATGGGTGCTCGATCCTGCACCGCTTCCGCACCATGCGGTGATCCCCGGCCTCGAGATCTCCGACTGGCGGGAGATGGCTGAGTTCTCGCAAAAGCAGCGCGATCTTGTGCTGAAAGTGAGCGGCTTCTCGCCTCTCGCGTGGGGGAGTCGCGGCGTTGTGGCCGGGAGCGATGTGCCCGGCGCGGAGTGGGCCGCCGCGGTCGGGCATGCGCTCGCGGAATTCCCGCACGGACCGCGAGTGCTGATGCGGTTCGCGCACACGCGCGTCGTCGAGCATCCCTACTTCGACCCGTCCACCGGCGGAGTCCGGACAATGCGGGGCCGCGTGCGGCTGTGCCCCTACTATTTCGTGGCTGAGGAAAAAGTGCGCCTCGGCGGCGTGCTCGCGACGATCGTGCCGGCGGACAAAAAGATCGTCCACGGGATGCGCGACGCGATCCTCGTCCCCGTGGTGGCGGGATGATGTCGCTGCTAGCAGATGGGGAGCGGCCTGCGGTGAGCAGGATCAGATGTCGAATTCCGACTCCACGCGGATGCGGGGGCGCAGGAACTCGAGGATCTGCGCGACGCTCTCCGCCACGGGTTGACCGCTCGTTTCGACGACGACCTCCGCGCTTTCCGGCGCCTCGTAAGGCGCGCTGATGCCGGTGAATTCCTGGATCTCCCCGGATCTCGCGCGCTTGTAGAGGCCCTTTGGGTCGCGCTGTTCGCAGACTTCGACGGAGGCCTTCACGTAGATTTCGAAAAATTCCACGCCCGCCTCGCAGGCGATCGCACGCGCCTTGCGGCGGTCGGCCTGGTACGGGCTGATGAACGCGGTGATGACCACGATGCCGACATCGGCCATGAGTTTTGCGACCTCGGCGACGCGGCGGATGTTTTCCACGCGATCCTCGGGGCTGAACCCGAGGTTGGTATTCAGCCCGTGGCGCACGTTGTCGCCATCGAGCACGTACGTATGGGTGCCGATGTTGAAAAGCTCGCGTTCGAGCGCGGTGGAGATGGTGGATTTTCCCGAGCCGGAGAGGCCAGTGAGCCATACGACCGCGCCCTTGTGTCCGTTGCGCGCGAACCGCTGCTCCTTGGTCACGTTGCCCTCGCTCCAGAAAATGTTTGCCGATTTCGGCTTGCTGCGGTCGGTGTAAATGCCGTCGAAAATAATCCCTCCCCCACCCACCTGCCGCCCCTCGAGCAACACGAAGCGGCCGAGCAGCGCGTTGCGATCCGCATTGTCAAAGGCGAGCGCGCCGCGCGCCTGGATCGTCACCTCGGCCACGTCGTTTCGGGCGATGTAGCCGCGGTCGCCAGACACGGTGTCGAGCGTGGATGCGTCAATGATCCGCTCGATGCTCACGATCTCCGCGTCCAGTTCCTGCGTGGTGAGCTTCAGCCTGGTGCGCTGGCCCACGGCGAGGTTGCTGCGGCCCATCCAGAACACCCGCGCCTTGAAGCGATTCGACTCGATGGGCGCATTCTCCTGGAGCGATGCGACGTGGCCGCGCTCGACGAAAATCTGCTCGGTCAGCGTGATCCCGATGCTTTCGCCCGCCTCCGCTGAGTTTGCCTGCGGGGCGTTCCATCGCTCGATGCTCTTCACCACGCCCGTCTTGTTGCCCGGAGAAAAAACGAGCGTATCTCCTACTTTCAATGTCCCCGCCTCGATACGGCCAGCGAGGATGCGGCGATCATCAAAGCGATACACCGCCTGCAGCGGAAAGCGCAGCGGCAGATGATTCAGAGGCTTCGGCGGCTCGAAGCTGTCGAGCATTTGGGTGATGGTCGGGCCGGTGTACCATGCGACGACCTCCGGCGCGGGTTCCGCCACATTATAACCGCTGCGGGCCGAGATCGGCACAAACGCCCGCGCCTCCAGCCCGATGTCCTTCAAAAATGCCGAGTAATCCGCCACCACCTTGTCGAAGACGCCCTTGTCGAAATCCACCAGGTCCATCTTGTTCACCGCCACCACCACCTGCCGGATGCCGAGCAGCGACAGCAAGTATCCGTGACGCTTGCTCTGTTCCTGGACGCCCTCGTTGGCCGCGATGAGCAGCACCGCCGCATCCGCGCTCGCCGCGCCGGTGATCATGTTTTTTAGGAACTCCTTGTGCCCCGGCGCATCAATGATCACGTAGGGCCGCTTGGCCGTGCGGAATTGGATCTGCGTCGTATCAATCGTGATGTTTTGAGCCTGCTCCTCAAGCAGCGCATCGAGAAGGAACGCGTACTCGAACTCCATCCCCTCCTCTTTGCACGCAGCCTGAATCTGCTCCACCTTGCCGTCGGGCAGCGATTTGGTGTCGTAGAAAATGCGCCCGATCAGCGTGGATTTGCCGTGATCCACATGACCGACAAAGACGACGCGGAGACGGCGGGTAGCTTCGATAGAGATGGCAGACATGACAGGCGACCACTTAACCGCGCGGAAATTTATTGTCTATCGGAAAAATAGACATTTGCTGAAAAGCCGCTTGTTTTAAGTCTTTGTTGTTCACCGGTTGTTACTTACATTTGCTGTCCAGTGATCCTGTACCCGACAACCCGGCACAGCTCATCGTGGTGGGACGCGCAGGATCAGCCGGACTGCGTCGAGCCGCAGATGTGCGCCGGTGATTGCGGCGCGGAGTGCATCCCGGTGATCGCCCAAGGAGGTGATTTCCTCGGGGCGCACATGGTCATTGATCTCCCGCAGGTCGGTGAGGCGATCCAGTTCCTCCCGGAGTTTTCCGTCCATTTCCCGAAAGGCCGCGGCCACGAGCGTCTTCATCCCGGCGGCAGCGAGCGATTGCGCCTTGTCGAGCATCGCGGGCAGAAGTTTTTGTTTCATCGCGGGCTTGTCGAGCAGGCGGTGGATGTCGCCCTTTTCAAAGTTCGCTCCGCGGAGCGCGGTGTCGCCACTCCGGTCGGCGAGCGTGTGATCCACCACGATCCGGATCGGAGTCGGTGCGAGGAAACGGTCGGCGTGGAGAACAGGCGGCGCGATGGTTTCGACGACACTGTGGATTTCGATAAAGATGGCTTCCGGCCCCGGTGCCTTCCACACAGCGAAGGCGGCATTTCCGGCCTCGGAACCGAGGAGCAAATCGAGCGCGGAGCGGAGGATCGGATGATCCCAGCTCATAAATCCGAGATCCTCGCGGCTGAGCGCACGGGCGCGATCCAGCGTCACGCTCGTGCCATCCGCGGGGATTACGGGGAATGCGTCGGTGATGAGATGGCCCGGTTTGATGAGGTATCCGCGGCTGCCGAGCTCCTCGATGTGCACGCCGAAGTGATCGAGCAGGTTGATGAAAAATTCCTCGAAGGCCGGGTCCGCATCCATTTCGCGGATCGCGCGGATGGTGTCCCCGGCAAGTGCGGGTTTGCAGGAGTTCAACTCGAGGAGACGGTCGTGTCCGCGTTCGAGCTTGCGGGCGACACGCGCATGGAGGTCGCGCGACTTTGCGATGAGCGCATCGAAGCGGCTGCGGGTGAATTTTTCACGAAGTGCCCGGACCTCCTTCGCAAGCGTGGCAGCGATCTCCGTGGCACCATGCACGTTTTTTTCAAATGCGCCGAGGCCTTCGTGATACCATCGCGCGAACAGTTCGGAATCCGTGCCCTCCGAATACGGAACGTGAATGGTGATCGTGGCTGACTGCCCGATGCGGTCGAGGCGACCGATACGCTGTTCGAGCAGCTCGGGATCCTCCGGCAGGTCAAACAGGACCAGGTGATGTGCAAATTGGAAATTGCGCCCTTCGCTGCCAATCTCAGAGCAGATGAGGATTCGCGCGCCGTCGTCCTCCGCGAAATACGCGGCATTGCGGTCGCGCTGCATGAGAGTGAGACCCTCATGGAAAAGACCGCTGCTCACGTTGATTTCACGCTGGAGACGCGCATGGATATCCTCGGCGAGCGCGCGACTGCGGCAGATGAGGAGCAATTTTTCGTTCCGCAATTTCCGAAGCAGCGTGGCGAGCCACTTGATGCGCGCCTCGATGCCGTCGTCGAGTGCGATGAGGTTTGCACGACGCCCTGGGAAGCCGGCAAGGGCAGCCCGCGTGTTGCGAAACATGACGCGGCCCGTCCCGAATTCATCGAGCAGCGCGGCCACGAGCAGGGCGCGCGCGCCTTCATCGCCGGCAGCAAGCTCATCGCTGTGGCGGCGCACGCGCGCGGACTTGAGCGCGAAGAGTGCGCGGTCCTGTTTGGCGGGCGGTTTTCCGCTGAGCACGCGGTCAACCGCCATTGCCACCTGCTCGAAGTGGGCCGATTCCTCGAGGAACTGTGCTAGGTCGGCATAGCGATCCGGATCGAGCAGGCGCAGCCGCGCAAAGTGCCCCTCGGGGCCGAGCTGCTGCGGAGTCGCGGTGAGCAGGAGCAGGCCGCTCGTTTTGCGCGCGAGCGCCTCGACAAGCAGATATTGCGGGCTCGGCGCATCCGGGTGCCATTCGAGATGATGCGCCTCGTCCACGATGAGGAGATCCCATCCGGCATCGAGCGCCTGCGCCGCGCGAATCGGATCTCCCGCGAGGAAGCCCACGCTGCAAAGAACAAGCTGGCTGTCGAGAAACGGATTTACGCCGGGCTCACCCTGCTCGATGGCCTCGCAGCGTTCCGCGTCGAAGAGGCTGAAGAGCAAATTGAACCTGCGCAGAAGCTCGACGAACCACTGATGGATCAGCGGCTCCGGAACGAGGATCAGCACCCGCCCCGCCCGCCCAGTGAGGTGCAGGCGATGAAGAATCAGCCCCGCTTCAATAGTTTTTCCGAGGCCCACTTCATCGGCGAGCAGCACACGCGGCACGAGCCGGGACGCGACTTCCCCCGCGATGAACATCTGGTGAGGCAGCAAATCCACGCGCCCGCCGACGAATCCCCGCACCGGCGAACGGCGCATCTCGCCCCGGCGGCGGAGCGCCTCCACGCGCAGATCGAACGTGTGTGAATCGTCCGTCTTCCCGGCAAAGAGCCTGTCCTCGGGTTTGCTGAAGCTGATCTTGTCCGAGAGTTCCCCCTCGCCAGCCTCGCGGGCGCCGATCGTGTAAAATAGCAGCCCGCCACGCTCCGCCACCGCATCCACCGTGCCCTCCACGCCGTCTGCGAGCTTGATCCGGTCACCGACGCCGAATTTCACCCGGCGCAGCGGCGCGGAACTGAGCGCATACTGCCGCCGCTCGCCCGTCGCGGGGAAAATCACAGCCACCCTGCCTGAGCCCGCGTTTTCCACGACACCGAGTCCCAACTCGGGTTCCGTGTCGCTCACCCATCGCTGTCCCGCATGCGGTTGAATCGTGCTCATGAAAAAATGGCGCGCAAATTACAACCGCGAAACGATCCGCCAATGAGAATCGCAGCGCAACCGTCCGGGTTTTGCTGGATAGAAATTGCCAGTTTGCAGCGCGATGCACATTCGCTTTTATCGAGGCGTGCAATTCAAGGATTACTACAAAGTGCTGGGGATTCCGAAAACCGCGGCGCAGGACGAAATTCGCAAGGCGTTCCGGAAACTCGCGAGGCAGCACCACCCCGACGTGGCAAAGGACAAGAAGGCGGCGGAGACGAAGTTCAAGGAAATCAACGAAGCCAACGAGGTGCTCGGCGACCCGGAGAAACGAAAGCGATACGACGAACTCGGCTCTGACTGGGATCGTCCCGGCAGACAGGGCCCTCCGCCAAGCTGGGAAAACAGTTTCGGCGGTGGCGGTTTCGACCCTCGCGGTGGCGGCGGAGGCTTCAGTGATTTTTTTGAGATGTTCTTCGGTGCGCGCGGCCACGGAAAGAAGCAGCGCGGCTTTGCCCAGCGCGGGCAGGATGTGGAGTTCGAACTGCCGGTCACCATCGAGGAGGCGCTCCACGGTGGAAAAAAGTCGTTCACTGTGAACCTCCATGGCCACAGCGAGACGATCACCGTGACCGTCCCCAAAGGAGTTCGGGCCGGCCAGCGCATCCGCCTCGTCGGAAAAGGTGGCGGCGGACATGGCGGAGGAGAGCCGGGAGACATGCTGCTGCTTGTGGCGCTCAAGCCGCACGGCGATTACCGCATCGAAGGCAACGACATCATTCGTGCCGTGAGCATCCCCGTGGAGACTGCCGTGCTTGGCGGTGAGATCACCGTGCAGACACCGGACGGAGACGTGAAGCTGAAGGTCCCCGCCGGGACACAGCCAGGACAGAAATTCAGGATCCGAAACCGTGGGCTTCACACCGCGCCGGCCGAGCGGGGTGACTTTCACGCGGAGACAGTCGTGCGAATCCCAAAATCGCTGACCGGCGAGCAGCGCACCCTCTGGGAGAGGCTGGCCAAACTTTAGCCCGCATAATTCACCCCTCTCTCCGCAACGGGCGCGCAACCTTGTGTAGCGCAGGCTTCCAAGCCTGCTGTATCGCGGATTTCCAAATCCGCGGAGGCTCCGGCGGGCCGGACATACTGCCGACTTGGAAGTCGGCGATACAGCAGGCTTGGAAGCCTGCGCTACGCACGGCGCTGCTCCGTCTGTGAAATGTGCGGCTTAGTTCCCAATCTTGCGGATGCGCTCGCGCTGCGGGCCGGTGACGGGATTGGTCGCCGGGGCGGGGTTGCTGCCTGGCGTTCCGCCTCGGAATGACGGGGGAGTTCCCACTCCGCCTGGGCGCGGAATGTTGACTGCCGGGCTGTTCGTTGGGCGCGGAATCTGACTGCCGGTTGCACCGGGCTGCGGTTGTTTCGGGACTGCGCCGCCCGTGTTGATCGTCGGGGCAACCGGGGCAGGCATTGGCGGAATCCCCCTCGGCCTGCCACTCCCACCGCCCTGGGGAACTGCCGCGGGACGCGGAGCCGGAGCAGCGGAGCTCTCGTTGAATTTGATCCACCGCTTCTTCCCGTTTTCCTCGATCTCAACCTCAGTGGTGGCGAATTTGTCGCCCATTTTGATGTTGGTAATGGTGATCCCATCCTCGCTTTTTTCCCCCTGCATCAAGCGGATCGGGTTGGTTTCACCGACACGCTGGATCACGACGAATACCCTGCCATCCACATTGCTGATCGCGTTGAGGAACATCGGCTCGTCCTTGGCCGGGGGCGGAGCCTCCGCGACCTTGGGCGTCTCAAGGACGAACGGCGAGGCAGCCGTCGTCTCCTCGTAGCGATCCTGTTTCCATTTCTCCGGGATCGCGCTCTCGCAAAATGCACGGACGCCGGTTATGGCGAAGACGGCGAGGACGAGCGTGGTTTTCATGGCAGGCGGTGGTGTTTGACCGGGTGGAGGCGTGGAAGTTCAATCTTCACGGGGCTGTGTTCGAGAACCATTTCGCGAGCGTCATGCTGGCGCGGAGTTTGGTCTTGTCCGCCGGATCCACGCGGAGTTCGAGCTGCTCAAAGACATGAAAATTTCCGGGGGCCTGAAGGTCGCTGATAAACTCGAACATGCTCTTCCATTCCGCCTTCGCCTCGATCCGCAGGGGCAGCGACGTGTAGGCAGCTTGCTTGCCCGGCACGCCGGCGTTGGGGGCTTCGAGTGTCACGGTATGCTTTCTGGCGCTGTCGCGGATCGCCTCGGAAAGCTGTCGGCTGGCGACCTGCGGATCGCCGACCACGCCCATGTTGTTGTTCAGCCACGCATCGCGTTCGCTCCAGAGCGCGCGTTCGGTTTCCTGCTTTTTCAGGAAATCAATGCCCGATCCAGCGACGGTTTGCTGAAGATTGAATTCCCGGAGTTTTCCGACGAAAAACTTGACCAGAAAAAAGTTCAGCACCACGGCAAGAACGACGCCGACAACGGTTGCCATGGCTTTTTCACGTTTGGACATCTGCGCGATCATCAGAGTGTTTTCCCGGTGATGATGAAGCTGACCTTTTCGTCCTTCAGGTTCTGCGGCGGCGGATAATCCACGCGGAATGCAGACGAAAGATCATCTGCTTTTTTGAGCTTCTGGCAAAATTCGAAATGCGAGTCCGTGGTGCCCTCCCCTTTCAAGATCCATTCGCGCGAGTTGAATGTGAAATTGGTGAACTGGAGGGTTTGGTTTTTCGGCCAGTAGCGGGTGAGCTGGTGAAGCACCTCCGCGGCGTAACGCCCTGGCTCGACCGCCGGTGCGAGCCCTTTCCATCGCTCCATCTGCTGGTCAATCACCGCGTACTTCGGCTTCATGCCGACATACTCGGCCTGTCGCGCTTGCACCTGCTTTTTCAGCCATGCGAGGTAGATGAATGCGGCCGCGACGCAGACCAGATACACCACCGCAAGGAGCAGCAGGTTCTGCTTGAGCTTCACAAAACGCTCTTCGCGCTTCGCCTCGTGCTCCCATTCGGGCGGAAGCAAATCGAGCGATTCGCCGCCGGCTTTCGGCTCGGGAAGCTCTTCAACCGGCCTGCCAAAGTGCTTTGCCAGCGGCTCTGCGAGTTCCGGCGAGGCTGTGCTGAGGCGGATGCTTTGGAAAGCCGTCGAGACGCCTTCGACCTCGGCGGTAAGAAGCATGCCGGGCAGGTCGGCGATCACGGATTCCGGGTCGAGTGAGTCAATGGATTCAGCCCATGCGAGCTTGCCGTTGGAGATGACCGCGACGACGAGTTGCGAACCCTCGGGCCAGAGCGCGAGCGTCGCATCCTCCGCGGGACAGGCGGCGGCGTAGCGCAGGGCGTTGAGGGTGATGCGCCCCGGCAGCCTGCCGCGTGCGCGGAGGGGGCCGCAGATTTGATCCAACTGGTCGTGATGCGCGGCGATGGAGAGGATGGTGCTTTCGTTCCCGCTCTGGCCGAGGACCTCGAAGCCGTGCGTCACTTCCTCGACGGGAAATGGCAGTGTCTTCTCGAGCTGAAGCTGGAGCATGTCCGCGAGTTCGGCGCGGTCGGTCGCGGGCAGCGTGTGGCGCTCGAGCAGGACGGACTGGCAGGGCAGCGCCAGCTCGAGATGCACGCCGGCCGGAACCGCTGCGATCGCCTCGTCCAGCGACGGCAAGGTGTGATCCCCACTGCCGGCGATGCTGAGTCGCCAGCCGCGGACGCCAGGCACCAGAAGTGCCGTGCTGTTGCCGTTTTTCTTCATTCCTTCCAGTCTAGGATCTGCGGGGTCTGGCCACCTTTACGGGTCACGACCTCGATTTGTCGAATGACTTTTCCCGACCAGCCCACCGCGGTGATATGCCATGTGTTGTCGCGGAGGCCGATCAGTCCGACGAGCGAACTGAAGGTATTTTTGTCGGCCCCGAGAAAAACTTGCGCGATTTCGAGCTTCTCGAGCCGGGGGTCGTCGAGGGTGCCATCTATCTGGTCCGCGCCGCGCCGCCACTGGAGGAATCGCTCGATGCCCGGGTCGTTGAGGCCCGGCAGCAGTCGGAGAATATGCGCATCCGCGCTGGTGAGGTCTATCGTACCCTGCGAAAAAGTTGTGAGGTCGTCCTTCCAGTTGGACTGCGAGGTGAGCGGATCAGTGCCGGCCACCTCGGCGATTTCATCCACACTCTCAAACCGTCCGCGATTCGGCGGATGGTAGGATTTTTCGTCCTCGAGCCCGTTGAGCCGTGCGAGGTTGTCCCCATCCAGCCAGTCGAGCATGCAGTCCACCATCCGCTCGCGTTCGCTGAATTCGATGCCCCGGCTTTCCAGCCATCGCTTGAAAAGATCGAGCTTGCGCACGTCCTCCCCGTCGAAGAGCGCGTTGACATTCAGCTTCGCGCCTTCGCTGATCATCCGGACACGGAAACCGGGGTCGTTTTCGGATTGCATCATCAGTGCCGGCGTCTGCTTCGTAACGAGCGGGTGACGACCGAGCGCCACTCCGCTGTGGGCCATCGCGCGGGCCTCCGTGTCATTGTAGCTCTCGGTGGCGACGGAGAGTGTCTGCCGTACAAACGAAGCCCAGACCATGATCGCCGCGCTCAGCACGAAGATCGCCCACATCGCCAGCAGGAGGGCGGAGGCGCGTGTCCGATGTGGATGCGGATAAAGTGTGGCGTTCATTGTTGCTGCGTGAGTGCCGCCGGGACAGTCAGCACGGCCTCGTAGGGAGCGGCATCGCCCTCGCGCATGATGTTCAGGATGACGAGCGCCGGGCGGATAGTCGGCTCGGTCCAGCGATCGGTGATGGTGCCCACCCGCGAATCCCAGTAGCGGATTTTCAGCTCGGCGGCACCAGGCAGGAGCGGCACCCAGGATGCGTCCTTGTCGTTGGCCGCCGCAACCAGGGCACCCTGTGTGTCGAGCAGCACGGGCTTGCGGATGAAACCGATCTCGTATTTGCGGGAACCTTTCACGACTTCCTTCATCTGCAGCCGCACGCTGTACTCGCCGCCCGCGGCCGTCGTCATCAGCCCCGGCCCGCCGCGGGAGCGCCACTCCATCTGGTCGTAATACACATTGCTCACCTTGTAACCCTCGCCGATGAGCGAGGACTGGCTGCGCGGCGGGATGCTGTAGAGTTCCTCCTGGATCAAGGCCACAAGCCGTTCGACGGCGAGCTGGTCCTTCGTGTCCTCGACGGAAAATTGGATCGCGCGGAGATTCGATTCGACGAAGCGGTGGATCCCAATCGAGAGGAACATCAGGATGGTCACCGCCAGAATCACTTCCAGCAGCGTGAAAGCTGCACGCCTTTTCAAACGTGGTATGGCGGCGAGCCCGATCATCGCTGCCTCGGGTAAATCATGAAGGAAAGCTCGCGCGCTATTTCCTCGCCGCCCGCCTTCCACACCAGGCGCAGGTGGACTTGATACAGCCCGAACAGCTCCTGCTCTTTTTCATTCATGAGTTTCAGCGGTTCCCGGACGATGTTCATCGTCATGCCCTCCCACGCGCCTTCGAGCGCGATGCCTGCCTTGTCGCCGATCGGGATCGCGCCGGCCTCGATCTGTGCCCAGTAGTTCGTCAGCGCCCGCTGCGCCAGCGCCTCCTCACGCCGGAACTGCTCGGCCTTCACCAAATTCTCCGCGCATTTTCCCAGCGCCAACGCCCCGAGTGCGAACGTTGCCACAGCGAGCATGCATTCGAGCAGGACGAACGCCCGCGTGCGCCTAGGCAAACCCATTTTTCGCCAGTGGTCGGGAGTCCTCATTTCGTCACCTGCTCGATGATCTCCCCAATACCCGTGAGCGGATTGTACTGCGCCCGCCAGGATCCCGCCGGGCCATGGTAGTTGACGAATACCGGCTCGCACGTCCCGCTGCGCCAGAACGTCCACTCGCCGGGCGTCTCCTTGGGCGGAAGCAGCGACGCCGGCCGTTCGAGCCAGAGGGTCTCGTCCTCGCCGAGCGCCATGTCCTCGCGCACGCCGGCTCCTTCATTAAGCCGCTCCTCGGGGGTCGGCTGATCCGGCTGGAGCGAGACCACGCCTTCTCCCCACACCAGCACCCAGCTCCGCTGGCCGCTGATCGCGTTGAGTTGCGCCTTGCGCGCCAGGTCGTCGAACTTCTCGAAAGTCTCGTGCAGCCGCTTCTCCGCGGACATGCCGCCGACGCTCGGGATCGCGAGCATGACGATCATGAGCACGATGGCGATCGTGAGCATGAGTTCAACCAGCGTAAATGCGGCGTGCGGGCGTGTCATTCGGCGGTTCACAAAGTGCAGCCAGAATCTTGAAATGGCCAGCACCCTCTAAGACACACGCCGGCCCCCTGCGCTCAAACGCGGCCTCAACTCTGGCTGAGGC
This sequence comes from Prosthecobacter debontii, assembly GCA_945861385.1. Classification (GTDB taxonomy): domain Bacteria; phylum Verrucomicrobiota; class Verrucomicrobiia; order Chthoniobacterales; family Chthoniobacteraceae; genus SXWH01. The sequence continues at coordinate 23,847 of CAMAUI010000052.1, forward strand.
GCTTCTTCGGCTCGTCGAGGAGGAGGGTGTGGGCATCGCGGAGAATGGCGGGAATTTTTGCCGCGAACGGCGACCCGGCGCACGCGCGGACGATCGCCGCGTCGTCGAAGTCGCGGGCCATTTCGCCGGGGAACCAATGGCCGCCGGCGCCGCCGAGAAGATTGTAGCGCATTTTCCCCCAATCCGTGAGGCCGAGACCGCGGGCGTAGGTGTGGAGGCGGAGGATTTCCTGGATGTTGATGTTGCCGGGGATGTCCGTGTAATTGGGCAGGCCTTCGCTCCAGCGGGCGCACCAATCCGCGCCGAGAACAGCTTCCATTTCGGCGCGGAGGCGGGACTCGATGGGGGCCGTGATTTCCGCGACGCGATCGTAGTGGGCGAGAGCGGCAATGTGTTCGTCGAAGTCCCCGGGGCAACTCGGGCCGATGGACAGGGTGTGGATTTCCGGATGCGCGAGGCACCACAGCGCGTTCCACTGCATGGGAGTGAGCGGGGCGGTGAGTTTGCACAGACGCGGGGGCGGGGTCTGAAGTTTGCCGCCTTTGTCGGTGGGCGAAATGATGAAGACACCCATGTCGCGCGCGGTGGCGGCGAGGACTGCGGGCCAGTTGAGTTCGTTGACGAAGTACCAGTGGAGGTTCACGTAGTCGAAGCCGTCGCTTTCAATGGCGCGGAGGATGATGTCCGTGGTGGCGTGTGTGGAGAAGCCGATGAAACGGCAGCGGCCTTCGCGCTGAAGCTTGCGGGCCTCGTCGAGGCAGCCGCCAACGCGGAGGGCCCACTCGAGAAGTTCGACATTGTTGATGCCGTGGATGCCGAGGAGGTCCACATGTTCGAGCTTCAGAAGGCGGAGGGATTTTTCGAATGTATCGCGGAATTCGCGGGCCGTGGCAAAGGGCGCAATCTTGGTCTGGACGATCATTTTTTCGCGCGGGAGGCGCGGGAGGATCCAGCCGAGTTGCATCTCGCTGCTGCCGTAGCCGCGTGCGGTCTCGATGTGGTTGATGCCGAGTTCGAGTGCGCGGAGGATGGTGGCTTCGAGATTGCGCTGGCCCTTTTCCTCGACGGCCTCGGGCGCGATGTCGTCCCATGACTGCTGATAGCGCATGCCGCCACATGAGAAGACGGGCATCTGGAGATTGGTTCGGCCGAATCGGCGGGTTCGCATCGCGGACTTTATGAATGACGCCGGGCGGCGGATGCAACGGTGGTGTTTCGAGGAAACATTTTCAGAAACGGGGTCGCGCCGCCGTGTCTTGTTGTGCGATGGAATGGACATCAGTAACCCTGCCAATCCCCCCGTCGGCGGCGTGAAAAGTTACGGACAAGGGCGGGTGCCTGTGTAGATAATTGGCGCATGAACAGGTCAGCCGCCGCCATCATTGTCATCGCTGCCCTCCTCGCCACGACGGATGCAAAACCGCAAAAAAAGAATCCAAAACCGCAACCGAGCGTGAAAGACCTCGCACTCGCTGAGGCGCGGGGATGCGACCGGAACAAAGATGGGAATATCAACGGCACCGAGGTGGAGGCGCTGCGCGCGCTCTGGCCGTCAAACCCCAAGAGCTGGCTCTATCTGTTTGACGACAATGGCAACAAGTTCCTGGACGGCTCGGAGATCTTTAAAATCCAAGATTCGCTGAATCCCAAAGCGAAGGCGGCTGCGTCCGCACTGGGCGCCCCGAAGGCGACTGCCTCCGCACTGGACGCTCCGAAAAAGAAAACCGCGAGGAAAGGCAAAAAACCAAAGAAGCCGCCGCAAAAACCGAAACGGCGATGATCCCGTGGAGTGCCGCTTGAAAGGGAAACTGGAGGCTGGTGGTGGAAAAATTTCAGCGGCCACATTTTGCCCGGGCCGCCTTCCCTGCTGGCCTTGGATTTGCTCTGTCAGCAACGGATGCAGTCCTTAGTTTCAGCCGCCAGCCAAACCGCGTGCGAAGCGCCCGGGCCGGCAGTCGTGCGCGACTGGGTGGCTGTGAGCTTCGCGGGCGATGACGTCGCGTGGGGCGACTGGCTCTACCGTGAGTTCGATGGTGAACGCTTCCCGCGCTCGCTTCTGGGCCGGCCAAGTCGCGATGGCATGCCCTACCCCGAGCGGATCTCGGTCGTGCCGGATCCCTCGGATGCACACTCCCCGGCTGAACTCTCGGCACTCATCCAGAACGCGCAGCATCTGATCCTCGTCATTTCCCCAAGCTCCGGCCGCGACCCGCTCATCGGCGAGCACATGCGGCTGTTCAAGGCGGCGGGCGGCGAGCAGCGAATCATCGCGCTGGTGGTCAACGGTGAACCCGCCTCGCCGGCCGCAAAATCCGGCAGTGAAGCAGACCGCGCCTGGCTGCCAAAGTGGCTCGTGTGGCGGTTCGAGGGAAATCGCCTGCAGACTGCCGGGCTGGAGGAGCCTGTCGTGGTGGATGCGCGCCTTGGCGTTTCGAGCCTCGCGGAAGTGCGGATGCAAATTCTCGCTGCGATCCTCGAGGTTTCACAGGCGGAGTTTTCCAGCCTCGGAATCGTGAGCCGGCCGACTACGAACGCGAAAGATCTGCCCGCTCCGAGCACGGCGGTCTCCGCGCAGATCTCAGCGGTGGTGCCTGTTCCAAGGATGACTCTCCCCCGCGAGGAAGCTGCATCACGCAGCTCGAAATGGCCGCTCGCCTTCTGCGGGATCGGCGTCATCGCAGCACTCGGTTTCCTCGGGTTTGCCCCGGTTGCCGAATCCACCCATTCCAGCAGGCCAGTTTTTCGCGTTCCCGCGGCGGCACCTGAGCCGGCTCCCGCACTGGACTCACCTCTCATCACCGTGGTGACCATGGCCGCCGATCCGCTGCCGGAGATTGCGCCACCTCCTCCGGTTGCGCCGGCGCGACCCGCCCCGAAGCCGGGAGAGCGTCAAGGTGGTGTGACGAGCATCACGGCAAGCCTGGATCCCGTGGAACGCGAACAGCGGGAAATCGCGATCCTTTCCGCAAAACGCGACCGGCTACATGGACTGGCTGAGAGCAAACTCGACGCAGGGAACAGTGAGGAGGCAATGGAAATGTTCCGGCAGGCGATCATACCCGCCCGGCAGATTGTTGAGCAGAGCAAGGGCGAACCCGAGGGAACCATCCAGCTCGCCACGCTGCAAAGGCGCGTAGCGCATCTCGCGATGAACCTGGCCTCGGGCGCCGAGGCCCGCAAAGCGTACGAAGAGGGCCGCCAGTTGCTGGTCGGGCTGCGCAGCCGCCGGGCACTGCCGCAGAATGGCGAGCGGCTTCTGCGCGAAATCGAGACCGGTCTGCGCGCAATCCCCCGCGATTGAGCGGCTGTCCCCAATTTTACGGTCAGGTTACGGAATGGTACACGGGAATGTGACAACACGCACCTTGCACTGCCATCGGGTGAAGTCACAGTGCCGCCGATTTCATGACCAAGACTGCAACGAAAAAAGTCCTCGTAGCTGACGACGAGCCGGATGTTTTGACCCTGGTATGCAACGCCCTCAAGGCGGCGGGCTTCACTCCACTGCGCGCGGCAGACGGCGCGGGTGCCCTCGAACTGGCGCGCACTGAACTGCCGGCTCTCATCGTGCTCGACTTAATGCTCCCCGGCATGAGCGGCCTCGATGTTTGCAAGGCCCTCAAGATGGAGCCGTCCACGAAGGCGATCCCGATCGTCATGCTCACGGCAAAGGCCGACGAGGTGGATCGGATTCTTGGCTTTGAACTCGGCGCCGACGATTACATCACCAAGCCGTTCAGCCCGCGCGAACTGGTGCTGCGCGTGCAGAGCGTACTGCGCCGCTCAAATGCAAAGCCCGAGACTGCCGAAGTGCTGAAGCAGGGGGAAATCGTCATAGACCGCATCCGCCACGAGGTCAAAGTGCGCAACCGCGCGGTCGAACTGACCGCCACGGAATTCAAGCTACTCGCGACGCTCATGGAGCGCCGGGGCCGCGTGCAGAGCCGCGATGTTTTGCTCAACGACGTTTGGGGATATGAAAGCGTGATTGATACGCGGACCGTGGACACGCACGTCCGCCGACTCCGCGAGAAGCTCGGGAAAGTAGCCGACTGCATCGAGACGATCCGGGGCTTCGGGTATCGGATGATTGATTTGGGGTAGATTTTTTTCCGGGCAGAACCCGTTGCAGCAAGATACGCTGGCCCGCGCATGGCATGGTTTTTCGGCATACTTTTCTTCGCGACCGCGGCGCTATGGATCTTGCGCGAGCGGCGGTCCCGACATGCGCTGGAGGAAGTGAAGGCCGTTCTCGCTGAACTCGCCCACGCACGCGATGTGACGGGTTCATCCCGACATGGAAGCCTGCCGGAAATCGCTGCAAGCATGGCGGCAGTACGGGCCGGGCTCGAGGATTTGCAGCGGCTGCGGCAACTGGCGGAGGCGAATCTCGAAATCATCCTTTCCTCCATGCAAGAGGGAGTCCTCGTGTCGGACAGTCGGCGTACCGTGCGGCTGATGAACCCCGCCGCGCGCAGGCTTTTCCCCGTGCCGGCGGATGTCCTGGGGATTCCCGTCCTCGATGCCCTGCGGGAACCGGAAGTGGATGCGATGATCGCGGAAGCACTGCGGAGCGGGACCTCGCAGGAGCACGAAATCGAAGCGGGGGGACGCCCTCCCCTCGTGCTCGCAACCCGCGTCGCACCGATGCGGGACGCTGCCGGCGACCTCGGGGCACTCGTGATGTTTCGCGACGTGACCCGGCTGACCAGCCTTGAAAAAGTGCGGCGCGAATTCGTGGCGAACGTCTCGCACGAACTCCGCACACCGCTGGCGATCTTCCAAGGCTACGTCGAGACTCTTCAGGACTCGCCTGAAATGTCCCGGAGCGAGCAGTCCGGGGTCTTCGCAATTCTCGCAAAACACTCCGCGCGCCTCAACGCCCTCGTCGAGGACCTGCTTGTCCTCGCACGTCTCGAAGCGCGCACCGATGAACTCGAGATCGCCCCGCTCGATGTCGGCGAATTCTTTCAGGAACTCCGCCGCGACTGGGCGAATCGCATGGACGTACGCGGCGTCACGATGCGGCTGGATCTCGTGGGTGACCTCCCGGTGATCCACGCTGACCGGATGCGGCTCGAACAAGTCTGCACCAACCTCCTCGACAACGGGCTGAAATACACGCCTGCCGGTGGTGAGATCACGCTCGGCGCGGCACGGCACGGAGACATGGTGGAGCTATGGGTCAGTGATACTGGCCAGGGCATTCTCTCGGCGGACCTGCCCCACATCTTCGAGCGGTTCTACCGTGCCGACAAAGCCCGCAGCCGGGAGTTTGGCGGCACGGGCCTGGGGCTCAGTATCGTCAAGCACATCGCACAGGCGCACGGCGGCAGCGTCTCCGCCGAAAGTGCGTACGGCAGTGGAACAACCATCCGCGTGCGGATACCCGTGCGCCCGCTCACGCATTGAGCGCCTCGTCAATCATCGCCCGGCGTTCCAAAGGTTGCGACCATCGCCACCTTGCCTCTTCCCCAAGCGACTGAATGGGATCGAAAAACAGGAATTTCCTTCCTGCTTTCACACCCGGTGCCGTGAAAACGCTCACGCCAGTCGCCCGGTTATACCAGTCTGGCGAGTGGACATCCCGCTTGCCTCCACCTCCCGGCGCATCGAGCACAAAGAACGGCGTGTTGAAACCCGCTGTCACGCCGCGCACGTGCCGCTCGAGCGACTGGGCCGCATGCAGCGGTGTGCGCAGGTCCTCGACCCCCGGCACCATGTCATGCACATACACGTAGTACGGATGCACGTTGATGTAGCTGAGCCTGCGGACGAGCAGTGACATCACCTCCGCCGAGTCGTTCACCCCGCGCTGCAGCACCGTCTGGCAGCGGACGTGGATTCCCCGTTCCGTAAAAATCCCAAGCGCATCCTCCGTGGCCCCCGTGATCTCATTGGGATGATTGAAATGCGTATGCACGACCACGTCCTTGTGCAGCTTGCGCCCAAGCTCGACGACCCGCGTCAGCGCATCAGTCCAGGCCGGATCGGTCGCGATTTTCTGCGGGAGGACGCAAAGACCCTTCGTCGCATAGCGGATTCTCCGGATGTTCGGCATCCCGAGCAACCGCCGCCCGATGGCCTCGATGTGCCCGGCCTTCAAATTGTAAGTGTCGCCGCCGGAAATCACGATGTCCTCGAGTTGCGGCTGGCTTTCGATGTAGCGAAACGCCTCGTCCCAGCGCCCGGCGCTCGCGCCCAGCTTCATCTTTTCAATCATCTCCGTGTCATTCCCGACCGCGTAGCTCCGTGTGCAGAAACGGCAGTAAACCGGGCAGCTCGGCTGCGGAAGGAACAGCGCCTTGTCGGGATACCGGTGCGTCAATCCCGGCACCGGCGAGTCCTCGCGCTCATTGAGCGAGTCGTATCGCAGCATCGGATGATCCGGCTGCTGTCCCGAACGCAGGGGGAGAAATTGTGCGCGGATGGGATCGGCGGCGGGATTCTCCCAGTCAATGAGCGAGAGCAGGTAGGGCGAGATGCGAAGCGCCATGGGCGCACTGGAAATTCCGTCCTCGATGTCCTTGAAAAATTCCTCCCGTGCGATTCCCCCCACTGTCGCCCGGAGCTGATGCACATTGCTGACCGTGTGGCGCTGCTGCCACTTGTGATCGCCAAACTCCGCTGCCGAAACCTCCGCGTAGGCCGGGATCACCCGCCAAAACTCGTCACGCCGGAGCCTGCGGTGCTCGTCCAGCCCGGCACGGTTTTCCACAGGGGGATCAACGTGTTCGGGATCAATGATGGATGGGATCGTGTGCATGATGAAGGTTGGAAAAATACAAGCTGCCAAGAGGGGCGCGGTTACCGCCGCGCGTTGGGATCAGTCCATCATTGCTCGAAGGAAACCTGGGCCAAAAAGGAGTGTCTGTTTCACAGTGCCGTGAAAATTTCTGCCGGATGGTTCGTGCGGGGCGGGATGAGAGCAAGCGATTCTTTTTCACAGCCATCCCATAGCCGCGATCTCGCGGCTGGAAAGGCTGATGTTTGCTGGGTTGTGGGGCGAGGATTGGCGGAATGAGATTTGGGATTTGCGCGTGGGTTTCTGGCGGGATGGACGTTGAGGGCGTGGGGCTATCCCACA
>CAMAUI010000053.1 GCA_945861385.1 Prosthecobacter debontii
GCTGCGGCCGAGTTCGGCCACCACCGGCGTCAGAAAACCGGTCAAATGCTTTGCGCTGCGTTGAAAAAGCGACCCAGACCATTTCATGCCGGCAAGACCTACACTCCCGCGGCGGAATAGCAATCATTAACTTAACGGAGTAATACTAGTTGGCCGGCGCCTTCTCCGGCTCGATCACTTTCTTCTCCGGATAGTCCCCGCCTTTGTTGCTCTGCCGGACGGACTCCTGCCATGCTTCCATCCCGGCTTTCATGCGGGCGACGATCTCCGGCTGTGTGGCGGCGAGGTTGTTCTTTTCCGCGAGGTCGGCGATGAGATCGTACAGCTCGTATTTCTCCGGGCCGAGTTTGTGGAGCTTGTACTGGTTGTCGTTCCAAACCACCGGGCCGTCCTCGAGGCCCATCCTGCCGGGATGCCAGAAACCGATGGGCTTGGGGCGTTGCTTCATCTGTCCGTCGAGCAGGGGGAGGATGCTGATGCCGTCGAGCGGCTGCGTCTTGCCAGGCACGTCGAGTTTCAGGATTTCCGCGATGGTCGGATAGATGTCGCTGGTGCAGACGGGCACGCTGGTGGTGAAGGGCGTCTTGATGCGGGCGGGCCATTCGAGGAGGCCGGGCACGCGGATGCCACCCTCCCACAACTGGCCCTTGTGGCCGCGGAGCGCGGCGTTGGAACCGAACGCATCCGGGCCGGATTTCTTTTCCATCCATGCGCCGTTGTCGCTGTTGAACCAAAGCATGGTGTTGTCGGCGATGCCGAGTTTGCGGAGGCCGGCGCGGAGGGTGCCCATGCTGCGATCCACGCCGATGATTTCGCCGTAGAAAGGCGAGCCGCCTGCCGCGCTGAGATCCTCGGGCTTCGGCGCGAGCGGGATGTGCGGGCTGCCGAACCAAACCACGGCGAGGAAGGGCTTCTCCTGTTTCGCGCTTTTTTCGATGAATGTCAGCGCCTCTGCGACGATGGCGTCCGAGCCGTCGCCGGAAACATTCACCAGCTCCCCCTTGCGGCTGAAGGTCCAGTCGGTCTCGAAGTAGTTGGAGACCGAGAACCAATGGTCAAAACCGAAATTGCCGGGATGAAGCGGATCATCAATGGGAAGGGGCCGGCCTTTGCCGGGCTTGCCGCCGCTGAGGTGCCACTTGCCAAAATGCCCGGTGGTGTAACCGGCGGTCTTCACGGCCTGTGCAATGGTCATCTCCTGTTTGCGCAGCGCCATGCCGGGCCAGAAGACCCCGCAGCGGAATGGATGGCGGCCGGTCATCACGCTGGCCCGCGTCGGCGAGCAGCTCGGGTGCGCGGCATAGAAACGGTCGAAGCGCGCGCCCGCGGCGGCCATGGCGTCGAGGTTTGGCGTCTGGATTTTCTTGAGCCCGTTGTAGCTGGTGTCTCCCCAGCCCTGGTCATCCGTCATGCAGAGGATGATATTGGGCCTGGCTGCCGTCCCGGCACTCTGGCCCGCGAGCGGTGCGAGAAGCGCGATGGCCGGGAACAGCCAGGTCGCAAGGCGGATGGTGTGGCGCATGCGCGATCAGCCTTTCGCCTTGATCTCCAAATGCCGCACGGCGACTCCGCGCTGCGGGGGCGATGAGATTTTCAATTTCTGCGGCCCCTTTTGCAGCTTGATCTCCACCGCGGGGGTCATCCCCCAGAGTCCGCGTGTGTTCGGGATCTGCAGATTCACCGGGGCGTCCGTGCCGGCGATGACATCGAAGAACTGGCCGTCGTTGGGCGTCGCCGCTTTCAGTTGCAAAATGTAAGTCCCCGCAGCCGGCGCATCCACGGTGTATTCGATCCAGCTCGTGGGCACGCTCTTGTCGAAATTCACCTGCTTGCCGCCGGTGAAGCAGTTCAGCACACGCACCGCCTGCATGCTGGAAAAGGCGGACGCCTCGATGCTGGATCCGCTGGCGGAAATGCCGGCTGGCCCTTTTGTCGCCGCGGCGACCGGCGCAGCCGCCGCGCCGGGGATCAGCTCCTTCTCCGCCTCGTCCGCCTTGGCCGATGCGGTGAGGTCCGCTTTCGCGTCCTTCACAGATGCCTGAATCTTGTGGGCGAGATCCATCAGCGCCGCCTGCTCGCTGCCGCCAACCGCCGCCGCAAGCCAGCGGAGACGCTCCACTTTGGAGAACGCCGCCCGATGCTCGCGCTCCTGCACGCCCGCGATGAAGTCCACGCCGCCCATGTTTTCGAGCTTCGAGAAAGGCCAGCCGCGGCCATAGCCGACCTTCCAGGCGTAGCCCGGCTGCGGCTCGGTCATGGGGTTCACCGTCTTGTAAGCCACGCACGCGTGCGCCGGCTGACCCACGCCGATGGCCGGCACGCCGAACGCCTGGCAGATGAACACGCTCCACGAGGAACGCGGGCCGCATTTTCCGCCGCCGGTGAGCACGTTCTTGTAGGTGTTCGCGAAATCAATCGGCGAGTTCCTGCGCCACACTTCGCTGGTCGAGTTGACCACAAGTTCGTTGATCCTCAGGTCGGGGCGCCACGTGTTGATCATCTGCCTCCCCCATGTGAGATCCGCCTCGGACGCGCCCGACGAAACCACGTACTGCATGTCCCAGGCGGTCAGCTTGTCGAAACTCGGGAACAGCTCCCGGTTTTTATGCGCATCCTTGTAATACTTGTAGCGCACAAGCGGGTCGCTCGGCGTCTTCTGCTGGCCTGCGCCGGGCGCGCCGGTACCGGGCGGGCGGATCGCCGTGGCGATGGCGATTTTCATCGGGATGCCAGTCTTCGCGTCCGGATCAGCCGCGATGATCTTCTTCCACATTTCGAGCGGGCCGGGGGAAATCTTGTAGTCGTTCTTCTCGCGGGCCGCCAGGTGGACCGGCACATGGGCCTCGAGGTACTGATCCATCGCCTCGGTGCTGCCCAGCAGCCAGCCCAGGAAAGCACGGTTGGCCGGATCGGCCGTGGCAAATGCCCCCAGCTTGTCCGCGCCAATTTTTGCAACGAGCTGCCACTGGTCGAGGGTGTTGGCAAATGCCGGATCCTTGAGCGTCGCGTCGAGCGCCGCCGCGTCTGTCCTGCCCGCCGCCTTCGCCTTGAGGAAGGCCGTGGCACTGCTGAAAAATCCGGCGAAGTCACCGGACTTGATCGCCGGCTCCGCATCAATGGCATTGGCGGGCAGCGACCAGCCAAGCGCGCAGGCGACGAGGGATTGAGTGGTGAACTTTTTGATCGTTTTCATGATTTGCTTTTTTCGAAATGCGGCAAGGGCCGGGTGGTACTTTGGCGGGTGGGACATTGTCGAGTCTTCCGTCCCGTTAAGAAATGAGCAGAGGCCGAAACCGCCCGGAAAAACATCGGGAAGCAGCAACGCGCCGCGGACAAGGAGCGCGCAATTTAATTGCGAAGGGCGGGAGGGCTCGTAGGGTCGCCGCCCGCAATTCCAATCATTCACCGCTGCAGCCCGTCCGGGCGGCGCCTTGCGTGACCATGGATTTTCAACTCACAGCATCAACCAACACGAACACGCCCACTCCCACCAAAAATACTTTCCGCCTTGAAACTGCTTTCCACCATCGTTGCCGCCGGACTGATGTGGTCCAGTTTATCCTCCTTCACTCAGGCGAAGGAGCCGGGCGTAGATTTCCGCGTGGACGCTTTCATGGGCAGGCAGGAGGGCTATCACACCTACCGTATTCCGGTCATGGTGATGACAGGCAAAGGATCGCTCCTGCTGTTTGTCGAAGGCCGGAAAAACAGCCGGGCAGACTCGGGAGACATTGATTTGATCATGAGGCGCAGCGCGGATGGCGGAAAGACCTGGTCGAAAAACGTGGTCATCCACGAGGAAGGCGACAAGGCGCCGATCGTCGCGGGGAATCCCGTGGCCATCGTCGAGCGGGATGGCAGGACGGTGCATCTGCTCTTTACGGTCGGTCGGTCACCCAACGGCTGGGACGGGCTTTATTACACCAAGAGCACCGATGACGGGATGACGTGGTCGCCCAAGGTCGTCATCTCGGACGTTCCAACGAACAAGGCTTACTCGGACAAGAACTTTCTCAAAGGCTTCGGCGGCTCACCGGTCGGAATTGCCGTGGGACCCGCCAACGGGATTCACACGAGCAAGGGGCGGCTGGTCGTTCCTTGCCGCGTGAGCAAGGCGGGGGACGGAAAGCCAGCTGGCAGAGACAGCATCATCTACTCAGACGATGCCGGAACGACCTGGCAGGCGGGCGGTCTGATCCCACCGACGACTGATTTTCGCATGGACGAACCCACCGTGATCGAAAAGAACGACGGCTCTTTGATGATGAACATGAGGGCGGGCGGGCCCGACGGAGCCTACGGCCTCGGTCATCGGGTGACCGCCACCAGTTCGGATGGCGGCCTCACATGGTCGAAGCCGGTGGTGGACAAAAATCTGCCCTGTCCATCCTGTCAGGCGAGCATCCTCCGGCTGAACGAAAAGGAAATCCTGTTCCTGAACCCGGCCGTTTCCCAACCGGGCGACTTCAGTCTCGGAAGCCGGCGTAACCTGACCCTGCGCCTGAGCGGAGACGAAGGGGCCACCTGGCCTCACAGCCTGATGCTCAACGCGGGTCTGTCCGGCTATTCTGGCATGGTCATCAACAAGGAGGGCGAAATCCTCTGCGTGTACGAAAACGGGGTGCGAGATTACTGCGAGAAAATCTCCATCGTCCAGGTGGACCGGGCCGCGCTCGTCGCCCCAAAAGCGGCCCCTGCAGGCGAGGCGGCGAAGAGCCCGTAAATCTTTTGTCACCCAAACCCATGCTCCCTGATCTCCTTTCGACCCATGAATAAACTCATCGCATCCATCCTCGCCGCCTTCCTGCTCGCTTCGCTGACGGTCAGCACCGCGGCTCCCATCACTCTCGACTCCTTGTTGCAGGAAATGCTGGACGTCGAGTCCATCGCCCGCTGGCCGCAGCCGGAATTCACCTGCAAGCAGGCCAGCAGTTACGACCGGACCAAAGTTGCGCCGGACAAACCCGGTTGGTTTTCCAACAAGGACAACAACCAGTTCATCCGCGACGAGGAAAACGAGGGCCGCAAGGAGCGCGTGATGATGGATGCCGCCGGGCCGGGGGCGATGGTGCGTTTCTGGCTCACGGGGGAGAGCAAGACTGGCGTCCTGCGCATCTATCTCGATGGCGCAACGGCACCCGCGGTGACCTTCAACTCGTTTGACCTGCTGGATGGGAATCTGAAAGTCGGGGCACCGCTCCTCCAGGCGCACCCAAGTTACACCCAGGCCAAGGGTGGGAATAATCTCTATTTTCCCATTCCATACGCCAAGCACTGCAAAGTCACTTGGGAGGAGAAGGGGAAGGGTTGGCGCTTCTACCAGATCAACTACCGCACGTATGCGGCGGGCACCGCAGTGCAGACCTTCGCCTTGCCGCAAGTCGAGGCGTCCAAGGCGCTGATCGAACGGGTGAATCGCGAGTTGGAAGCTCCCCTGCCCTTTGCCGGCGGCAAGGTCGCGTCGCTGAAAAAGGAAATCGCCGCAGGAACCGAGGCGTCGCTCGACCTGCCCGGCGGACCGGGTGCGGTGCGCGCCCTCGAACTGCGGCTGGAAACCGCCGATCCCAAAGTCCGGGAACGCGCGTTGCGCAGCGTCATCGTGAAACTCACCTTCGATGACAAAACGACCGCATGGGTCCCGGCCACCGACTTCTTCGGCACGGGAGTCGGTATCAATGCCTTGAAAAGTTGGTATCGCAGCGTTAGCGCGGAAGGCGCGATGCGCTGCCGTTGGGTCATGCCGTATTCCAAGTCTGCGCGCGTGACCCTGGAAAACCTCGGCGCGCAACCGGTGAAGGCGACGCTGGAGGCCACCACCTCGCCGTGGAACTGGGACGATCGCTCCATGTATTTCCACTCGGCCTGGCGCAACGAGGTGGGACTCAAAACCCCGCCGGTCACCGATTGGAACTACATCCGCATCGGCGGACGTGGCGTCTATGCCGGCGACTCGCTGGCGCTCTTCAACTCCTCACCCACCTGGTATGGCGAAGGCGATGAAAAGATCTGGGTGGACGGCGAATCGTTCCCTTCCCACATCGGCACGGGCACCGAGGATTACTACGGTTTCTCATTCGCGCCGCAGGGCATCGTCCAGACCCCGTTCGCCAATCATGTGCGCGTCGATGACAAAAAGACCCAGGGCTGGAACATCATGAGTCGAACGCGCCAGCTCGACGGAATTCCTTTTGGCAAATCCCTCCAATTCGACATCGAACTCATGTCCTGGAAGCCAACCACCCTCAACTATGCCGCAACGACTCATTGGTATGCCTTTGCCGATGCGACCAGCAACGTCCGGCCGCAACGCAAAGATGCCGTCCTGCCGATCCCGACCCTGGCCGACGCCCAGGCGGGCGGCCCGAAGATCCAGCAGAAGGAATTCACGGTCGCGAACAAATATCTCATCATGCCCATTCGGAACGGGGGCGAGCGCTCGACGATCAAGGTCTCCATCGACGGCAAAGTGGTTCGCCAGTACGGACTGACTCTCGCGGCCAGCGCGGCGGAGGCACATTGGTATGCCTTCTTCACCATCGGCAACGAGAAGGGCAAAAAAGCCATGGTCGAGGCGACAGCCACCGAGGAGGGCTTCGCCCTGATCAAGCAGTCCGACACCATTCCCGGCGAGGAGAACTTCTACCGCGAGCCTCACCGTCCGCAGTTTCACTTCACCCAGAAGGTCGGATGGAACAACGACCCGAACGGCATGGTCTATCATCAGGGCAAGTGGCACCTTTTCTTTCAGCACAACCCGGTGGGTCTGCCCTGGGGCAACATGACCTGGGGCCACGCGACGAGCAAAGACCTGCTGCATTGGGAGCAGCATCCGGACAAATTGTTTCCCAAGACCATGTGCAAGGGCGACGCCTTCTCCGGCAGCGCCACAATCGACAAGAAGAACACCGGCGGCTGGGGTGAGAATGCGATGGTTATTTTCCTGACCGACACCGGCACCGGCGAGGCGATTGCCTACAGCACGGACAACGGAGACACCGTCACGTTTTACGACCAGAACCCTGTCCTGAAACACAAGGGCCGCGACCCGAAGGTAAGCTGGTATGCCTACGGCAAGGACGACAAGCCACTCGACGACAAGGCGAAGGCGCTCGGCGGTCATTGGGTGATGGCGGTCTATGACGAACATCCGGAGCACAAGAAGAACGCCGCGTTTTACACCTCGACCAACCTCAAGGACTGGACCGAGCAGAGCCATCTGACCGGTTATTATGAGTGCACCGACCTCTTTCAACTGCCCGTCGATGGCGATGCGAAGAACACCCGCTGGGTCGTCTTTGCGGCCGACTCGAAGTATGCCGTCGGCCAGTTTGACGGCCGGACATTCACCCCCGAGCACCAGGGCAAGCATCAAGTCCACTACGGCCCTTACTATGCCTCCCAAACCTTCGACAACTCACCCGATGGACGCAGGATTCAGATCGGCTGGAACAAGGTCGGCGCGCCCGGACCCTACAACCAGCACTTCAGCATTCCCACCGTCCTCACGCTCCGGAAGACCGAGGAAGGCATCCGCATGTTTTGCGAACCCATCCAGGAGATGGAAAAATTGCGCGTGAAAACCAACAAAGCGGAAGCGCAGAAATTGGAAGCGGCCAAGCCGCTGGACTTGCCCGTGGGCAGCGACCTGCTCGACATCCGTCTCACCGTCGAAGTGGGAACCGCCGAGAGCATCGAACTGAAAGTGCCGGGCCGCAGCGTGAAGTACGACGTGAAAGCCGGCAATCTGAACGGAGCCGCGATGAAGCCGGTTGACGGCAAGATCTCGGTTCAGGTTCTGGTGGACCGCGCGATCATGGAGATCTCCGGAAATGCTGGGCGCGTCTTTATCTCCGGAGCCGGCCCCGGCAAGAAAGTGGACGCACCCACGCTCTCGCTCACGGCCACCGGCGGCGAAGCCAAACTCGTGCAGTTTGAAGCTCACGAGATGAAGTCGATCTGGAACACCCACAAATGATAACGAGTCATCGTCCGGCGTTGTCCTTTATCCTGACCTTCGCGGCAGTGCTTCTGTGCGCGGGAGTCGGTTCGGCCGTCATGGCTGCCGAGCCTGCGCCCACGAAGTTCGAGATGCCCTTCGCGGCCACCACCAAGGACGAGGCTCAGGCATGGCAGAAGCAAGTCCGCGCGAAACTGCTGGAAGCAGTCCAGAGCCAGGAACCTCGCTCCACGCTGGAAGAAGTGCCGCTGGCTGTGGAAGTCGGCGTGGCGGAGGACAAGGGAACCTATACGCTCTCGACCGTGTCGTTTCAGGCCAACAACAAGACGGCCAAACGGATCGCGGGGCTGCTGGCCGTGCCCAAAAAGCCGGGGCCGCTGCCGGGCATGATCTGTCTGCACGGCCACGGCGGTTCCGCGAAGCATGCCTTCGACGCGAAGGGCATTTATCATGGCTTTGCCGATCGCTTTGCCCGCGGGGGTTACGTGGTCTTCGCCCCGACCTTGGGGCACCGCAAGTATTCGGCGATGATGCTGTGGGATCTGATCCGCGCCGTTGAGGTTCTCCAAGCGCGGCCCGAGGTGGACGCGGCGAAGATGGGCGTGGCCGGGCTCTCCATGGGCGGCGCGTGGGCAATGTTGCTCGCCGCCAGCGACGAGCGCATGAAGACCGCTGTGGTCAGCGGATGGATGTGCTCGAACGAAGGAATTCTGTCCGTGGGCAACTGCCCTTGCTGGAAACTGCCGGGCCTGCTGGAGCTGGCCGACGGCAGCGAAATCAACCTCCTCATCGCCCCGCGCCCCGTGTTGTTCGAGAATGCCGAGCGCGACATCTATATTCCCGTTGCCCACAGCAAGCTGGCCTACGCCCGGCTCCTGGCCGGCTACAAAGTCTTCGGGGCCGAAGCCGCGATTCAGCAGGATGTATTTCCCGGCCAGCACGAGTGGCACGGCAAGCTGGCCTACCCGATGATCGACAAAATCCTCGGCGGCCGCGCGGCGGATGCAGAGTAGGCGTGTGCTCACCCCAAGTGTCCCGGAGGGACAAAAGAAATTAGCCCGTGGCGTAAGCCACCGGAACCGCACGCACAGCGCATCCGCCCCGGCAGGGGCGGCAGATCGACGCTCAAATCGCGTTTTCCGCCGCCCCTGCCGGGGCGGATTCGATTACGTTGGTGTCCGGTGGCTGACGCCACCGGCTAATCTCTGTTGTCCCTCCGGGACACTCCGTACTGCCCGCTTTGCACAACGTCGCATTTCACCCCACAAGTCATGGCCTCGCTTTCAATCACACCCGCATCGGGACGGAAAGAGAAGGAGACCGGCTTGCACCGTTTTCCATCCCGTCGCCGTATTTTGGCTAACGATCATGTGCATGACCGAGTTGGAACACCCATGAAATCACTGCTCCTGCTGGCGGCGGCCTTGTTCCTCCTCCAGACGCTGCCTGGCCGCGCCGCGGAAGCGCCGGCGAATGCCAAGGCGGCACCGACGCCGGGCGGTGAACTGGTGGGCACGGAATGGGCCGGCGACACGCTGCTGGGCAGCCCGGTGGCGCTCACGCTGGACCACCAAGGGCGCGTTTACGTCACGCAGACCGCCCGGCGGAAGCAGAGCGAGCTGGACATCCGCGCGCACGCGGACTGGGTGACGAAGACGCTGTCGTTCGAGACGGTGGAGGAGCGGCGGAAATTCTATGAGGAGGAGATGACCCCCGCACGCAGCGCGGCGAATCGAAAGTGGCTGCCGGATCGCAACCGGGATGGCGTCTCCGATCTGCGCGATCTGGGTGTGGAGTCGGAACTCGTCCTCCGCATCGAGGACCGGGCCGGCACGGGAAAGGCGGACACGCGCACGGTGTTTGCGGACGGTTTGAACAGCACGATGACCGGCGTGGCGGGAGGGGTGCTGTGGTTCGATGGAAACGTGTATCTCACCGCGATTCCGAGCGTGTGGAAATTCAGCGACGCCCGGACGCCGGGCGCGGTGGATGCGAAGCGCGAGGAATGGCTGACCGGCTTCGGCGTGAAGGTGGCGTATTCGGGGCACGACATGCACGGGCTGACCGTGGGGCCCGACGGGCGCATCTACTGGAGCATCGGCGACAAGGGATTGAATGTCGCCCGGCCGGAGGGCGGTCGCGTCAAGGCAGCGAGTGAAGGCGCGGTGGTGCGTTGCGAGCCCGATGGCACGGGCTTCGAGATTTTCGCCCGCGGCCTGCGCAATCCGCAGGAGCTGGCTTTTGACGAATGGGGGAACCTTTTCTCCGTGGACAACGACGGCGATTTCCGCGGCGAGCGGGAGCGCTTTGTCTATATCACCGAGCAGAGCGACAGCGGCTGGCGCTGCAACTGGCAGTATCGCAAGGGCGACTACAATCCGTGGATGGCGGAGAAACTCGCGGTCCCGGCGTGGAAGGGGCAGGCCGCCTACCTCACGCCGCCGCTGGCCAATTACTCCGACGGCCCGTGCGGCTTCACCTACAATCCCGGCACGGCGCTCGGGACGAAATACCGGCAGCATTTTTTCCTCACGCACTTTCCCGGACGAAAGATCACTGCCTTCCGCACGGAGCCGGCGGGCGCGGCTTTCAAGATGGTGGAGGAGCGCCGCGTCTTTGGCGGGCCGATGATGACGGGCCTGGCCTGGGGCCCCGATGGCGCGCTCTTTGTGGCCGATTGGAATCACGCGGTCTGGAACCCGCACAACAAGGGGAAAATCTGGAAGCTC
The DNA here is from genome assembly GCA_945861385.1 of Prosthecobacter debontii. Taxonomy (GTDB): domain Bacteria; phylum Verrucomicrobiota; class Verrucomicrobiia; order Chthoniobacterales; family Chthoniobacteraceae; genus SXWH01. The sequence goes on from CAMAUI010000053.1 coordinate 10,687, forward strand.
GATGTCGCCGAGCCCGATCCGCTGCGCGCGGAAACGCAGGCGCTGCTCCGCGAGGGGATGGCGAAACGCGATGCCGCGGCGCTGGGCGGGCTGCTCGGCCACGCGGATCAGCGCGTGCGGCTCGGGGCGCAATTCGAACTCGTGAAACGCGGGGACAGCGCGGCGCTGCTCGCGGCGGCGAAGATCGGCAAGTCGCCTCTGGCGCGCGTGCATGGAATCTGGGGCGTGGGTCAACTCGCGCGGAAGAAACCGGACGCGGCTGCTCCGCTCGCGGCGTTGCTCGCGGACGCGGACGCGGAGGTGCGGGCGCAGACGGCGAAGGTGGTGGGCGATGCGGGTTTCAAAACCGCGGCGAAGGGCATCGCGAAGCTGCTCGCCGACGACTCGGCGCGCGTGCGCTTTCATGCCGGCCTCGCGCTGGCCAAGGTGGGCGCACCGTCGGAGGTGGCCGCCATCGTGGCGCTGCTGGAGAAAAACGACGGGGCCGATGTGTTTCTGCGTCATGCCGGCTTCAGCGCGCTGGCCGGCGTGTGTGCCGCGGACGCGCAGCCGCTGACCGCGCTCGCGGCGTCGCCCAACGAGGAGGTGCGGCTCGCGGCGGTGGTCGCGTTGCGCCGCCTCGCGCATGCCGGTGCCGCGCAGTTCCTCGCCGACACTTCGCCCCGCGTGGTGGCCGAAGCCGCGCGCGCGATCCACGATGATTACTCAATTCCCGCCGCGCTACCCGCGCTCGCCGCGCTGCTGGAACGCGCGCCGGGGAACGATCCCGTGGCCGTGCGCCGCGCCATCTCCGCCAACCTCCGGACCGGCGGGAGCGTCGGCGCAAAACGCCTCGCCGCCTTTGCCGCGAACGGGCAGCAAGACGCCGCCTTGCGCGTGGAGGCGCTGGCGACGCTAGGCACCTGGCTGAGTCCCGCCCCGCTCGACCGCGTGGAGGGTCGCTACCGTCCGCTCGAACCCGGCACGCAGTCCGCGCTTTTCGCGGCGCTCGACGAGTTTTCAACCGCGTATCTCGCGGACGCTTCGCCCGAGATCCGGGCCGCAGCCTGCGACCTGGCGAGACTCGTCCTTTACCCGAAAGCCGGACCGCAACTGTCCGCGCTCGCCAACGACGCCGCGCAGGACGCGAAAGTCCGGCGGGCTGCGCTGGCGGCGCTGGCCGCGGTCAAAGGGCCGGGCCTCAGCGATGCCGCCAAGGCCGCGCTCGATTCCGCCGATGCCGGGCTGCGCACGGAAGCGCTGGGCATTCTCGCCAGCGTCGGCGGTGCCGGAGCGGACATCCTCCCGCTCCTGGCCAAGGCGCTCGAAGGCAAAAACGTCCGCGAACAGCAAAGCGTGCTCGCCATTCTCGGCGGGATGAAGACTCCGGAGGCAGCGGACATGATCACGAAATGGATGGAGCGCCTCGCCGCCGGCCAGGTCCCGCCCGCGCTGCAGCTCGATGTGCTCGAAGCGGCCCGCACCGCCGGCACCCCGGCGCTCACCGCCATGCTCACCACATTTGCGGAAAAGAAACCCGCCGCCGACGCCCTCGCCCCTTTCCGCGAAGCGCTCAGCGGAGGCGACGCCACGCGCGGCAAATCCGTCGTGCAAGACCATCTCGCGGCGCAATGCACCCAGTGCCACAAGATCGGCGGCGAAGGCGCGGAAGTCGGCCCGGATCTGGAAAAAATCGGCTCCCGCCTCGCGCGCGAGAAACTGCTCGAAGCCCTGGTCGCACCGAACGCGACCATCCCCCCCGGTTTCGGCGTGATCGTCCTCACGCTGAAAGACGGACGTTCCGTCAGCGGCATGATCGCGAACGAGAGCGACACCGCCCTAGTCATCCGCGCGCCCGACGGCGTGGAGACAAAAGTGGAGAAGTCCGCGATCGCCGAGCGCACGCCGCCGGTCTCCATGATGCCGCCGATGGGCGCCCTCCTAAACCCGCGGGAACTCCGCGACGTAGTGGAATACCTCGCGACCCTGAAATGAACGGCGCGCCGCCCGGAAAGTAGTCCCGGGCTTCAGCCCGTAAAAGCGTCGCCGGAAAAAGCGCCACCCGCACGAGGTCGGGCGCTCGTAAACCCCCGCCGATTTTCTTCGCCACAGCAGGCAGCGCACGGTGAAAGTGAGTTTGCAGCACGACAAAGCGGGGATCATCGGCGAAGCCATCCGTGCCGTGAGCAACACCCTGACGCGAGTGAACCTGAGGACGACTGGCGCAGCATCCAGAAGACTTTCCAACTCCGCTCAATTCCCGGCAGGCGCGACTCCATCGGCAAGACCTCCACCAAACCCGGATGATTACCCGGCCGGGACGATCTTCAACTCGACCTTGGTCATGTCTGTCGCCCACGCCTTGTTCGGGTCAATCGCCAGCCTCAGGAGCTGGCCCTTCTTCATCACGACCCCTTCCAGCTTGAAGTCTTCCGATTCCGGCCCTGCGTTGTCCCCCACATTTCCCTGTTTCAGCGCCGGGCCGCTCGCGGTGATCGAGGCATTGCCAGCCTCGACGACATCAATGATGTAAGTGACGCCTGTCATCATCGGATGCCCGGTCTTCACCACCTGCAGGTCGGTCACTTTCCCGGTCACCAGGTATTTTCCATCAGCGGGCGCCTTCCATGTCACCGCCACCGCAGCCCCATCCGTCTTCTCATTGTAAGGATGCATGAGCACTTGGTTCGCCTTTTTGTCCCCCCATGCGCCCTCGTAGCGGCCGTCCCAGTCGGAGTGAAATATCCAGCCCTCAGTATCGGCGGCATTGGGCAGGAAAGCGCCGATCGGGCCCTGCACCTTTTGTTTTCCACGACGCGCAGCCTCATCGCGAATGCCAGCCTTGCGCTGTGCCTCCGGCAGCACGGCCGTGGCCAGATCGAGCCGCTGGTATTGCGGCGAGCGCACCAGTTGAAACCAAAACTGCCACGTGTCGTCCGCCGTGTTCCCCTTCCCATCCGGGCCGTCCCCCTTCGGGTCCGCAACGACGGCAGGCGTCAACTCCGCGGCCATGCAGGCGACGCAGAAAAAAAATAATCCCGCCAATCCCGGCAGGACGGATGGAAATTGAGACGTGGACTTTCTGGTGTGATGGGAAGTCATGGCGACTGGTCTATCCGGTCGCTGATTTTTCGTTATGCGGAAAATGCGCGGCGAAAACTCCGGCTCTCATCGCAAGCGGGCGCACGCGCCCAAGGCAGCCTTCACGCCTTCCGCCCGAACTTCTTCTCCAGTTCGGCGTAGCCAAGCTGGATCATCGTGGGGCGGCCGTGCGGGCAGCAGTAGGGAAGATCGCACGCGAGGAGATCCTGCACCAGCCGGACACACTCCGGCTCACGCAGCACGTCGTTCGCTTTCACCGCGTGCCGGCACACGGTTTTCGCGATCATGTCTTCGCCGAGTCGGAGCTTGCTCGTCTGCGCCGATGTCTCGCGGAGGTCGTCAATGATGTCGCGCAAAAGCTGCGGCGGGTCGTCGGCCCGCATGAATTGTGGCAGCGCATCAATCTTGAACGAACCACCGCCGAATGGCTCCAGCCCGATCCCCGCGCGCGACAGGGTGTCGAGGTGGTTGGTGATCCAGTCCGCGTCCTTCGGCCCGACCTCCAGCGTGATGGGCAGCAGCAGTCTTTGCGTAGGGACTCCCTGCCCTTCCATGCGGCGCTGCATTTCCTCGAAAAGAATCCGCTCGTGCGCTGCATGCTGGTCCACGAGCACGAGACCCGAGGCATTTTCCATCAGGATGTACAGCCGCCCGAGAATCCCGATGATTTTGAAATCGCGCGATGGCGGCGGCACTGGCGGACTGGGAACTTGCGGGATTCCCAACGGCGCAGCGCTTGCGCTCGGGGCCGTCTCCCGCTCGACGGGTGCCGGCGGACGGACGGGGATCTCGCTCCAATCCCGCCGGAGCACGACCTGCTCGGCGGTCGGGATCAGCGAGGGAATGTCCGGCATCGGCTCCGGTTCGGGAGCGGCGAAAGTGCGCGTCCACTTTGCGCGGTCGGATTCCAGCGCGCGGCGGATGGTTTCGACGAGGACTTCGCGGACAACGGCTGGATCGCGGAAGCGCACCTCGCGCTTCGCGGGATGCACGTTCACATCCACGGCGGCGGGGTCCACTTCCACGAAGAGGAAAGTGACGGGGTGCTGCCCCCGCATCAGGGCCGTGTGATAGCCCTCGCGCAGTGCGAAATTGATCGTCGGATTCTCGACCGGGCGACCGTTGAGGAAGACCACCTGCTCCTGCCGGCTGGATCGGCTCACCCCCGCCTTGCCGATGAATCCATGCACGCGCACATCCGCGGATTCGGTCACCGGGATCTCCAGCAGTTCGCCAGCGAGTGTCGCGCCGCACAAATCGCGCACACGCTCGCGCAGCGACTGCCCCGGCGGAAGCTGCCAGACGACGCGCTCGTCGTTCACAAAGACAAACCCGACCGCCGGATGCCCGAGCGCCTGGAGATGGAGCGCGTGCTGCACGTGGCTGGCCTCGGTGTTTTCCGTGCGCAGGAATTTGCGCCGAGCTGGCAGGTTGAAAAACAGCGAACGCACCTCCACCTGCGTGCCCGGTGCCTCACCGGAATCGCGCACACTCTCGATCCTCCCGCCATTGACCACGACCTCCGTGCCCGCCTCCGCACCGTGCTCGCGCGTGGCGAGTCGGAACCGCGACACACTCGCGATGCTCGGCAGCGCCTCCCCGCGAAAGCCCAGCGTGCGGATCGCCATCAAGTCCGCACCTGTGCGGATTTTGCTCGTCGCGTGGCGCTCGAGGCAGAGCAGCGCGTCGTCGCGATCCATCCCGCAGCCATCGTCCACCACGCGGATCATCGCGCGCCCGCCCTTGCGGATGAGCACCTCCACGCGCGTGGCGCCCGCATCGAGGGAATTCTCCACAAGTTCCTTCACGGCGCTCGCCGGCCGCTCCACCACCTCGCCAGCGGCGACCTGGCAGGCGACGACTTCCGGTAGCAGGGCAATGCGCGACATCGGAGTGAGTGGAGGAAGCAATGCGCCGGGTGAGAAGAGAAAAATGCGCGCCTCGTGCGGAAACCTCAGCCGCTCCGCCCGGGCGATGCCTCCTTGAACTTCGCGCCAAACCCCGCAAACACGACCGCCACGACCAGCATCAGCGCTGCGTAGGAGTGCATCTCGCCGGAGGCTGTGCGCCACCCGCGTGAATGTCAAAACCCGCGCTACTGCGATGGTGTCGCTTTCGGACTCCCCGGTGGCTGAGGCTGCGCTGGCTGCGCCTGCGGGGCGGCCGGCACTGGCACTGGCGGTGAAGTTGGCGGCGGAGTCGCTGGCGGAGTCGCCGGAGTCGCCGGCGGAGTCGCTGGTGGAGTCGGCGGAGTCGCCGGTGGTGGGGGCGGCGGCGGCGGTGGCGGCGGGGCAGCGGATTTTGTGATGTCCTCCCACTTGAACAGTTCCCCGCCAAAACCGCCCATCTCCCCCAGATATTCCTCACACCTTTTTCGCCACAGTTCGTAATCCGGAGGGCCCCAAGGCTTGTCGCCCGTGCCGACAAAAACGAGGTACGTCGCCTTCAAGTCGTTCATTGGCCGGAAGGCCGCGTTCGCCTTTTCATGCACCTGCCTGCACATCCGCAGCGATGCCTCGCCCACCTTCCCCATCGGCCCGGCATCGCCGACGATCGCCGGGTAAATCACACCGTCCACGATCACCACGCAGTAATTCCCCATCGAAGGGGTGAAGCCGGTTTTTCCCCGCCCGAAGAACGATGTCGGCAGCACGATAAACGGATCGGCGATACCCATCAGGTAGCTCTTCGTTTTCAACTCGGCCACTTCCCGCCGCAGCCGCCCCGCCTCCGCGCGGGCTTTCGCCCTGGCCTCCGCCGATGCGGAGGAATCCTTCGCATCCGATTCGTGCTCCGCGATTTTTTTCTCCCACACCGCGATACATGGATTCGCCACTGACGTACGCTTCGGCCAGTAATAGCTCGTGAAAGGCTGGTACGTCCTCGACTGGGTGCCATCCGCCGCGATCAGCCGGTCGCCATCCGAGCCGTCCGTGTCCACATCCATGTCCGCCTGGATCAACAGAGCTCGCCGCTTCGACTCCGGGTGTTCGAGTTGCAGGACGGTCTCGCAGTCGTAGAAATTATGCCGCGTCAGAAACTGATCGAGCCGGCTGAGGCTGCTCTTCACCGAGTCCACTTTGCGGCGATAGAGTTCATCAAACTCCGGCGACACCTCCGCCTTCTCGAGCATCGCCGGCAAACCGGGGAGCACCTTCGCGATCTGCGGATTCAGACGCTCAAGCTCCGGGAGGCTGCGGTGCGGTTTCGGCACCTTCAGTTTTACCGACACTTCCACCATGTAGCTGTCATCCTTTCCCCGGTCCGCCGTTGCCGTCGTCCCCGGCAGTGTCTCAAAACTCGTTTTGAAATTCACCCCGTTGAAAATGCGCCCCAGCAGCAGCTCCTTCTGCGGCACATACGGCGTGGGCGTCGGCGTCGGCTTGGGTGGCGGAACCGGGGTCGGGGGTGGAGTCGGCACGGGCTTCGGAGTCGGCGCGGGTGTAGGGGGCGGCGGGGTCACCGGTGGCTTGCTGTCGCACCCCGCGAACACGGAAAAGACGAACACACTCAGAAAGGAAAAGCGCCGACGCATGGCGCATGACGATGGTTATCACGCGGAAAATTACCAGCCTCGATCCGCCCGGCGTGGCTGTTTTCCGCCAAGAAATGTAATGCCCGGCCCTGCACCGGCGCGATAGGCTCTCGTAAATGGAACCCGCGCTCCTTTTCCAAAAATTCGGCCTCGCGCTCGGCCTGGGCCTGCTCGTTGGCTTGCAGCGCGAGCGCTCGGCATCGGTGCTCGCGGGGTTCCGCACTTTTCCCCTCGTGACGATGTTTGGAACGCTGGCGGGTGTGCTGTCCGCGGGATTCACCTGGGCATTCGCGGCGGCGGGGCTGCTCGCCATGGCGGCACTGATCGTCGGCGGCAACGTGATCAGGCTGAGGACGGACAATGCGGACCCGGGAATGACCACTGAGACAGCTCTCCTCATGATGTATGCGCTCGGGGTTTTCATCGCCGCGGGGCCGGCGTCGGTCGCGATCGTGCTGGGCGCTGTGGTGGCGTCGCTCTTGTACCTGAAGCCGCAGTTGCACGGGCTGGCGAAGAAGATCGGTGAAAAGGATTTTCAGGGGATCATGCAATTTGTGGCGATTGCGCTCGTCATCCTTCCGATGCTGCCGGATGTGGATGCCGGGCCGTATGGGATCCTGAATGCGCGCCGGATCTGGTGGGTCGTGGTGCTGATCACCGGCATCAGCCTCGGCGGGTATCTTCTCTACAAAATGTGCCCGCCGGGGAGCGGAGCCCTGGCCGCCGGGCTGCTCGGCGGGATGATTTCGAGCACTGCGACGACCGTGAGTTTTGCGCGCAGGACCAGGCACGACCCAGGTGCCAATGCGGGCGCGGCACTCGCCATCCTCCTTGCGAGCACAGTCGTGTTTGCGCGCATCCTTGTCCTCATTGCGATCGTCGCACCCGGACAGTTCACCGCCCTCGCCCCGCCCATCACCGGGATGCTCGGCCTCATGCTTCTGATCTCTGCGGCGATGTGGTGGAGAGCACGAGGAGAAAGGTCGGATTTGCCGGAGCAGGCCAATCCCACGGAATTGAAAACGGCGCTCGTTTTCACGGTCCTTTTCACCGCCGTCCTGCTCGCCACGGCAGCGGCGCGCGACCATTTCGGATCGCGCGGCCTTTACGCAGTGGCGATGCTCTCGGGCATGACCGACATGGACGCCATCAGCATCTCCACTGCGCAGATGGCCGGCAATGGACAGCTCGCAAGCGGCATCGTCTGGCGGCTGTTGCTGATGGCAGCGATGAGCAACATCGTTTTCAAGTCCATCACCATCGCTGCTCTTGGGTCACGCGGGTTGCTGAAGAGCATCGCACCCGGCTTCGGCATCTCGCTCCTCGCAGGCGCGGCGCTCCTCGCCTTCTGGCCCTGGCAGCTTCCGGAAGCTCTGCCACCACGCGCAGGCCTTTGACGGTCGGAGTGCATAAATGAAAGCTTGGCGGGGCGGAGCAAGTAGCCATTCTCGCGAGAAAGCGATGCCCAACCAACCAGTATGAATCAAAGCGTAAGGATAGAGTTCACTGTCGCTGCGGTGTGCGTGGCCGTCTGGCTGGGCGGACGCGGCAGCGTCGCGGCAGCACCGCCGTCCCCGGTGCAGAACCCTGCCCCGGTCGTCAAGCCGCTCCCCCAGCCGGTTGCCGAGATACGCATCGAATACCCGTTCGATGACGCGGATTGGAAAGAGAGCTTCGAAGCGATCGCCCGCAACTTGGTGGCTATCAACGAAACCATGGTAGCTCCCGAGCCATTCATGGGGCGCAGGCCTTTTATCCTGCGACGTGCCGCGGATGGAATGCCGCGTGCCACTGTCGGCGAACGGGATTACATCGTGTTCGTCATTCCCAATAAGCGGTGGTATGCGCAGTTCGCCTACCAAATGGGGCACGAGCTCGGGCATTTCTGGATCGGACCGAACTCCTCGTCGTGGTTCAAGGAAGCCGTCTGCACGACTCTGGCGTTCATCTCACTGGACGAACTGGCCAAGCAATGGCCGGATCGCCCCGCCCCGTCGAAGCAGGCAATGTGGGGGAGAGACATGCGCGGTTACCACGACTGGGTGTCGTTCAGGCCGCAGTTTGACAAGCTGGGCCTCAAGGACGTGGATGCGGCCATGGTTTGGGCGCAAAAGAAAGGACCGGAACTTGTCAAAGCGGGCGCCGGATCATTGCGCGACGAAGAGTGGGCCATGGCGAAAGTGATCGAGCGGGTACTGCGCCGGCACCCGGGCCAGTGGAGCGCCTTGCAAGCACTGGGCAAGGTTGACGGCCCCAAGGATGCGGCGGGGTTCGCAAGCTGGCATTCACTCGTCGCGCCAGCGCAGCGGCCTCTGGTGGAGGACATGGCGACCTGCTTCGGCCTGCCGATCAAGGCGGCGGTTTCCGGTGCCGGGAATACCAAACAGCCGTAGATATCGGGATGACCGATCTCGACGCCACGCGGAAAGTATCAGCCTCCCCCTCACTCCATGACACCCGCCCCCGGCCTGACCGTTTCCGCCGCGACTTCGGTGGTGCGCTTCCTGCCCGTTCAACTGTATCGTTCCGGCTAAGCAGGCGGCAGCTCTGGGGTTCACCCGAACAGAACGCCGCTTTCTCCAAACTGGCGCACCAACAAGCCGCTCAATCATGACCCAGACCCTGTCACGAAGAAAATTCCTGAAAGCCGGAGGCGCACTGCTGGCGCTGCCGTTCCTGCCCTCGATCGCCGGGGCGAAAAGCCAGGCGGTCGTCAAGCCTGCCAAAAGGCTGATCTTTATGTACGCCCCCAACGGACTCGTTCGCCGCTGCTTTTTCCCGGGCGAAGAGAACGGGCCGATTCCGGAGTTCATCGGAGGGTTCAATGCCGACAAGATCAAGGACAAGAAACGGATTCGCAACGAACCCGGAATCTATCCGCTCGAATTGACCCAGACCATGCAGCCGCTCGCACCCCACCAGCGGGATATCAGCCTGGTCACCGGGCTCGACCGGCCGTTCAAGAATGGCACGGACGTGCATGCCCAGGGAGCCTCCTGCTACCTGACGAGCTATTCGCCGCAGCAGGCTTCGGAAAAGGGGCTCCAGTATCCGCTGGGAAGAACCTTGGATCACGTCATCGGCGATGCGGTTGGCAAGTCCACCATTTTCAAAACCCTGGAACTCAGTTGCAACGGATTCCGGGCCGGCAAGGAATCCCCGCACTTCGACAACATTTCCTGGTACGACGCCCAGAGCGTCGCGCCATCCATCAAGGATCCGCGGAAGCTCTACGACCGGCTGTTCATGTCGGATCGTTTCCGGCGGCACCTGACGGACGTCACCGATCTGATGCTCGCCGATTCCAAGGCCCTTGCAGGCAAACTTGGCCGGGATGACCGGGAAACGATGACGGAGTTCATGGCAAGCATCCGCGAGATCGAACTGCGAATCCAACGGCTCGAAAAGGTGCTGAGCAACGCCAACGTCAAAGTGCCGACGGGAGAGATCCTCCCACGGGGGGAATACATCGCCGTGATGACCGAACTCATGCTGGTCGCGATGCAGATGGGAATGACCAACGTCTGCACTTTCATGCTTGGCCCGGAGCGATGGGAGGCGCCGATGCTCTACGAAGGGGTCTTCGCCAAGCCGGTCGTCCATCACAGCATGACCCACGAGCAGAAAGGCGACGGCTACAAAGGCGTGCAGAAAATTGACCAGTTCCACATGCAGCAATACGCGAACCTCATCGCCCGGATGAAGACCATCAAGGAGCCGGATGGAAGCTCGATGCTCGATAATTCCATCGTCACTTACGGTGCCGGCTTGGGCGACGGGGCGACCCACCAGTTCTTCGATTTGCCGCTGATCGTCTCGGGCCGCGCTCAAGGCCAGCTCAAACAGGGCCGGTTCATCAAGTGCAAGAGCGGCACCCTGAATTCCAACATGTGGCTGACCCTGGCCCAGCTCATGGGCTTGGAAATCAACCAGTATGCCGACAGCTCCGGAATCATCTCGGAAATGATGAGCTGATCCCGCGGGCATGACAGCGGTTGATCCCAACATCCGAAGGGGGCGGCGATGATTCCCAACGGTTCACTGCGCAGCCGATGGATGCTGCTCCCGATGGCGATGCTCATCCTGAATGGCCTGGCCCGGGCGGATGAGTTTCAGGAATTCCTCCAGCCCTTTCTCGATCAAAACTGCCACGAGTGTCACGGTGGGAAGAAGACCAAGGGGAAGGTCAACCTCTACGATCTGAAGACTCTCCCGCAGTTTCTCGCCAAGCCGGCACTGATCGAGAAGATGATCCAGGCGGTGGATGTCAATGACATGCCTCCGGATGACGGGCCCAAGCTCGACCCGAAGAACCGCGAGAAGTTTCTGGCCCTCCTGAGAAAATATCTCCGGGAATCAACCGCTGGAAAGGCGCAGCCAACGGCGAGGGTCTATCGCCTGAACCGCTTCCAGTACAACAACGCTGTCCGCGACCTCTTCAAGCTGAACAAGGATGTGTTTAGCTTGCCGGAGAAGTTGATGAACCGGCGGGCCGGGGGGAAAAGCCACCTTGATTCCCATCCGACTCAGATGCCGGCCAAGGTGGAAGTCTCCTGCCAGACACTGCAGGAACGAGGGGGGTTCCAGGACGTCGCGCCTTACCCCAAGGATCCGCGTGCCGAGCATGGATTCGACAATCAGGCGGATCAACTGACCCTGCCACCGATCCTGTTGGAATCCTTCCTCCAACTCAGCGTCTCCATTCTTGAGAGCAAGGATTTTTCCCCGCAGACGTGCGGGATCTGGATGGAATTTTTCGAGGAGCCAAAGGCAAAGACAGACCTCGATGGGGAAGTCCGCAACCGTCTTCGGCCTTTTCTGACGCGGGCCTTCCGGGGAGCGGCCGATGAGACGGCACTGGATCGTTATACCCGCTACACGGTGAGCAGCCTGGGGAAGGGACTCTCATTCACCGATGCGATGAAAAAGACGGCCAGCGCCGTGCTTTCCTCGCCGCTGTTCCTTTTCCGCCATGAATCCGGAGTGCCCAAGGGAGGCGATCATGAGCTCGCATCGAGATTGTCCTTCTTCCTGTGGGGAACGGCACCCGACGACGAACTCCTGAAGCTGGCAGAAAACAGACGGCTCTCCGATCCTGTGGTGTTGAACCAAACCATCCAACGGATGCTGGCGGATCCGAAGATCGAAGGATTTCTCGATGCTTTTCCCGCGCAGTGGATGAAACTGGAGACGCTTTTTGCGGCCACTCCGGATCCCGGGAAGTTCAAGCTTTTCAACGTGGATAAGAATCAGCCCGCCAGCGTGCAGATGGTCTTGGAGCCTCTCCTGCTGTTCGATGCCGTCTTCATCGAGAACCGGGCGATCATCGAGTTCATCAAACCGGGTTTCAGCTATCACAACGCCTTCCTCAAGAATTGGTATGCGCTGGATCTACTCCCGGACCCGAAGGAGGCAGACAAGGAACGGGCCCGGGTTGAGAAGACGCTGAACGATTTCAAACGGGAACTGGAATCGATCCCGAACGCGGCGAGGCAGAAAATTTACGACGCCCGCATCAAGGCATCAGGAATGACGAGTCTGCTCGATTTGAAACCCATCGCCGCATGGGATTTCCGGGGGAATCTTGCCGATGGAATTTCGAACCTCGACCTGAAGGCGCACGGCGCCATCTCATTCAAGGGTGACATGGTGGTGCTCAAGAACGCCCATCTTATTACGCAGAAGGCTCTCCCCTTCGAGATCAAGGACAGAACCTACGAGATCCGGTTCATGCTGGACGATCCCAACCAGTCAGCCGGGGGCGCCATGGCCATGCAGGGCAGCAATGGCGTCCATGACACCCTGAGCTTTGGAGGAATGCAAAGCCGGCTTTGGGCCGCCCGGAGCGAAGGCGAAATGCGAACAATGCCTTTCGAGCGCGCCACTCCCGAACCTGCGGTGCGCGAGATGATCCATCTCGCGCTGGTGTACAGGAGGGACGGCACGATTGCGCTTTACCGAAACGGAGAGCCCTACGGTGTGCCATACAAGAAGGGAAAGCGGCTCACCTTTCCGGGCAAGGATACCTCCGTGCTTTTCGGCGTGGATCACCTCGCGGCGGGTGGCGGCAATCACCTCGCGATGACCATTGACGATGCCCGGCTCTACAACAGGGAATTGAACCCGGAGGAGATTCGCGCCGCGAGCCGCGGAGCCACGAAATTCATCACGGAGGTGGAGTTGAAAGCCGCGCTGACTCCGGAGCAGCGGGAGAGGATTCCGGCATTGGAAAAATTGATCGCGGAGACCGAGAGCGCGCTGAAAATATTGCCGCGGGTCGAGAAGCCGGAGAATGTGCTCCGGCAAGCCATGGCATCGCGCTCTTTTGAAAGGGTGCCGGCGGCCGATCCCCGTTACGGCGGCGTGATCACCAATGCAGCCGTCCTCTCGATGACCTCGGCTCCCAATCGCACCCAGCCCATCTCGCGCGGCGCCTGGCTGCTTGATGTGATCTTCAACGACCCGCCGCCACCCCCACCCAACGATGTGCCGCCCTTGCCGGAAAACGGGGACGACCGCAAACTCACGATCCGCGAACGCTTCGCCAAACACCGGGAGAACGCCTCCTGCGCCGGTTGCCACTCACGCATAGATCCCCTTGGCTTCGCACTCGAGAACTTCGATGTCATCGGCCAGTGGCGCGACCGCTACGAGAACAAGCGCGAGGTTGATGCCAGCGGCACGCTGATGCGGAAGTACGAGTTCAAGGGAATCGTGGATTTCAAAAGCGCCCTGCTCAAAGAAGAGAAGCGTTTCGCCAAGGCCTTCTCCGCTCATCTGCTGAGGTTCGCCCTGTCCAGGGAACTCAGCCCCGCGGACTCAGTCGTGGTGGACGAGATCGTCCAGAATACCGAAAAGGACGGCTTCCGCCTGAAGTCCCTGATCCGGGAGGTAATCTTGTCCGACAGCTTTCTTCAAAAGGCCGGCGTTCCCAAAAAATAATCTGGAAGCGGCGATGGAAACGTAGGCTCTCGCGTAAAGGTGCTGAGCGTCTCCAAAGGACGCCGCCTTTTCCGATCTCAATCCAGCACCTGGATTTCGATGTCCTTGAACCACACGTCGAGATCCTGTCCGCCGTGGAGTTGAAGCGCCAGCTTGCCCGCCGCGCGACCCGGATCATTTTTCAACTCTGCGGTCTTCTGTCCGTTCACCGTGACGGTGATGTCGCCACCGCGCGCGGTCACGGTCATCTCATTCCACTCGCCCGGCTTGTACCACCTCTTCACGTCCTCCGGTTTCGGCTGGGAAACCCAGGCGCGTCCGTTCGTTTCGTACAGGCCGCCCGCATCCCTGATCGGGTCAATCTCCGCCTGAAAGCCGCTCACGCCGCTGCCTCCCTTTTCCTCGATGCGAAAGTAGAGGCCGCTGTTGCCTTTGAGCGCCTTGTATTTCAGGCGCACGGTGAAGTTCGTGAAGGTCGCATCCGTGACCAGGTGGCCGAAAGACTGTTCCGTCCTTGCGTGCGTGCCGTGAATCGCGCCCTCCTCGATTTTCCAGTCTCCTTTGCCGATGACATGCCAGCCCTGGAGCGTCTTGCCGTCCCAAAGCGACGTCCACTTTTCCTCGGCACGCGCGGCGGGAACGGTGGCGAGACTGAGCAGGCAGGAGATGAGAGACAGGAAAGTTTTTTGGTGCATGGTGTCGAAGTTAGAGGCGTGGGACCTGGCAGGTCAACCAGTGGCGGGACGCGCTGGTGGCGATGCGGGGTGCGACGGGGAAGAATTACGAGTTCGAGAATGGCAGGCTCGATCGGCGGGCGGGAAACGTGAAGAATGCTAGGAGCGCCGGGCGATGACCTTGGCCATCAGGTAATCGTCCATCACGAACCCGTTGCCGATGTCGAAGACGGCCTCCCTGGCGACTTTGAAGCCGGCCTTTTCGTAGGACGCGATCGCACGTGCATTGCGTTTGTTCACCTGCAACCAGACTTCGCTCCCGCCGAGCACCGCGGCTCGCTCCATCACGTGCGCGATCAAGCGCTGCCCAAGCCCGCGGCCCTGCCGCTCCGGGAGCAGGTAGAGTTTGTGGAGCTTCACGCGGCCGTCGTCCTCCATCGCGTAGGACGCGAAACCGATGGGCTCATCATCCTCGGCCAGATCCCACGCGATCCCACTGGCGAGTTCGGTGCGGATCACCTCCCCGGCATACATCCACTCCAGCATGAACTCGATCTGCTGCATCGTGATGATTCCAGGATAGCACTCGCGCCAGATCCGATGCGCAAGCGCGCGGAGCACAGGAATGTCGTCGTTGGTCGCGGGGCGGATGGTCATGCGCGATGTTCTGCCAGCCAGGGCCGTGGAGTGAAACGAAAAGCCAGCCATACGAAGCGCATAAGTTTTCGCCCTTCTCGCGCCTTTACTGGCAACTCCACATGAACTCCCGACGCGATTTCTTCCGCCTCACCGCCGCCGCCGGCGCCGCCGCCGCATTGCCGCGCGTCAGTGCGCAACCACTGCCGGACAATCCGATCACCCGCGAAAACGCAAAAGCCGGCACGCGGGACTGGCTGCTCACCAACACGCGCATCGCCCCCGCCACGAAGTATCGCTGCCCGTGGATCGAGGGCTACTGCTCGCACGCCAGCATCCGCGCAGGCGAGGCACTCCGTATTTTCGTGAGCACAAACCCCGCGTCCGACTTCACGCTCGATGTCTTCCGGCTCGGCTACTACGGCGGCACAGGCGGACGGCTGATGCACCAGTTTGGAAAGTTGAAAGGCGTGGTGCAGCCCGAGCCTGAGATCGGCGGAAAACGCCTGCGGAACTGCCAGTGGGAAGTGTCGGCGCAGTTGGAGATCCCAGCGGACTGGCCGAGCGGCGTCTATCTCGGCAAGCTCACCGAGCTGCGCGAAGGCGTGCAGAGCTACGTGATTTTCATCGTGCGCGACGCGCGGAAGGCGGACGTGCTTTTCCAATGTAGCGACAACACATGGCACGCCTACAACCGCTGGCCGTCGCAGTTCTCGCTCTATGACGATGGCAAGGCCCAATGGTACTGGGGCGGCGGCGTGTCCGTCTCCTACAACCGGCCCTACGGCAAGTACTGCCAGATCTTCGACGCGCCGCTCAGCACGGGAAGCGGCGAGTTTTTGCTGTGGGAGTTCCCCGCCGCGTACTGGCTCGAGCAACGCGGCTACGATGTGACCTACATCGGCAACCTCGACACGCACGCTGATCCCGCCGGCCTGCTTCGCGCAAAGGCGATGCTCAGCGTGGGGCACGACGAATACTGGACGATCGAGATGTTCAACAACGTCAAGGCCGCCATTGCCGCGGGTGTGAGCGTGGCGTTTCTCAGCGGCAACGCCGTCTGCGGGCGCATCGTGCTGGATGAAAAAACGCGGAGTTTCGAGCGCATCGGCGTTTTTGGCCCGCCCGGCGGAACGCAGGAGTTTTTCAAGATGTCCACGCTCAAGCACGAGCGCCCCTATGCGAACGAGTTGATGGGCGCGCACAGCACCGGCCCGGTCACCGGCGGCGCGGACTGGACGTGCGTGAAGCCCGACCACTGGATCTTCGCGGGCACCGGCATGAAAAAAGGCGATGGCATCCCCGGCCTCGTCGGCTGGGAATACCACGGCGACCCGGCACCCATCCCCGGCCTCGAAATCGTCGCCGAAGCCGACACGCAGTCCTCGCCCGGCAAGCCAAACGGCGGCCACTTCACCGCCACCATCTACCCCGGCCCGAAGAACAACATCGTCTTCAACGCCGCCACAGTCTGGTGGAGCGACGGCCTCAGCGAACCACCCGGCTACAAGCGCCCATCTGCTTACGTCTCCCCAAAAGGCCCCGACGCCCGGGTGCAACGGATCATGGAAAACCTGCTCAGGCGGATGCTCGCTTGAGCCGGACTACCACGCCCGCTCGATTGACCGCCTTTTCCACAGGAACTCGAACATGTTCCCCTCGTGCGGCTGGTCCCATGAGATCGCCATCGTGGAGACGGGGCCGAGGTTCAAGCGGTCAATTTCGGGGAAGGCCATGAGTTGCACGACGCCGTGATTGCGCGCTTTCAATGCACTCCACTGTGAGCCAGCCTCGTGTGATGCGATTCATTGTCAGCCACGAAGGACGACGCCGTTCCGTGCAGGTTGTGTTCGGGGCGGCGATGGATGTCGGCGCTCTCGCCCGCTGGCGCACGACCGCCGCGGCGCGGAGCGACCCGCATGTGCGTGACGCGATGGAATTTCGCAAGCTGGCGACGAAGCGATGGCGCTACTACGCCAAAGGCAACGAAGCCGCCGCCAGTCTTCATGAGTTGAGGCGGAGGATCCGCGAGCATCCGTCCGGCGAGGTCGGTTTCCTCCTGATGGCCAGGGCCGACTGGCACGCGGCGGCACCGATTGTAGGATGCTGCTTTTGCCGACGAAGCTGGTGCCATCATCTCATCGTGGATTTTCTGGCGGTGCATCCAAAAGTCCTCGCGGGAACTGGCGGACGCATCCGGGGCGTCGGCACGGGGATCATCTACTCGCTGGTGAAACTTGCCGACGCGCTCGGCATCGGGACGATATGGGGCGAGACAACGAAGAACTCGGCGCCCTTCTACGAGCGGGTGCTGAATCTGCCGGTTGTGAGCGATCACTTCTTTTTGGAGGGCGAGACGATGGAGCACTGTCGCGCGCAAGCCCGCCTCGCGCGCTGACACTCTGCTTGCCCGCGGCGGGCGGAGGTGGAATCATGGCCCCGTGAAAAGAGCGAAGACGCTGCGAAGCTTGGAAGAACTCTGGGATTTGGAAGACCAGCACCCGCTGCTGGAACCGAATCCCGGCGGCCTCTTGCGCTGGATGTTTGCGACGCGCAAGCCGCCGGCTTCCTCGCTGGAAAATCCCGCCCCTTCGCGCCGGAATCCGCGCGTTCGCGCTCGAAACGGGAAGTGAGGATCTGCTAGCGCGATGCCGCGCGTCTCACCACCCGCGCTCGATCGACCGCCTTTTCCACAGGAACTCGAACATGTTCCCCTCGTGCGGCTGGTCCCATGAGATCGCCATCGTGGAGACGGGGCCGATGTTCAGGCGGTCAATTTCGGGGAAGGCCATGAGCTGCTTGATGAACGCGACGTCGCGCGTGATGGCGGAGACGGCGAGCGAGTAGCCGATTTGCGCGAGCATCTCGCTCTGCGGGCACGTGACGACGCTGGCGTAGGGGCAGAGGAATTCCTTGTTCGCGAGCGGGTGCGAGAAGCTTTCGCATTGCACGATGGTGGGGCGCAGATACGTGCCGCCGTCGTGGATGACTTTGCGCGGGCCATTGCGGTACTTCGCGGTGACATCGCTGGCGCCGGGCGTTTTCAGGCCGTCGTCAATTTGCGCGTCAATGAAATCGGCCATCTTGATGTTTGCGAAGCCGCTGAGGCGCGCGGCGGGGTCGTCGTTGCTCGTGGGTGCGATCGGGCCGAGACGCTGCGCGAGCGCGTCGGCGATCTCGGCGGCGTGGCGCGGGACGACGATTGCGCTGGCGTTGATGCACGAACGCCCGCCGTTGTCGGCGATCGAGGCGCACATCACGTCGAGATAGTCGCGCCACGAGTCAATGCAGTCCTCGCCGATGATGATCTTGCTCCAGCCGGGGCCGTGGATCTGGATGCGCGGGTCGTGCGCGTACTGTTGCGTCGTGGATTTGTCGCCGAAGATAAGCGCGCGTCCGCACAAGCGCAGGATTTCGCCCGCGCCTTCGTGGTCGGTGGGATAATACCCGAACGCCTCGGCGGGCACGCCGGCGGCGATGAATGACTGGATCAAGCGGTACGGCGTCCACGGCTCCTCCTTGCCGGGCTTGATGACGACGGGCGTTTTGAGCGCGATGGCCGGCAGCCACAGCGAATTCACCGCGGGCGAATTGCTCGGCATGACGAGGCCGAGCGCGCTGGTCGTGGGGAAAAACGAGAGCTTTGTGCCGAACTGCTCGCCGAAACCCGAGTCGAGGATCGCGAAGTCGAGCCCGCGTGAGAGCCCGTTGAGCACCTCGCCGAGATGCGTGAGCGCGTAGTGAATCTTCGCCATGTTACGCCGCACCATCACGTGCGGCAGACCGCTCGTGGCGCTGAGCGTGGCGACGTATTCGTCGGCGGATTGCGTGTGACCCTTGTCGCCGAGCGGCACCGTGCCTTCGAGGAACAGCGCCCCCGCCTTTGCGGAAAGCTCGATGAGCTGCGCGACGGTGAGCTTCGCCAAAGCCGCGCGCGCCTCGCCGATGCGCTTCATGTCCTTGCGGATGATGCCCGCGTTGACGCTCGACACGACAGCCTTCACCTCGCCGGAGCGGTGGTCTTTCACCTCGAACTTGTCGAGGCTCTCGTAGGTGCGGCCGAGCCGGAGGACCGGAAGATGCGGAATGTTGCTCATCGGAGTGCGGCGGAGTTACTACGTGCGCGTAGTATCTGGCAAAGGGATTCTCCCTCGCAGGCCTACATGAAGCCTTTTGCGCGCAGTTTCTGCATCGCGTTGCGCTCGTGATGGTCCTGGGCGCGGCCTGCGCGTTCGCTGGTCCTGGTGTTCGCAAGCTCCTCGATGATCTTGTCAATCGTGTCGGCTTCGCTCTCCACAGGGCCGGAAATCGGCCAGCAGCCCAGCGAGCGGAAGCGGTATTTATTCCCGTCTTTTCCGGTGCGCGCGAAATACATCTGCGGAATCGGAATGCCCTCCCTCTGGATGTACAACCAGATGTCCCGCTCCGTCCAATCCAGCAGCGCCTGCACGCGCACGTGTTCGCCGGCGTTGCAGGAAGTGGTGAATTGATTCCAAAATTCCGGCGGCTGATCCTTGTAGTCCCACTCGAAGTCTTTTGTGCGCGGCGAAAAGTACCGTTCTTTCGCACGGGTCGGGTCTTCGTCGCGGCGGATGCCGGTAATCAGCGCGTCCCACTTGTGCTCGGCCATCACCTGCTGGAGTGCGACGGTCTTGAGCTCGTGGGTCACGGTGACGGGATCAGTCGTATCGTAACCGATCGGGCGTCCGGCATACGCGCCGCGTCCCGCGCGGGCCTCGGTGTTGATTTTCACGATCAGGTTCAACTCGTGGTGCTGCACAGCCCAATCGCGATACGCGATCATCTCGGGAAACTCGTAAGTCGTATCAATGTGCAGCAGCGGATACGGGATGTGACCGCAGAACGCTTTTTTTGACAGCCAGATGAGGACGTTGGAATCCTTGCCCATGCTCCAGGGCATGCAGATATTTTTGAAATGGTGAAACGCCTCCCGGATGATGAATATGCTTTGGGCTTCCAGCGCATCGAGGTGCGCGGCGTCATCACGCTCAACTTTCTGCGGGAAAAATACTGGCGGCTCCGAGGGGTCGGGAGCCGGGTAGAGTTTGCTGTATGCCTGATGATCGCGGAAATCGAGGTTCATGGACGACTGGAAGTTGGAGTAAGTCAGGAAAATATCAATTGTCTATCGGAAAAATAGACTTTTATTATACAGTGTCCGGCAATGAGGAATGAGAGCACTTTTCAGAAATAACGAGTCTCCCGGAGGCGAGTGGAGTGTCTGGGGTGGGGTGGGCGTCCCGCCCGCCGGTTCGGGCGTCTGGCACGAATGAACTTCCAAGGCTAGAGAGAATACAGCCCATTTTAACGAATGTAAAGCAAATGAT
>CAMAUI010000054.1 GCA_945861385.1 Prosthecobacter debontii
CCTCATCCGCCACTGCCTCCAGCCTTCGCCTGGCCCTCCATCCTCGCTCACTACTCCCTCTGAAATCCCTGTCCGGTTTTGCTCCAACATCTTTTCCGGTTTTGCGCAGCGCCCGACACGGGGGAAAAAAGACGTTGCCACGCTGATGGTGGTCGCTAGTTTGCGCGCCCGATTTCCATGGCTGATAAAGCGAACAAATATCCCGAAGGCGTCCCGGGCAAATTCTATGTGGACGACCAGTGCATTGATTGCGACCTGTGCCGCGAGACGGCGCCTGCGAATTACAAGCGCAATGACGACGGGGGACACAGTTATGTGTACAAGCAGCCGGAGAACGACGCGGAGCTGAAGCTCTGCCAGGAGGCGCTCGAAGGCTGCCCGGTCGAGGCGATCGGCAGCGACGGCGAGTAGGGGCGTGATTTACTTTACGTCCACGCGCGCCGAAAGGCAGTGCCTGCGTGGAACGGCCTTGCGGCGGAACACAGGCTTCCCAGCCTGTGCTGGTTAGCGGGCTTCCAGCCTGCGCTCCCTGCCAAGGCGGGCAGGATGCCCGCTGGCCCTCACAGCCATGGATGGCTGTGTTCCGCGCCGCCGGGCTTTCCGACGCTAGCTTGGACGCACTTTGAAGAACGCCCGGCGAGTAGGGCGGCGCATTTTTGCGCGTGCATGCCAGGCGGTGAGGTGCGAGAGAGATGCCGATGAACACTTCATTGCGTGCCAGGGTGATCGCGGAATGGCGCGGGCTCCCGGAGGAGCATTTTCCACGGGACACGGCGAAGCCGGTGGGTGTCGTGCTTGCGGGTGTGATGCGGCAGCTCGGGCTGGATGGCCGGCTGCGGGAGGAGGAGATCATCGCCGCGTGGCAGGACATCGTGGGCGAATTTCTTGCGCAGCATTCGGTGCCGCAGAGTCTGGTGGACGGGGTCTTGCATGTGCGCGTGCTGCAGCCCTCGATGCACTTCGAGATGGACCGGACGTGGAGGCCGGAGATTGTGCGGAAGCTGAAGAAGCGGTTTGGCCGCTCGGTGCGGGATGTTCGTTTCCGGGTGGGTTGAGGTTTTCGCTTTTCCCTGCGAGAAGGAGGCGCACGATTTTTCATGGCCGATCAAATCATCATTTCGCAGCTTGGGGTGACGTCATTCATCGGTGCGACTGCCGAGGAACGGGGGAGGCCGCAGAAGCTGCGTGTGTCGCTCGTGCTGGAGCCGGCGGAGGGCTTGTGCGATCTCGGCGATGCGCTGGGGAACACGGTGGACTATGCGGTGGTGTCGCAGGCGGTGAAGTCGCTGGCCGCGAAGGGGGAGAGGCTTTTGATCGAGACGCTGGCCGGGGAGATCGCGGAGTTTTTGCTCGCGGGGTTCCCGCTGGCGGCGGTCGAGGTGGAGGTGCGGAAGTTTGTGGTTCCGGACACGGAATTTGTCGCAGTCCGCATTTTTCGGCGGCGCGGAGAGTGAGGGAATTACTCCGCGAGTTGCGCGCGGAGTTTCAGCAGGGAAGGGGTGAGGGAGGGGAAGCGGCTGGTGCTGATCCAGTCGTCCACGCTTTGCCGGAGGCCGTTGAAGTAGGATGCGGGCAGTTCCGCCGGCGGCGGTTCGGTGACGAGCGTGTCCGCCGCGAATGTGCCGGGGCTCGCGAGCGCGGCGATGAGCTTCTCCTTCTCGGGCTGCCCGACATCGGGCCGGGAGAGGTAAGCCTCGACGGCGATGCGTTGCGCGGGCTGCGAGAGGTCGGCCTTGCTGAAGTAGTCGGCCCGGAGGAAGGGGCGGTCGGCGAGTTCCCCGCTGTTGGTGTTCAGGAAGGTCATCACTTCCAGCGGCGACCGTTCCGCCATGCGGTCGAGGGCCACGCCCGCGCTGCGCTGGAGCGAGGTGTCTTCGCCGCGGATCATCTCCGCGAGATCGGGGATGAAGGTCACGCTGCGGGTGAAGACGATGAGGTCGAAGGCTTCGCGAAAACCCGCCGAGGGCTGCTGACGCCACGGCTGGTGCGTGAGCATCTCCCGCGTTTTTTCAGCGAGGTAGGTGCGTTCCCCGGGTGTGATCCAGGCGATGTTTCTTAGCGCGATGGCCCATTCGTCGGCGCTGGTTTTGGCATCGAGCAGGGTGCGCGCGATGCTGGCGGCCTCGGTCCTGCGGTTCTCGCGGCAGAGGCGTCCGAGGAGGTCGAGAAGCAGGATGCGAAGGGTGGGGGCGCCGGTGAGTTCGCCACGCTCGCCGATTTCAAACTGCTCCGTGGTGAGCGCGTCTTTTCCCGTGGCGAGGAAGGCGATGATCGCCTCGATCGCGGCATCCGGCGGGAGGGAGAGCACGGCGCGGCGGAATGCGGCAAGATCGGCGGGAGTGATGCCTTCGGAGCGCAGCTTGTCGTAGAGGCGGGTGAGGAGCATGAGGGATGCGGGTTTCGATGCGGGGGCTTCGGTGGAGGAGGAGGGCGGGGTGTTTGCGGGGACGCCATTTTTTTGGAGGAAGAGCCCGCCGCGGATACCCGGCCCGGCAAGCCAGAGGCCGATGGCGGCGATGAGTACGGCGAAGGCGATGATGGGAAGCAGCCGGGAATTTTTCACGGATGCAGTACCGCCGGGCCGC
Source organism: Prosthecobacter debontii (assembly GCA_945861385.1). Lineage (GTDB taxonomy): Bacteria > Verrucomicrobiota > Verrucomicrobiia > Chthoniobacterales > Chthoniobacteraceae > SXWH01. The sequence continues at coordinate 2,586 of CAMAUI010000054.1, forward strand.
GGGCGGGGTTCACGTCAGTATTGCAGGTAGGTGCGGATGAACCGCGCGCCGCCGTCGTTGATCGCGCGGACTCCGCCGCTCGGGGGATCATCGCTGCCGGCGACGATGACCGCGACGACCCGGAATTCCCCCGGCTCCACTTCGGCAAAGACGGGACCGCCGCTCATGCCGCCCTCGAACGTGAGGGAGTCATTTTCAAAAAATGCGCCGCGCGTCTGGTAGAAGTTGAGTGACGGGGTGACAAAGAGCAGTTCGTCCCCTGAATGCGTGTCTGCGCCGTATCCGAGCGCGATGTTATATGCGTCGCCCGTGAGCGGTGTGTTGTCCGGGGACCATCCTGCGAAGGAGCCGTTGGCGGGGGCGCTGGAAAAGCGGAGGCCGCCGAGGTCATTGGCGAACGCCCTGGATGAATCGGCCCCATAGCGGATTGTGGGCGCGGCATATCCGCCATAGACGAAGAGGCGTCGCGCGAAGACCTGCGAGTCTATCTTCCGGCCATAACGGGCGCGGTTAAACTCAACATTGGTGCTCCAGCCGGTCTGAGCATCCCAGAGATTGTGCGCGGCGGTGAGCACGCTGCGTCCATATATGGTCGTGCCGGTGCCCTGGAAGTCCGAGCGTCCGCTGGTGAAGATCAACTGTCCGGTCATCGAGTAGGGGAACTTCTGCGTCGAGTCCTTCCCGAAAAGTTCCGGGTAGGAGACATCCTGCGCAATGAGGGGCATTGCGGCGAGGAGTGTGCAGATGAAGGTGGCGAGCTTTCGCATTTGCTGGTGCTTGTGACCGGAGGCTACCGGGTTTTGTTCATTTGTAAATGCGGGTTGAGCGTGATGGTTACGCGCGATTTTTCTCGTGTGCGCCATTGGGGGTTGTGCAAAAAGCCTGCCAGACGATGCGTCCGGAGAAGCCAAAACGCGTGGATACCAGCCCGCAGCAGCAGGGTCTTGCGGCCCTCGGCGAGGCGTTCGCGGGGCTGAATCTCGGGCCTTTGCCTGCGGGAGCGGCGCCCGGCCGGGAGCGGGTTGAAGCCGCGAAGCCGGCGCGGAAGGGACGGGTGATTTTGCGAAAGGAGACTGCGCGGCGTGGCGGCAAGGTTGTCATTGTGATCCACGATTTCGCGCCCGCGATCGCGCATGCGGAACTGGAGGCGCTGGCCAGGCGGCTGAGGCAGGCGATCGGAACGGGAGGAACCGTGACGGATCGGACAATCGAGATCCAAGGTGAGCACGCTCCGAAAATCCGGGCGTTGCTTGAAAGCGAGGGATACCAGGTCGCGGGGGTCTGAATGTTCCGCGGGGCGGGTTACTCTTTGACTTCGAGGGCGCGCAGGATGGGGTCGTTGTCGTCGAGGAACGCATCGCGATAGACCTTGCCTCCCACTTTGTCGGAGTTCGTGTCCACCTTGCCGTAGGTGCTTTTCTGGTGGGCGGTCTGGCCGGATTCGTTGCTCAGAAAAAAGCCCTTTCCAGGGATCGCGACAATTCCACTGAGAGCGCCGAAGTTGTTGTTGCCGGACGGTGTCAGCTCGAGTTCGTCCCAGGGGATTGCAAGATTACCAAGGAGGTTGAGCGAGTCCGCCTCGATCACCGCCACCAGCCGGTCGGTGCCGCGGCTGACGTAGGCACGGTTGCCCTCGATGGCGACATCCATCGCGGAAGGAATCAGGGCTTCCTTGATGTCCTTGCCGTCTTTGCTGATTCGAAAAACACGCCCGTCGTGGTCGGCCACCCAGATCTGCCCCTTGGAATCCACCTTGATGCCGCGGAGATCGCTGGCGTTCGGAATTGAGAAGACGCCGTCCCCGTCGAAGCCGGCGGGCTTCGTCCCGGCTATCTGGGCGCCCTTTTCCTCGACCACCACGCGGTGGATGGAACTTCCGACGCGATTCGAGGCGTAAAGGGCGAGATCATTTCCCTCGCGTGCGACCGCCACTCCCTCGAAGCTGAGGCCCACGTTGGCCGGAAACTGGATGGTCGCGAGGATTTGGGAAAGGTTTGAGTCATACACGAGGACGTTTTTTCCATTCGCGATATAGACCCGGCCTTTGTCGTCGCAGGCGATTGCTTTTCCAAGCGGGCCATGGAGGACGGCAACGGTGGCCTTCGTGGGATCGTCGGAAATGCCAATGGCGATCTTGCGGACTTCGCCGACCCCATTGCTGCCGTGGTTGTAGCCAGCATAGAGAAACTGGCCGTCCGGCGAAATGGCCAGGCCGCGGTTGTTGCGCGGCCAGACTTTCTGCGACTTGCCGAAGACGCTCTGGCTGTTGTCCACGAGATACTGGACCGACCACTTGAACGTGTCGCCCGAATGCGCCGCGGGAAGGGCGAGCAGGGATGCTACTGCCGCGAGCATGGTGAGGCGGTGCCGGGGTGACTTGGTTTGTTTGTTCATCGTTTTCGGATTTAAGCGGATGGGTGCTGGGCGCGGAAAGTGGCGGATGAGCCGGATCATTGTCAACGTCGCAGGCGCGGTGGAGAAAAGCGCGTGGCGCGCATCCGTTCGATGGGATCAAAGCCCGAGCGCGCGTTTGAGGCGGGAAAAACGCGGAGGCTTTAGCGATGGGTTTGCTGCGACCGCCGCTGGCGGGGGGGTGACCGATGCGCGGCTGATGAGGAGCCGGGCGAGTTCGGTTGCTGCGCGGGTGACGGAAAATTTTTCACAGGCACGCTTGCGTCCGGCGGCGCCGAGGCGCTGTGCGAAAGCCTCGTCGCAAAGCAGCCGTGCAAGCGCGTCGGCCAATGCCGCCGGGTTGTTTTCGTCCGTGAGCAGGCCGGTTCCGCCGTCGTCCATCATCTCGGGGATTCCCGCGATGCGTGTGCTCACGACGGGCAGGCCGGCGAGCATGGCCTCCATGATGACGGTCGGCAGGTTGTCGCTGCCGCCATCGCCTTCGCGTTGTGCCGCGAGCGCGAAGACGCGGGCTTTTTGCAACAGCGCGTGGACCCCTGACTGCGGCTGAAGCCCGTGCAGGAGGACATGGCCGCCAAGCTGAAGCTCCGCGATTTTTTGCCGCAGCATGCCGTCGAGCGGGCCGCTGCCGGCGATATCGCAGCCAAACTCGATGCCGCGATCCCGAAGCAGCGCGCACGCCGCGAGGAGGGTGGGGAAGCCCTTTTTCTCCACGAGCCTGCCTACACTCACGATGCGTGGTGGGATGCTTTCATCCCGTGGGGCTGGCGGCTGGTCCACGCTGATCCCGTTGAAAACGCGGAATGTTTTTCCGCGCGCCCCGGCGAATTGTTCCTCCACCCGCGCGCGGCTGTAGTCCGTCTCGGTCGCGATGAACCGCGCATCGCGCACCAGCATGCCGAGCGAGATCGGCTTCTGCTCGGGACTGAAGATGTCATCCGCGTGTCCCGTGAACGAATAGCCGACGCCCCAAAGCTCGCGCGCGAGCCACGCCGTGCGCGCCGCGAGGCCGGCGAAATGCGCATGCACATGCCGGATCCCGGCCTTCTTCAACTCGCGACCGAGCCACAGCGCCTCGAAGACGCGGGTCGAGTCGCCCTTCTGCGAGCGCCAGTGCGAAAGCGCGTTCCGTTGCCGCGATGAAAATGAGCCGCGTTCCCGCTCGATCAATTCGCGCAACTCCGGCTCCGGGGGAAAATAGCGCGCGGGAATTTGCGCTCCTTCCATCAATGAGCGCTCTTCCGCGGACGGTTCGCGGACGGAGAAAACCACCGGTGCCATGCCGAGCGCCATCATTGCCGACACCTCGCGATGGACGAATGTCTTCGTCGGGTCGGGGAAACTTTCCATGAGATAGGCGAACGACATCCGCGGCAAATTGACCGGCGAATCCGGATTTTGAAACGCTGGAATTGGGATGCTCAGCGTTTTGTGCCGATGGTGATGGCTTCGTCGTAGATTTCCTCGAGATGCTCGATTGCTTTTTCCTGCGAAAATTCCTCACGCACGGACTCGGCGGCGGCGCGGCCCATCTCCGCGAGCTGTTCGGGGTGTTCGATGCAGCGGAACATCGCCTGCATCAGCGCCTCGTGGTCGCGTTCGGGCACGAGCAGGCCGCTGATCCCGTGGCTCACGGCCTCCGGGATTCCGCCGTGATCGGTCGCAAGAACCGGCAGCCCCGTGGCCATCGCCTCGAGCATGGAATTTGGCACGCCTTCCTGGTTTTTGTCCGAGGTCATCTCGCTCGGGTGCATGAACACGTGGCTCTCCGCGAAAAGTTTCGCAAGCGCCTGCTGGTCGAGAAAGCCGCGCAGTTCCACGGCGTTCTGGATTCCGAGCTGGCGCGCGAGTTCCGCCAGCGGTTCTTTCATCGGGCCGTCCCCCGCGATGACGAAGCGTGTCTCGGGGTTGAATGAGTGGAACGAAGCGAACGCCTGCATCGCCGTCTTGAGCCCCTTCTTCGCGATGAGGCGGCATGCCTGCACGAATTGCCAGCGGCCATTCTCCGGGATCGCACGCTCGGAATAAGGGAACGCATCCAGCGGGATCCCCGTCCGGTTCAGCCGCAGCTTCCCGCGCGGGCAGCCCCACGCTTCGAGCGCGTCGAAAAGCGAACGCGAACGCGCGAGCACGAGCGGCAGGACGCGGAGCAGTTCACGCATCATCTCATCGTAACCCGGCTGTTGCGGGCGCGGCTGGATGTCCATGCCGTGAAAGCTCACGACGGTCGGGCGGTTCCATTCCTTGATGAAAGGCAGCAGATGCACGCCGGTGTGGCCGAAATACACGTGCATGAGATCCGCCGGGCGGCGTTCGAGCGCCTTGATGACGACCTGCAATTCCCCGCGGTAATGCACCGGCGGAAGGCGGCGGACATATTTCAGCCAAAAACGCTTCGCGAAATTTTTCCGCGCACGTGGCAGCGTTTCAACGTCATCGAACGGATACCGCTCCGCCTCGGTCCGTTCGCGCGTGAGCACGAAGGTCTTGTAGCGCCGGAGGCCCGTGACCTGGCGGTAAATGTGGCGCATCTCGGGCTTGAGAAATGTGGTGCAGTAGCTGGCGACGGTGGGCATGGGCGGGCGAAGAGTGCGTGGGGAAGCGATTTCGAGGCAAGCCCGCGACTGGGAGGAAAAACTTTTGCCAAGTGTGCGCCGCTCTCCCTAGGTTGCGGAAATGGCACGCCGTGCGAGTTCATCCGTAAATCCTGTCTGGCTCATCGCCGCTGCGATTCTTGTCGTCGGGGGTGTTGTTCTGCTTCTCCTGTTCAAGGGCACGGTCACCGACCCGTTTCGCGGACTGACGCCATTCCCGGTTGCGGATTACATGCAGAATTCAAATTCGCTCCGCGGCAACACCTACAAGCTCGATTGCGTGATCGGCGACCAGCTCAAGTACGCGGAAAGCGGACGGCTTTTCACCGTGGAGATCAACGGGGAGCCAGCCGCCCTGCTCGTGCCCGCGGAGCTTCGAGAAGTGAACATCCAGAAGGGCCAGCGATTCATTTTCAAAGTGGAGGTCGGTGACAAGGGAGTGGTGAAGGCCGTCCAGGCCAAAAAGGCTTAGAGCCTGTCATGAATTTCGCAGGATGAGTGAAAACGCCAACGGCGTTTTATCCTCTGGTCCAGGGTTGCGAGGAACGAGCTGCCCTGGGTCATCGTTCAACAAACATTCCCAACCGCAACGCGGTTGCGGCCATTGCGATTTCATTCGGCACGCGTGTGAAAACGGCCACAACCCCGTTGGGGTTGATGCATTTCTCGGCCGGAGTTCCCAGGAGGTTATTGAAATACTGGTAGTGCGCCGTTCTTACCTCATTGTCTTGCTCATGCTCTTGCTCCGTTCCAGCACGGACGCGGCGTTGAGCATGAGCATGAGCAAGGCAATGAGTAAGCGTATCACCGTATTATACCATCTCTCAGAATTAACGAGACACGCCTTCAAGCGAGCTGAGTGTCGCGGGTAGGGTGGGCGTCCCGCCCGAACGAACTTCCGTGGCGTTCAATGCAGCGCCGCAAGGCCGCGACGCAAGATGCGTCGCTCGGCGGGCAGGATGCCCATCCTACCCGACACCCGCCCTTCGCCCGAGCTGCGTCTGATTATTTCTGAAAGGTGGTATAAGAAGGAGGTTGCATGGTTCGCTGCTTCAAAATGAGGCGCACCACTTGCTCGCGCCATAGTTCGCGCTCCTCAACCCGTGTTTCCCTTGTCAGTTTTGTTGCCGGGGGCCGGACTATTTTTTGCCGGGTTTGGTGATGCGGATGCCGCCGGGCTCGATGAGGATGCGGCGTTCGCGGAAGAGGACGCCGATGGCTTGCTTGAAGGCTTTTTTGCTCATGCCGAGGGCGGTGCGGATTTGCGCGGGCGGGGAGTTGTCGTGGATGGGGAGGTGGCCGCCGGCTTTTTCGAGGGCGGTGAGGATTTGAGCGGAGAGCGGGCCGAGGCGTCGGTGGCCTGCGGGATCGAGGCCGAGATCAATTTTGCCGTCGGGGCGGATGGTGCGGATGTAGCCGGTGAGTGCCTGGCCGATGGTGAGGGGGGCGGCGAGTTCGGCGCGGTAGAGGAGACCGAGGTGGGAGCTTTCGATGATGGCTTTGTAGCCGAGCGGGGTCTCGCTTTCGATGATGAGCTTGACGGGCTGGCCTTCAGCGTAGGGGGGCGGTGTGAGGTTGAGATGGCGGTTGAGACGCGCGGTGGCCACGATGCGGTGGGAGCGTTCGTCGAGCATGACGAAGACGAGGATGCGACGGCCGGGGTGGACGCCGGTGGCGTATTCGCGCCGGGGGAGGAGGAGGTCTTTTTCCAGGCCCCAATCGAGGAAGGCGCCGATGCCGGGATTTTCGGCGACGACGAGGAGGTGTGCAAATTCGCCGACCATGGCGAGCGGGGTTTCGGTGGTTGCGACGAGACGGTCTTCGGAGTCGCGGTAGAGGAAGACGGAGATCTGGCCGCCGACTTTAGCACCCGTGGGGGTGTAGCGGCCCGGGAGGAGGATTTCGCCGAGGCTGCCGCCGTCCAGAAAATATCCGGGTGGTGCGTGGCGGAGGATGGTGAGTGTATTGCGTTTGCCGAGGATGGCCATGTGCGGGGCAGCTTGGATCGAGGAGTGGGGGCTGGGGAGGATATTCATGAGGCCACTTCGCGAGAGGTTCCGCGCTCATGTTGCAGGGTGCCCGCACAAACGAAAAAGCGTTGCAGAAGGGTGGGGAGCCAAATCGGTTGTTCCCCCCAGAATCCGACTCAGTCATCCCCACCCTTCTGCAACGCGGAGGCGATTGAAAGCGCACTGCGGACGAGCAGGCTAGTGAAGATTCGCATATAAACTTTCGGGGTCGGGGATCGTGAATGTGAACCCGCGCGCGAGCAGTGCATCCACCACTGCCAGAATCGTCGCGAGGCTGTGTGCGCGGCCTTCGTGGAGGAGGATGATCGCACCCGGACGTGCCGCGCTCTCGATGCGCCGGACGGTGGCCGATGGATCGGCATGCCAGCCGTCGCGCCCGCCGGTTGACCACGCGATCATCGGTGCGTTGCGGCTTGCGAGCGCGGGATGAAGGGCGGGGGGCTTGTGGCCGACGGGTGGGCGGAAAAGTCGCGAATGAATTCCCGAATCGCGCAGGATCGCGGCGCATTGGTCGAACTCCTCCGTGACCCGGCGCCGGCTGAGGAGCCAGAAAGTTTTCCGCGGGTGGGTGTGTGAGTGGTTGGCCAGCGAGTGCCCCGAGGAGCGCAGGGCGCGGGCGGTTCCCGGGTGTTCGGCGAGCCGTTCACCGATGACGAAAAATGTCGCGCGCACACCGCGCGTGCGAAGTGCCTCCGCGAGTTGAGGCGTGTGTTCGCACGGGCCGTCGTCAATCGTCAGCCAGACTTCATTTTTCTCCGTCGCGAATCGCGAAACCACCGCTCCGAGCCACACGCAGCGTGGGTGCAGGATCGCCCAGAGCAGCAGCGCGTGGACGAGCGCGGTCATCGCCGCGACCCACGGCGCTGAAGGGCTTCCCGCCACGAGAGCGGCGAACATCACCGGCGGAAATGCCGCGTTCACCGCGAGCAGAGGGCGGCGGAACCATGGACGATGTCGGGCGGCTGGCATCGGTGCATCCAATGGAAAGCGGATGCGTTCGGCGAGCTTTACGTACTCGCGCGGAGCAGCAACATGGCCGGAGTGACTTACGACATCGCCATCATCGGCGGCGGGCCGGCGGGCGCGACCGCGGCGATCCTTCTCGCGCGGCGCGGACGCAGCGTCGTCGTGTGTGAGAAAGAGGAGTTCCCGCGTTTCAAAATCGGCGAATCGCTCCTCCCTCACTCGCTCCGTACGCTCGATGAACTCGGAGTCCGCGGGCAGCTCGATGCGCATGCGCTGGTGAAGCACGGGGGCGAAATCGCGACTGCGTGCGGCGGGCGGATCAGGCGTTTTTATTTCGATGAGGCGATCCAGCTCCGGGATCGCACGGCCTTTCAAGTGGAGCGCGCGTGGTTCGACAGGATGATGCTCGATCGTGCCGTGGAATGTGGCGCGGAGGTGCGGCAGCCGTGCGCGGTGGAGAGGTGTGATTTCGACGACGAGGGTGCGACACTTGCGACATCCGGCGGGGAGATTCGCGCGCGCTACGTGCTCGATTGTTCCGGGCGGAACGCCGTGCTCGGCCAGCAATTCGATCTTCGGCGCCGCTACGACCATCTGCAGAAATTCAGCGTCTTCGCCCATTACGAGGGCGTGCAGCGGGATTCCGGGCGCGATGCCGCTCTCACGCGGCTCATCCGCGGGAGCCGGCACTGGTTTTGGATGATCCCGCTCGATGATCGCCGCACGAGCATCGGCATGGTGTGCGACATCGCGGATTTTCGCGCCGCGAGGAAAACACCAGTGCAGATGCTCGATGACGCAATCGCCGCCAGCTCGCTGATGGCCGGACGCATGGTGGGTGCTCGCCGGATCACCGAGGTCCATCCCGTCGGTGATTACAGCTACCGGAACACGCGATTCCACGGGCCGCGCTGGCTGCTCGCGGGCGATGCGGCGGGGTTCATTGATCCGATTTTCAGCACCGGGGTTTTCCTCGCGATCCACAGCGGGGAGAAGGCCGCGCACGCGCTGGATGGCGCGCTCCGCCGACCGTGGACGCGGCTGCTGCGATTTCCGATGTATTCGCGCGGGCTTGGCCGCTTGATGAACCGCTACCTCCGCTTTGTCAGTGCGTGGTACTCCGAGGGATTCGTGGACGTCTTCACCGCGCCGCGTCCGCCATTCCGAATCCCGCAGGCGGTGAACAGCGTGCTCGGCGGCAACGTGCATCCGAACTTCAGTGTCTGGTGGCGGCTGCAGATTTTCTACCTCGTGCTCCGCATGCAGAGGCGCCGCGAAAATGTGTCGGGCTTCGACCGCCCTGCGGGCGATTCGCTGGCTGGGGCCGAGGCGCGGTGAAGGGTTGAACGGAAGGCGGGGCATGCTTCGACATGGGAGCATCCTATTTCGTGGAAGGCGAACAACTCGCTTCCCATTTCACCGCGCTGCGTGGTAAATCGCGGGTGCATGACTGAAGCCCCGGAGAAATTGACGACTGGCGAACCTCTTGGAATCGAGGATCTCGTCAAGTATCTGCCCGCCCTCGGGGAGATCTCGCAGGGCCTGCTGAAGAACTACGCGCTCGGGGCGGCGGTGCTTCGCCGCTACAGCGAGGGCGATGAGATTTGCGAGGAGGGGGAGTTTGGCTCGACCGCGTTCTACATCGTGGAGGGGAGCGTGGATATTTACATCGCGAACCCGCTGGCGAAGGTGAAGACGGCGCGCGGGGACGGATTTTTCGGGTTCTTGAAAAGGGCGATCGGCCTCGGTGGCGGGGAGGTGGGCGAACAGCACGGGTACATCACCATAGATGCGGATGTGGATCTGCCGAAATCCAAGCCGCTCGCCACGCTGGATGCGGGGGATCTTTTCGGCGAGATGACGTGCCGGACCTTCCAGCCGCGCTCGGCGACGGTCCGGGCGAAGACGGACTGCGTGCTGGTGGAGATGCTCCGAGTGATCCTGGACATGCTCGTGGGCACTCGCGAGGTGGACGCGGACACGAAGGCAAGCACGAAGGTGAAGGCGCCGACTTTCAAAGGCACGACGTTCAAAAAGGCGCTCGATGAAAAATACCGGCAGCGCTCGCTGGTGAGCCATCTGCGGAGCGTGCCGCTCTTCGGCACGCTGGGTGACGAGTTCCTCAATTACCTGCGTGATCGCGCGGAACTTGTTTCCTGCGGCAAGGGGCAGGTGATCTGCATGGAGGGCGATGTGGCGGATGCGTTTTACCTGATCCGGAGCGGCCTTGTCCGCGTGTCGCAAAACCTGCCCGGCGGCGAACTGGTACGGACGTATCTGAAACGGGGGGAGTTCTTCGGCGAGATCGGGCTGCTCTATGAACAGCCCCGGAATGCGACCTGCACGGCGCTGGACGCGGTGGACGTGGTGAAGATCGGCGGGGTGGAGTTCAAGCTGATGCTCGAGCAATTCCCGAACGTGAAGGCGTCGCTCGGCAAGATCGCCGACGCGCGCATCGCGGCGAACAAGGAGCGGAAGCCGCCGGCGGGCTTGCAACTCGATGACTTCCTCAACCAGGGCCTCTACGAAGCGCAGAACCTCCTGCTCATTGACCTCGATCATTGCACGCGCTGCGATGCCTGTGTGAATGCCTGCGCCGAGGCGCACGATGGCGTGACGCGCCTCATCCGCGACGGGCTGCGATACGATCATTTCCTCGTGCCAACCGCGTGTCGCTCGTGCCGTGATCCGCTGTGCATGACGCAGTGCCCCGTGGGCTCGATCCGCCGGAAGGAGTCGCTCGAGATCATCATCGAGGACTGGTGCATCGGCTGTGGCAAATGCGCGGAGTTGTGCCCGTACGGGAACATCAACATGCACCCGTTCGAGGTGATGAAGGAGGTGCCCGCCGAGACTCCCAAGCCTGCCGCCGCGGCGGCAAAGCCGGCTCCCACACCTGCGAAGCCTGCTGCTCCAGTGCCGGAGAAAAAGGAAGCCGCCCCAGCCGCGAATGCGGTCGCACCCGCGCCAGCCCCAGCCCCCGCCGCGCAGCCCGCACCTGCGAAGCCCGCTGCTCCAGTGCCGGAGAAAAAGGAAGCCGCACCAGCCGCGAATACGGCCGCACCCGCGCCGGCCGCAACTCCCGCCGTGCAGCCTGCAACTCCGAAACCCGCTCCCGCCGCCGTCGCGAAACCCTCCACCCCCGCTGCTCCGCCGCCTCCGAAGAAAATGGTGAAGAAAAAAGTCAGCGTGCAAAAGGCGACGACCTGCGACCTTTGCACGGATCTCAGCATCCCGAGCTGTGTGTATGCGTGTCCGCATGATGCGGCGAAGCGCGTGGATCCGCAGACGTTCCTCGCCTCGAAGGGCGACAGCCGGGGTTTCCGTAAAAAGACCCGCACGACCCACTAGCCCATGGTTCTCAATCGCTCCCACATTCCCTGGTTCATTTTCACGGTGCTCGCGTCACTGGCGGTTGCGGGGCTCTACGCTTTGCGGTTTCATCCCGAGTGGCTGCCATTCACGATGGCGTTGCCGGAAATCCTGCGGGATCCATGGCCGCATCGGAACACGATCGGCGGATCGCGTGTCGGGCTGCTGTTCGGGATCCTGGCATTTTTGATCTTCCTGTTTGCCGCGATGCTCGGGGCGCGGAAAAAGAAACCGCTGTGGCGCGTGGGGCGGGTGGAATTCTGGCTCAAGGCGCACATCTGGCTCACGCTGCTGACGATCCCCCTCGTGGGTTTCCATTGCGGCTGGCACTGGGGGTCGCCGCACACGACATGGGCGCTACTTTTGTACATCGTGGTGATGGCGAGCGGGCTTTTCGGGCTGGCCATGCAGCAGTTCATGCCCGGGTTCATGAAGGAACGGCTGCCGCGCGAAGTGGTGTTCGAGCAGATCCCGTATATCCGGAAGCGCAATGTCGAGGCCGCTGAGAAGCTGTTCGCGGATGCCGCGCCGCCTGCTCCTGCAAAGGCCGGGGAGCCCGCGGAGAAAGCCGGTGCGAAGGCCGACCCGAAGGCCGTCCCTTCCACGCCGGAGGATCTGACGAGTGCGGCGATGATCCGTGAATTTCTCGAGGACAACGGGCTCTCGTACCTGCGCGCGCGCAGGGGCAACGGCCACCGGCTGCATGAGCAGCGGGAAAGCGACTCGGCGTTTCGCGCGCTGCGATTGAGCGTCACGCCGAAGTGGCTGCCGCGCGTCGAGGAACTGCAGGCAGCGTGCGATGAGCGGAGGCGGTGTGATTTGCAAACGAGGCTTCAGCACTGGCTTCACGGCTGGCTGCTCATCCATGTGCCGGTCTCGGTGCTGCTCATCGTCGTCACGCTGTGGCATGCCATCGTGGCCGTCCGTCTGTTCATTGTTCAGCCCTGACCACCCATGCCTGAGCCAACGCAAAAACAGATCGCCTCGAAGTACAAAGAGAACCTCACGTACTATCAGCACAAGCATCCATTCCGGCGGCTGCGCTCGTGGCTCACGCTTGTGGCGTTTGTGGGAGGGCTGGTGTGGGCCTTTGGCTTCTCGAAGCTCGGCGGCAAGCCGGAATTTTTCAACACGGGGCCCATCTCGCAAAACCACGACTATTTTAAGAATGACTGCGCCGCGTGCCATCTCGGTGCGAGCACTGACATGCTGAGCATCCTCCCGGTCGCCGGAGCAAAGGAGGTGATCCATGGCGGGAAGGCGCCGCTGATCGAGTCGCTGAAATCCGCCGGATCGCGGGCGATGGCATCCGCGAAGGAGAATCTCTCCGATCCGCAGAAGCTTGCCGCCGTGGCGCACGCCGCGCTGAACAAGATGGACATAGACAAGATTGATCAGGCTTGCCTGAAGTGCCACGACGGCATGGCGCTCCACCAGCCGGGGACCAAGGCCGTCATGTTCCGCGAATCGCAGAAGGAGTTGAGTGTCGTCGCCGCGGATGCGTGCAGCGTCTGCCATCGCGAGCACGTCGGTTCCGGGCGGATGGTGCTGCCCACGGCACAAACATGCGTGGAGTGCCATGCGGACGAGCAGAAGCTGGCCGCCTCGCTCAAGCGCGCGAAATACGACGGCAGCCTCGCGGCGGCGCACAGCCAGAATGTGTACATCGGCGACTTCGCCCAGTGGATTCCCGCAGCCGCGGCGGGCCGCAAACCGCAGGTGGTGCGTGCGTTTGCCGACGGGCACCCGGCTTTCCTGTACGAGGGCGCCGGAGGGGTGGACAACTCACAAATCAAGTTCAACCACGCGCGGCATTTCGCTGCCGACATCCCGGACGTGAATGGCAAGAAACTCGACTGCCGCTCGTGCCACGAGCCCGACGGCGACGGCGTGGGGATGCAGAGGATCAGCTACGACAAGCATTGCCAGAAGTGCCACAGCCTCGGAGCGGATCCGGATCTTCCGGGCTTCACGATCCCGCACCACGACCCGGTGAAAGTGCGCGATTTTCTCGCGAGCCTTTACACAAAGTGGACCGACTACGCGGGAAAGAATTTCAACGTCACTGATGCGGACACGCTGAAGGCGTTTCTCGACAAGCGGGGCGAGGCCTTCAAGCAGCGATGGGGCTCTTCGATGGAGGATGTGCAACGGAAGGTGTTCTTCGTCGGCGATCCGCCGGTCGAGAAGGCGCGCAGCGGGCAGTTCCTGCCCGCATGCGCGAAATGCCACACGGTGTCCGATGAAAAGCCAGTGCCGAAAATCGCGCGCACCAACATCCCCGACGGCTGGCTCACGCGCGGCCCGTACAAGCACGCCGCCCATTTGCACATGGACTGCAAGGCGTGCCACGGTGCGGCGGAGAAGAGCAAGGAAACCACGGACATCCTGCTTCCATCGCAGAAGCTCTGCGCGGAGTGCCATCGCCCGCGCGATTATACGAAGGTGCCCAAGGATCCGACCGAGCGGATCGCGCCCACTTTCGGGCAGTTCACCGCGGAGGCCGCACAGAGGCAGCGCTTCGAGGGCGGGGTGTTTGACTCGTGCCTTGGCTGTCACAAATATCATGTGCCGGCTGCGGAAATGGAGATCGCAAAATCACTGGCAAAATAGGCGCGTCCTTGACTGCGAGGCTTGCGGGGCGCACTTGAACAGCATGTGGAAAGGACGATTTCATGAACAGACTGCGGACTTGCTGCGGAGCTTCAGCGAAAGCATCAGCTTCGACTGGCGGCTCTGGCGGCACGACATCGCGGGATCACTGGCGCACAGCGCCGCGCTGGAAAAGGCGGGTCTGATTTCCAAGGACGAACGCGCGCAGATCGCCGCGGGGCTGGAGCAGATCGGGGCGGAGATCGAGGCCGGGAAATTTGAGTGGAAGGTGGAACTGGAGGACATCCACATGAACATCGAGGCCGAGCTGACGAAGCGGATCGGTCCGGCGGGCGCGAAGCTCCACACGGCGCGGAGCAGGAACGACCAGGTGGCCACCGACATCCGGCTTTTCCTGCGCGATGAATGTGTTGCGATTGGCGCCGGGCTGCGGGAGATGCAGCGCGCGCTCGTGGCGCTGGCGGAGCGGGAGAAGGACGTGCTCATCCCCGGCTACACGCATCTCCAGCGGGCGCAACCGGTGTATCTTGGGCACCACCTGCTGGCGTATGTGGAGATGTTTGACCGCGACCGGCAGCGCGTCGCGGATGCGCGGCGGCGGATGAATGTGCTGCCGCTCGGCAGCGGTGCGATCGCGGGCTCCACCATCGTGCTCGACCGCGAAATGGTGGCGAAGATGCTTGGCTTCGACAGCATCACGCAAAACTCGATGGACGCGGTGAGCGACCGGGATTTTGCCGTTGAGCTGCTCGCCGCGCTCGCGCTTGTGGCCGTGCATCTTTCGCGGCTGAGCGAGGATGTGATTCTCTGGGCATCCGGCGAGTTCGGATTCGTCTCGCTCAGCGATGCCTACACCACGGGTTCCTCGTTGATGCCGCAGAAAAAGAACCCCGACGTCGCGGAACTTGCGCGCGGGAAGACAGGGCGCGTGGTCGGCAATCTCGTGTCGCTGCTCACCACGCTCAAGGGGCTGCCGATGACCTACAATCGCGACATGCAGGAGGACAAGGAGCCGGTCTTCGACAGCGTGGACACCATCAAGGCGTCACTCGCCGTTTTTGCGGGGATGCTCGGCGGGGTGAAAGTGAACGCCGCCGCGTGCGCCGCTGCCGTCGCCGACCCGATGCTGCTCGCGACTGATCTCGCAGACTATTTGGTGAATCGCGGCGTCCCATTCCGCCACGCGCACGAGCTTGTCGGAAAAGCCGTGGCGCTTTGCACGCAGCGCGGGTGCGGGCTGCCGCAGCTTTCGCTGGCGGACTACCAGGCGATCTCGCCGGAGTATCGCGCGGATCTGTTCGATTGCTTCGATTTGAAAAAAGCGATGGCTGCGCGGAAGGGAACCGGCGCGCCATCGCCGGGAAATGTGGCGGCGCAGATCGTGCGGTGGCGGGAGGCGCTTGGCGCATGACGCGGTTCCATCGCTTTATCCAGGACCGGGACGGCTGGCGGACGGAGGGAAGCGAGACGCTTTTCGCGAATCCGCACATCGAGGTGCATAAAGTCACCGTGACTTCGCCGACGCGCGCGGAGCCGTTCCACTGGACGGTCACGCACCGCAAGGGGGCTGTGGTTGTCGCGCCGATGACGGAAGCCGGAAAATTCCTGCTCGTGCGGCAGGAGCGCGTGCCGATTCGCGCGACGATCTGGGAGTTTCCAGCGGGGCAGATTGACGACAACGAGGAGCCTGACGTGATCCGCGTGACTGGCTTACGGGAGCTGCGCGAGGAGGCGGGGTATGAGCTCGCGGCGGGAGGGGAGGTGATTTCGCTCGGGCATTTTTTCCCGAGCGCGGGCTTCACGGATGAACACAGCCACCTGCTGCTCGCGAGGCCGGTTGTCCCGGCGGCTGGAGGGATGCGCCCGGATGCGGCGGAGGCGATCACGGAATGCCGCGCGTTTTCAGCGGGTGAATTACGGGAAATGATCGCGAGTGGCGAGGTGCGCGATGCCAACACGCTTGCCGCATTCGCGCGGATGACGGCGATGGGCGTGCTGGGATGAGGGCAAAATTTCGTCCTTCATCATTTGATCCGCACCCGTAGTCTGCACCGCTCATGTTTCGTTTCCTGCTGAGTAAAATTTTCAAGAGTCGCGAGAAGATGACTGGCGAGCAGGTGAAGCCGTTCCTCGATCATCTCGAGGATCTGCGGTGGACGATCATCAAGATCGCCATCACGCTCGTGCTCTCGATGGTGCTGTCGTTTGTGTGGCACAAGGAGATTTTCCACCTGCTCGAAGTGCCGTTGCAGAAGGCGGGCTATGATCCGCGAAAGGTGCTGTTTCTTGGCGAATTCGCAGGTGCGGTCATGATTGCGATCACGCTGTCCTTTTATGCGGGCATCGTGGTTTCGTTTCCGCTGCTGATGTTTTTTCTCGCCGAATTCGTCCTGCCGGCGCTGACGCCGCGGGAGAAGCGGTTCACGCTGCCGGCGATTGCGATCGGCTTCGCTCTGTTTCTGGGCGGGGCCTGGTTTTGCTATGAGTTCATCATGCCGGCGGTGACGAAGTTCATGGTGGGTTTCGCGCACAGCATCGGGATTGATGAGAAGATCGAGGCGAGGAGCTACTTCAAGACGGTGGCGCTGATGGCGATCGTCTTTGGAATGATGTGCCAGGTGCCGGTCGTGATGGTGACGCTCAACCTGATCGGGATCGTGACGTACCGGTGGATCAAGACGACGCGTGCGTACGGCTACGCTGGCATCCTGACGCTTTGCGCGATCGTCTCGCCCACGCCGGACATCCCGTCGCTCGCACTTTTCACCGTCCCGATCATCGCTCTCTACGAGATCTGCATCTGGGTGATCTACCTCCTCGACAAGCGGCGGGAGAAGCGGGAGGCGGCCCTGGCGGCGAAGATGGACCGGCCGTACGAGGACGAAAAGAACGAGCCCATTGATTGAGCTGGAGAGGGAGGCTGGCGGAAATTTCAGCGGTGCTCTAAGACAGGCCCATGCCGCACCGTATGCCAGTCAGACGTCATGACACTGCCACCCGCAACTGACATCCGCGGGCTCCTCGACCGTTACGAACGGCCGCTCATTCGCTATGCACAAAGCATCGTGGGTGATCTGGAGTCTGCGCGGGACGTGGTTCAGGACGCTTTCATCCGCTATGTCCGCCTCACCAGCGGCGAGGAGGATGCACCCATGCAAGCCGCACATTCATCCACCGAAGACGCAGAGGAACCCGCCAGCGCGGTTCCGCCCGCGCTCAACGCGAACGATGCAAGGCACATCGAGGCGTGGCTTTTCACCGTCACCCGCAACCGCGCGCTCGATCATGTGCGCAAGTACAGCCGCATCGTGGCGATGCCGATGCCCGAGGAGCGCGTGTGCGAGGATCGCCGGCCGGACGAGGTGCTCGAGTCGCGCGATGAGGCAGAGTGGCTGCTGAAGCTGCTCGACGGCCTCACCCCGAATCAGCGGGAGGTGATCCGGCTGAAATTTCAAAATGATCTCAGCTACCAGGAGATCGCCGACATCACCGGGCTCTCTGCGACGAATGTGGGCTTCCTGCTCCACGTGGGGCTGAAGAAATTGCGGACGATCCTTCGCGAAGCGCCGCTCGATGAATTTCCAATCCGACTCCGAACCGCACCATGAAAACCGACGATCCAATACTCACCGCATACGCACTCGGCGAATTGCCCGCCGGCGAACGCGCCAGCATCGAGCAACTCCTGCGCGAACAGCCGCAGGCTGGGACCGAAATCAGCGAGACCCGCGAGATCGCGGGAATCTTGCGGGATGCGCTTCATGCCGAACCGGCACCGCCGCTCGCCGAGCACCAGCGATGGGCGATTTTGCGCATGGCGGAAGCCGTGCAGCGGGAGGCCCGCGGGGTGCCGGCGAGGGAGCGGGATGTCGTGGAGCCGGCGTGGTGGGGGCGCGTGGGTGTGTGGCAGACCATCGCGGCGTGCGCGGTGTTTGGTTTTGGCATATACGCATTCAGCGTGAGCCTCACAAAACCCAGCCCTTCCGTGGGCAGGACGCTTGGGCCGGAGGATATGGTGGTCACAGTCCCAGGGGAGGCGGTGCCGGCGGTGCCGGGAGCACCCGAGATCCTGACTCCGGCGGAGTTGCAGCAGCGGATGGTTGCCGCGGGTGGCCCGGGGGTGGATGCGGGGAAGGTATTCCCGAACGGCGCGCTGATCGTGCCGCCGCAGCTTGCCGGGGCGGTGAGGATCGAGGCGCCTCAGGGGACGATTTCCACGACCGCCGGGAATGCCGCGCCCGCATCCGGGGTGGTCAGAGTGACGCGCGAAAACGAGCGCACGGTCATCTCGATACTGGACGCCGCGCGGATTGCGAGGGATGGAATCGGATACGCCACATTGCCTGACGTGAGAAAGCCTGCGGTGGTGGGTTCCAATCAGACCTCCGCCAATGCCTCGATCGGTTTAGCCGCGGCGAAGCCGCCGTCGGACGAGGTTTTTGGCACTTACCTTTTGCAGCGGATGAGCGAGGCGGAGCGGGTTCGCGAGGGCAGTACGGCTGCGGATTTCTCGAAAGTATTCCGTGCGGATCCAAAGGTGCCGGATCGCTACGAGATGATCCGCTGCCGGTCCATCAAGGTGGATGCGAAGTTTGAGGGCGGCGATGGAACCGCGAAGTCTTCCGATGCGCGGGTGAAGACAATCTCCAGGCCGTATCTCGACGTGTTCCAGGAAGGCGCGAAATAGCCGCTCGCGCCACTTGTGCGGTGCGGAATTTTTGAGCAATCTCCGCGCAATGAATCGTCTCGCGCTTTTCTTTGTCGTTGTCTTCGGGCTGTGTGCGGCGGCGCCCGCTGTGATCAAACGCGATCCAAGGGAGGTGCTGGTGGAGAGCCAGGAGGCCTTTGCAAAAAAAGATTTCAAGCGTGCCGTCGAGCTGCTCACGCAGGCCATCGAGGGAAGCCCGGAGCTTGCGCCGGCCTACATCCTGCGCGGGCTCGCCCAGGGCGCGCTCGGAAAGTACGACGAATCAATCGAGGACATCAGCAAGGCGATCACGCTGGCCCCCGGCGATCCGCGCACGCTGCTCATTCGTGCCGGGACGTATGAAGCGAAGAAGCAGTTCGACAAGGCGATCGGCGATTACTCGGAGGCGATCCGGCTGAGCCCTCGCGATGCGGAGATATATTCCAGCCGGGGCTTCTGCCATGCGCAGGACGAGAACGAGGACAAGGCGCTTGCCGACTTCGAGAAGGCGCTCGAACTCGATCCGAAAAATCTTCGTGCGATCCAATTGCGCGGAACCGTCCATGGGCAGAAGGGGCAGAAGGACAAGGCACTCGCGGATTTCAAGCGGGCGATTGACCTCGATTCCAACAACCCGGCGACCTACCTGTGGCGCGCGCAGCTTTATCTCGTGGAGAACGAGCCGGAACTCGCGCTCGCGGATTTCGAGGAGGTGATGCGCCGGGCGCCGGGCTACGCGGGGGCGCTGAACGATTACGCGTGGACGCTTGCGACCAACCCGAAGGACTCGGTGCGCGATGGGCGCAAGGCCGTGGATTTTGCGAAGAAGGCCTGCTACGAGACCGACTACAAGCACGCGCCCGCGGTTGATACCCTGGCCGCGGCGTATGCGGAGGCGGGGGAGTGGGACGAGGCGGTGAAATGGCAGGAGGAGGCTGTCAGCCTCGCGGGGAAATCCCATCCGGACGATTTGCCCGGGATGAAAGAGCGGGTCACACTTTTCAAGGAGAAGAAGCCGTTCCGCGAGCAGCCGAAGCGGGAGAAAAAGAAAAAGCCGTAGGAATTTCCGGCGGGGCACATGTATTTGCTGGCACGTGGCGCGTGGCGTCTGGTAGTTGGCGCGCGATGAAAACATTTCTCGCTCTGCTCGCCCTCGCCTTTGCCGCGCACGCGGCTGACAATGAATTGAACGCGGATGAAAAAGCCGCGGGTTGGAAATCACTGTTCGACGGCAAGGACGCCGGCGCGAATTTCCGCGGTTACAAAAAGGACAAGCTGCCCGATGGATGGGTGGCGGAGGACGGGGCCATCGTGCGCAAGAAGGGCGGGGGAGACATCATCACGAAGGAGCAGTACGAGAGCTTCGAGCTGAGCATCGAGTGGAAGATCAGCCCCGGCGGAAACAGTGGCATCATGTTCAAGGTGCTCGAGACGAACGGGGCGAGCTACATCACCGGGCCGGAGGCGCAGGTGCAGGACAACAGCAAGGGGCGTGATCCGCAGAAGGCTGGCTGGATGTATGCGCTTTACGGTGCGAGCGTGGATACGACGAAGCCCGCGGGTGAGTGGAATCTTTTCGTGCTGAAGTGCCAGAAGACGGCAACCGGCACTTACAAGTGCGAGCATACGATGAACGGCACAAAGTATGTGGAGTACGAGATCGGTTCCGCGGACTGGAACGAGAAGGTCGCGAAGTCGAAGTTCGGGAAGATGGCGGGATTTGGGAAGGCAGCGAAGGGGCACATCTGCCTGCAGGATCATGGAAACGAAGTCGCCTACCGGAACATCAAAATTCGCGAACTGCCCGAGTTGAAGTAGGCAAGCATGCGCGCCGGGTTTCTGGCTGCGATGGCGGTGCTGGCCGTGGCATGGCCGCTTTCCGGAGCGGAAAAACGAGCCTCGCTGGAAAAGAAACCGGTGCCAAAGAAGGCATCGAAGACCCCCGCGGCTCCCGCGCGGAAGGCGGTGCCGAAACCCGCTGTGAAGCCGAAGGTCGGGAAGGGAACCCAGAAACCGGAACTGCCCGCAAAGGGGAATCCCAGCCCGCCCTTGAGTCCGTACAGCTCGGTGAATGGACTGGGGATGAAGTTCGTGCGGATCGGCGCGCTGGAAGTCTGCATCTGGCCGGTGCGTGTGCGGGATTTCGCCGTGTTTGCTCGCGCAAGCGGTCATGGGGCGGCACCTCGCGCCGGCTTCGCGCAGACGGCGGATCACCCGGTTGTGAACGTGACTTGGAAGGACGCCGTCAATTTTTGCGAATGGCTGACGGAGTCCGAGCGAGTCGCCGGCCGGCTCCCGGCAGGCCGCGAATACCGCCTGCCTACGGATCGTGAATGGAGCCTGCTTGTCGGGCTTGGCGAAGAGGCGGGCGCCACGCCGGAGGCCCGGGACTTGTCGGTGCGGGATGTGTATCCGTGGGGTTTGGGCTGGCCCCCGCCGTCGGGCGCGGGGAATTTTGCCGGCGAGGAATCCGGCCTCGACGCATGGATCCCCGGGTACCGTGACGATTACCCGAACACCGCACCAGTGGGGAGCTTTGCGCCCAATGCCGCGGGCATTTTCGACATCGCTGGCAATGTCTCGCAATGGTGCCGCGACCAGTGGAACCAGAAGTCCCGGGATCGTGTATTGCGTGGCAGTTCGTGGTTCAACGGTGCGATCCCGTTGAGTTTGCTTGCGTCGTTGCGTGTGCGCGCCTCGGGCGAGATGGCGGGGGATTCGATCGGGTTTTGCGTGGTGATTGCGCCGGTCGGGGCGAGCGCCCCAAAATAGGGAGAAATTATTTTGACACCCCGGGGGCGGTTGCTAGGTTGCGCGCCCGCTTTTCAGCAAAAGGAGCGCCGAATCCCTGCCTGCGATGGCTTCCGAGAGGAAACCGACCGGGGCGGGGGTTTTCGCTCTTATTGGAGAGGATCGGGTCGCCAGTGAAAGCCGGCAATGTTCTTTGGCAGCAAAGCCTGGGTAGCTCAGTTGGTAGAGCACGTCCTTGGTAAGGACGAGGTCGCCGGTTCAATCCCGGTCCCAGGCTCCACGCCGGAAAGCGCAAGCCTTCCGCCGCGGGGTGCAAACTCCGCAGCGGGGAACCGCGACAATTTAACCACAACAACAAACACAACACACATCACCTGACCCAATATGGCCAAGGAAGCATTCAAACGCGAAAAACCCCACGTCAACGTCGGCACAATCGGCCACGTTGATCATGGGAAATCCACCACCACCGCCGCGATCGTCCACGTGCAATCGCTCAAGGGCCTTGCGGCTCCGATCAGCTACGCGGACATCACCAAGGGCGGTACTGTCCGTGACGAGACCAAGACCGTCACCATCGCAGTCTCGCACGTCGAGTACAGCACTGCTAACCGTCACTACGCCCACGTGGATTGCCCCGGCCATGCGGACTACGTGAAGAACATGATCACCGGCGCCGCACAGATGGACGGCGCGATTCTCGTCGTCAGCGCCGCTGACGGCCCGATGCCGCAGACGAAGGAGCACGTGCTCCTCGCCCGCCAGGTGGGTGTTCCGAACATCGTGGTCTTTTTGAACAAGGTGGATCTCGTCGAGGACGCGGAACTGCTCGACCTCGTCGAGATGGAAATCCGCGACCTGCTCAACAAGTACGAATTCCCTGGCGACAAGACGCCGATCGTGAAGGGCGCAGCCAGCAAGGCGCTCGCCTGCGGTTCCGCCGATCACGCCGACGCGAAGTGCATCGGTGAACTCATGGACGCGCTGGACAGCTTCATCCCGCTGCCCGAGCGCCCGATTGACCAGCCGTTCCTGATGCCGCTGGAAGATGTGTTCAACATCGAAGGCCGCGGCACCGTCGTCACCGGCCGTGTCGAGCGCGGCATCCTCAAGAAGATGGAGGAAGTCGAGATCATCGGCCTCCGTGACACGCAGAAGACGACCGTCACGGACATCGAGATGTTCCGCAAGCTCCTCGACGAGGCGCGCGCGGGCGAAAACGTCGGCGTGCTGCTCCGCGGCATCAAGAAGACGGACGTGGAGCGCGGCCAGGTGCTTGCCAAGCCCGGCAGCGTGAAGCCGCACAAGAAATTCAAGGCTGAGATTTATGTCCTCAGCAAGGACGAGGGCGGCCGTCACACGCCGTTCTTCAACAACTACCGCCCGCAATTCTACTTCCGCACGACGGATGTGACCGGCTCGGTCACGCTGCCCGCGGGCGTCGAGATGGTGATGCCGGGCGACAACGTCTCGATCGAAGTCGAGCTCATGAGCGCTGTTGCGATGGAGAAGACCATGCGCTTCGCCGTTCGTGAGGGCGGTCGCACTGTGGGTGCCGGCCGCGTGACTGACATCGTCGCGTAAACAAAAACTCTTGCCGATTCACGCGCGGGGCGGAGGTTCACCTTTGCTCCGCGCTTTCGGCTAAAACAGAAACGGCAGTAGCTCAATTGGTAGAGCAGCGGTCTCCAAAACCGCCGGTTGGGGGTTCGAGTCCCTCCTGCCGTGCCAGCCAACAGAAAAAACATGTTTTCAAAAATCGCCAGTTTCACCCGTGAGGTGAAGACCGAGTTGCAGAAAGCGACATGGCCTTGGGATCCGAAGGAAAAGCACTTCGGGGCCAGGTACAAGGAGCTCATTGACTCCACTGTCGTCGTGATCATCGCGATGCTGCTGCTTGCCGCCTTCGTGGCGATCATTGATTTTGCCCTGCTCGGACTCAGCAAGTGGCTTTTCGAATAACGCACCATGACCGAAGAACAGAAACGCAAACAGTGGTATGTCGTCCATGTCCTCTCCGGCCAGGAGCAGAAGGTTCATGACAGCCTCGTCAAACGCATCAAAACCGAGGAGATGGCCGACTTCATTTACGAGGTCGTCCTTCCTACCGAGCGCGTCAGCGAGGTGCGCCGTGGGAAGAAAACGGAGACCACCCGGAAATTTTTCCCCGGCTACCTCATCATCAACATGTACCTCATTGATGAGAACAGGCAGCCCGTGGACAGATCGTGGTACTTCATAAAGGACACCCCCGGCGTTCTTGGATTTGCCGGGACCAAGGACAAGCCGATCCCGATGCTCCAGCGCGAAGTGGACGCCATGCTGGCGCAGATTCGCTCTTCCGACGAAAAGGCGCGGCCAAAAGTCGAATTCACTGTCGGCGAACTCGTCAAGGTCTCCGACGGGCCGTTCCAGAACCAGACCGGCGTCGTCGAGGAAATTGATCCCGAGCGCGGCAAGCTGCGGGTCAGCGTCAGCATCTTCGGGCGCGAGACGCCCGTGGACCTCGAATACTGGCAGGTCGAGCGCAACGAATAAACTTTACGCACAAACGAAACCCGGGCGCGGCGCCTCTCCCGCCCACCAACTCATCCAAAAATCATGGCCAAAGAAATCACAGGACAAATCAAACTCCAAATCCCGGCAGGGCAGGCGAATCCCGCGCCGCCCGTCGGCCCGGCCCTCGGTCAGCAGGGCGTGAACATCATGGCGTTTTGCAAGGAGTTCAACGCCCGCACGCAAAAGCAGGCGGGCGACATCCTTCCGGTCGTCATCACCGTCTATAAGGACAAGAGCTTCACCTTCATCACCAAGCAGCCGCCCTCCTCGTCCCTGATCAAGAAGGCGCTCAAGCTCGCAAGCGGCAGCAAGGAGCCGAACAAGATCAAGGTCGGCAAGTTGACGAAAAAGCAGGTTCTCGAAATCGCCAGGCAGAAGATGCCCGACCTCAATGCCCGCACGGAGGAGGCCGCGATGCGCATCATCGCCGGCACCTGCCGCCAGATGGGCGTGGAAGTCGAAGCGTAGTCCGGCGCGAAATCGCGATAATATTGACGGCCCGGGATGTCGAAAGCCATTCCGGGCCGTAGCCTTTTCGGGCGTCGCTCCTTGTCCGCACTTGTCGGCGGCGGGCGCTACCGTTACGAAGCGCCCCCTTTTCCACACCGCCATGAGCAACAATATCGAATCCACTCTCGTCGAAAACCGTGTGTTCAAGCCCGCGAAGGATTTCGCGAAGAAGGCGCGCATCGGCTCTATGGCGCAGTACCGGAAAATGTGGAAGGAGAGCGTGACGAAGCCGGAGAAGTTCTTCGCGCGCGAGGCGGCGGATCTGACGTGGCAGAAGAAGTGGACGAAGGTGCTGGAGTGGAAATGTCCCTACGCAAAGTGGTTCATCGGCGGGAAACTCAACGTCGCGGAGAACTGCCTGGATCGCCATCTCGGCACGGCGCGCGCGAACAAGGCGGCGATCATCTGGCAGGGCGAGCCGATGGGCGAAAAGCGCACGCTCACCTACGCACAACTGCATCGCGAGGTGTGCCGCTTCGCAAACGTGCTCAAGCGCAACGGCGTCAAAAATGGCGACCGCGTGCTCATTTACATGCCGATGGTGCCGGAGGCGGCGGTGGCGATGTTGGCGTGCGCGCGCATCGGGGCAATGCACAGCGTGGTGTTTGGCGGGTTCAGCGCCGAGAGCATCAAGGATCGCGTGCTCGATAGCGGCGCGAAGATCATCCTCACGGCGGACGGCGGTTTCCGGCGCGGCGCGGTGGTGCCTTTGAAAAAGAACGTGGACGATGCGCTCACGCTGCTCGCGGGTGGCGGGGCGAATCCGGTGAAGCGCGTGATCGTTTTCAAACGCACGGGGCAGGAGGTCCACATCGAGGAAGGCCGCGATGTGTGGTGGAGCCGTGAGTTGGAGTATGTGGACGCCGATTGCCCGCCTGCGCTGCTCGATGCGGAGACGCCGTTGTTCATCCTCTACACGAGCGGCTCGACCGGAAAGCCGAAGGGCATCCTGCACACGACAGGCGGCTACTTGCTGCACGCTTACATGACGTGCAAATACGTTTTCGACCTGCGCGATGAGGACGTGTACTGGTGTACCGCCGATGTCGGCTGGGTCACGGGGCACACGTACATGGTGTACGGCCCGCTGGCGATGGGGGCCACGTCGTTCATGTACGAGGGCGCGCCGAACTGGCCGGAGAATGACCGCTTCTGGCAGATCATCGAGGAGAACGGCGTGACCGTTTTCTACACCGCGCCGACGGCCATCCGGGCGTTTATGAAATGGGGCGACTCGTGGGTGAAAAAGCACGACCTCAGTTCGCTGCGCCTGCTCGGCACGGTTGGCGAGCCGATCAATCCCGAGGCGTGGATGTGGTATCACCGCACCATCGGCGGCTCGCGCTGCCCCATTGTGGACACGTGGTGGCAGACGGAAACCGGCGGCCACATGATCACCCCGCTGCCCGGCGCCACGCCCACGAAGCCCGGCACCGCGACGCTCCCATTTTTCGGCGTGGACGCCGCCGTCGTGGACGACGCAGGCAACGAACTCGGCGCGAACCAGGGCGGCAAACTCGTCATCCGCAAGCCGTGGCCCTCGATGCTCCGCGGCATCTGGGGCGACAAGGCGCGCTACAAAGCGACGTACTGGAGCGAATACAAAGGCATGTATTTCGCCGGCGACGGCGCGCGCCGCGACAAGGACGGCAATTTCTGGATCGTAGGCCGCATTGACGACGTGCTGAACGTCGCCGGCCACCGCCTCGGTACCGCCGAAGTGGAGAGCGCCCTCGTGTCTCACCCATCCGTCGCGGAGGCCGCCGTCGTCGGGAAGCCCGATGAATTAAAAGGCCAGGCCGTGGTGTGCTTCGTCACCGTGAAGGAAGGTGTGAAAGCCGACCGTGCACTGCGTGACGCCCTTCGCGCGCACGTTCGTAAAGTCATCGGCCCTGTGGCCACGCCGGACGAAGTGCGCTTCGCTGGAGGCCTGCCGAAGACGCGCTCCGGAAAAATCATGCGCCGCCTGCTCAAGCAAATCGCCGCAGGCGAAGCGCTCAAAGGTGACACGACAACGCTGGAGGACTTCAGTGTCGTGGCAACGCTGGCGGCTGCGGAGGATTAGTATCTGAATCTCAGGCGACTCGTCTGGCCGGTGTTTGTTCCGCTGTTTGCGGTGTTGGAGGCGTTTGTCTTGGCGGGCGATATGAGGGCCTTGCTGTTGTTTGTAATGGTTATCGTAGCCTGGTTCTTTACCGGGGTCGCGCTCACGATTGAAGTGTTCGTGCGCGAGGACGGGAATACCGTTCCAAAATGGCAAAGGCCGTGGATCCGATTTCTTTCGGCGGTGAGTGTGGCACTCATCGCCGGGTACTACCTCGGCGGATACGTCTATGAATCGAGAGCGCGGCAAGTTCGTGCATACGTCGCGGAAGTGCTACCTGAGTTGGACGACTACTTTCGTGTGCATGGGAAGTTTCCGAACCGCCTTTCCGAACTTCCGAATCACTCCGGCCCGCATGGATTCAGATTGAAATTGCGCTATGAACGCGATGAATCCGAGTTCCGCTTCGAGTATAGTGATCGCTCCTTCGGGATGGAGGAGTGGGTCTATTCCAGCGAAGTGCGGGAATGGCGGCGTGATTAATCCGAAGCCTTATGCCTCAGCCGTCGAGGGCTCGATCGTCATCCCTGCGATATCCACTGCCAGGAGAATGTCCACATGGACGTCATCCTGAGTCATCACCACAAGCAAGGAACTCGCTGACGAGCTGAAGAAACATGTCCGCAAAGTCATCGGCCCCGTGGCGACACCGGACGAAGTGCGCTTCACCGGCGCGCTGCCCAAGACGCGCTCAGGAAAAATCATGCGGCGTCTGCTGAAACAAATCGCCGCCGGGGAAGTGATCAAAGGCGACACGACAACGCTCGAAGACCTCAGCGTGCTCGCGAAGCTCGCGACGGCGGAGGATTGAGGGCGGTAAGCAAAATCAAAGCACCTCGATGGGGTGCGCTGTCATCCAGATGTCGAGTTGCTGGAAGTCACGCTTCAGCCGTTCCTTCAACGCGACGAACCACTCGCGGTTCGTCTGCGTGTCCGGCACGTCGGCAAAAAGTCGCATGAGGTCGTCTTTATAGACTTGGCCTTCGTGCTGCCACACGCCGCGGATCGTCTGCGTCTCGAACGACGCCGCGCCAAACCGCTCGCGCACGGCGACGATGACATCGCCCACGAGATCCTCCGGCACGGGAGCGCCATCGTTATACCGCAGCGGCAGCAGGATCTCGTAGCGGCGCATACGATTTCTCGTAACTCATCCGGCCCTCCACCGTAAATCGAATCCCCTCCGCTGCGAGGTGCGCCAGGGCTTCCTCCGGCACCAGCGTCTCTCCGGTATTCCAAGTTTTCCCGTTAAAGCGGCCTGCAAGATAGCCGAGACCGCGCTTCTCCATCTGGGCATCACTGAAACGAATCAAAATCATTGTGTGAAAGCTAGAGGCGGAAATGTGTGGTGGCAAGCCCCTCGTCCTAGCGTAGAACTCCATTTACTCCATTGTTCCTCTGAGTTCATCCAGCGCAGTCTGCGAATCCGGCAGTTCGCGCCCACCAAAAAGTGCCCGTTGCCGCGCGAGAAAATCCGGCGCTTTCTCGCCCCACTGCTCCGGCGGCAGTGCCTCGATGGCCTTTTCGATTTCAGCGACCGTGCTCATGCG
>CAMAUI010000055.1 GCA_945861385.1 Prosthecobacter debontii
GGCCGCACAGGCTGGAAGCCTGTGTTCCGCTTCGCAGCGCTCCCGCAACTGCATCGTTCCGGCTTAGCCGCAACGATGCAGTCGAACCGTGGCTGCGGCTACTCACCTCTCGACACGCGGCGGTCGGAGCGTAGCGTGGCTGCATGCTGACGTTGACAGAATCCGCCGCAAAACATCTCCGTGCGCTGCTCGAGGAAAAGGCAGCACCCGGCAAATCGCTCCGCATTTACATCGAGCGCGGCGGTTGCGCCGGGATGAGCTACGAGATGACGCTGGATGACCGGCAGGAAGCTGACACCTCGGCGGAGCGCGACGGAGTGAGCGTCATCGTGGATCCTGAGAGCCTCCCCTACTTGGAAGGTGCGACGGTTGATTACTGCGACGACCTCGCCGGGACCGGCTTTCGCATTCATAATCCAAAGGCAGCCCGCTCATGCGGCTGCGGCACTTCGTTCGAGCCCTCCACGGAGCAGGAGTGAAGACGCCCCGTGACGGCGCCTGTCGCTGAAAGGCCCGGGCGCCACCTGCGTATCCCACTGCATGATGCCGGATTTTTTCCACCACGATGAAGAGCGGCCACGGAAGCCCCGCAGTTGGGGATTTTTCTGGTGGTCGGTGCTGCTGATGGTGATGACGGCGGTCTGTTTTGCGAGCTGGGTGTGTAGCTTTTACGTCGTCGGCCATCCCGAAGAGCCGCGTTGCTACCGCATTTTGAAAAAACTCCGGAAGCTCGCCCCACCAAAGCGCTTCGACGTGACCAAGGCACCGGAGGGAAAATTCCTCACGCCCGCACGTCTGCTGGAAAAATATGGAAAGCTCGGCCCCGCGCGGATCTCCCAGGATAATGCGGACCTCCTTCGCGCGTACCTGATGAACTTCCGCGAAAGTGGAACTCCGCCGGTTTACGTCATCGGACGCTTCGAAGTCACGGCGACACACCCGCTCGAGCGCACGGATTTTTTCCGCAGCGGTGCCGTGGTGGTGGCGCAGGCGAAGGATCAGTCACAGTTTCTGCTGGAGTGCGTTTTCAGCGCGAACACGAGGACCGTTCCGGAAATCATCGAGCTGCTGCCGACGGGCAGCGACATCATCCTGGAGCGCTCGCATGATGTGTGGGCCTTGATCCACGTCGAGAGACTCGCGGATGGAAGGATGCAATTCACCGCGGTGCCACTGTCGTACGGAAGCTGGCAGGTCAAAAAGAGCGGCTCCTTCAGCCTCATGTCGCCGGAGGAGATCGAGGCGCGCGATGCGAGCCTCTCCCTGAACATTGATGCGAGCCTTCCAATCGTCCGCGGCGAGCGACTCGCGAAAGGGCTCGAGGCGTACGGGATTTTCCGCCGCAAGCTTTTCGCCAGCGCGGGCGATGACGAAGCCGCGCTGCTCGGCCCCGAACTGGTGCGATTCGAGCCCGGCCGCTCCACAACCGAAAGCGCACCGCCCGCCCGGATAGTGCAGCTCCCCACTCAGCCGGCGCCAGCGAGTTCCGGGATTGGCACCCCGCCCCGCCCGATGCCCACTCCGGCGCCCTCCGTGCCCCTCCCCCCGCGCCCCATCGTGCGGAATCAGCCGCCGGCCATCGTCCCGGCCGCTGCCGCCCCTCGACCATTGACGACCAGCGAAGCCAGCTCGCTCGTGGAAAAATTCGACCCGTCGCAGCCGGCGGCGCTGATCGGCGATTTCGTGGTCACCGGAGTCCTCGGGCAGCGCGTGGCCATGCGGACGCTGGAATCCCTCCGCGACCGCGGAGCGGACCCGACTTCACCCGGATCGAACGCGGCGCTGATCGTCCTGGATTTTCCCGAAGGCAGGACACCGCCCGGGAAAAACAGCACACTCACGCGCGAGGCCAAAAACGGCTTCGTGATCCGCGATGTGATCCGCGGAAACAAAGGGCAGATCACCATCGTCGCCGAGGGCTTGTAGGCGGTGCTTGCCGGCAACGGGGCGATTTCTATCATGCACGCCCGTGCTTTCCCGGCTTCAACTTATCACTCCGCGTGGCTGCTGAAACTACGCCGCTCGCCGCATTCCGAAATGGAGTCGTCTTTTTCGCCGCGCTCGCGGCGGCATCGTCGGCGCTCAGCACGCTGGCCGGATTTCCAAGCCTCGGAAACCTCACGCGGAAATATCAGCACATCGTGGATCACGGCGCCGACTATTCGCTGGTCTATGTGGGATCGAGCCGGGTTTTCCATGAATTCATCCCGGCCAGGTTCGACGCGGAACTCGCCGCACGCGGGCACACCGTAGGCTCGTTCAATTTCGGCCAGGACGGAATGTGGCCGCCCGAGAGCTTCTACCTTCTGCGGAAAATCCTCGCGGCGCGCCCGGCACGTCTCAAGTGGGTGCTGGTGGATCTCATGGGCATCCGCCCGGAACTCGAAGGCAGCGAAACAACCCTCCGCGCGATCTACTGGCATGACCTCCACCACACATGGATCGCATTGCGGCACATCATCGAAACTGCCGAAAATGGCCGGCGGACTGTGCCGGAAAAACTGCTCGCGTGCTTGCATCATTCCGGTCTTTTCCTCCAGCGCTCCTGCAGCCTGGGCACCGGCCACAGGCAACTCGAACTCCTGCTGGGCCTCAAGCAGCGCAAGACGCCCGTGGAAGTCACGGATGGCGGATACGAGCCGGGCAAGCCAGGCCCTCTCGATGGAAACCAACGCGCCACATTTCTCGCCGCACTGGGCGGGCTGAAGCGCAATCCCCAGCCCCGCCCGATCCCCGCTTCGTTCCGCGATGCGCTCGCCACAATCACCGCAGACGTCCGCGCAGCCGGCGCCGAGCCGGTGTTCGTGGTGGCATCGAATCTTTACGGCGCGGAACGCTTCACCGACTGGCCTCCCGCGGGTGTCACGGTGCTCGCATTCGACGATCCGGAAAAATACGCGCAGCTCTACGATCCGTATCACCGCTTCGATCCTCATCATCTCGACCCGGCGGGCGCTGAAGATTTCACCCGCCTGCTCGCCGCACGCTTTGCGGAACTGCTCGACACCAAGCGATGAGGGCAACGGTGAACATTGCCATCTTCGTCACCGCTCTCGCGCTCTGCTTCGCCGCGCTCGGCATGTTCACGCCGCCACCCCGCGTGGAGATCGTCTCCCCCAAGCTCGCATATCTCGCGGATCACGCGGATGATTTCGACGTGTTCTTCCTCGGATCGAGCCGCACCTACCGGCAGATCATCCCCGAGGTATTCGATCAGCTCATGGCCGAGGGCGGGCATCCGGTGCGATCCTTCAATCTCGGCGTGGAAGGGATGCGCCCGCCCGAGGACACCTACGTCTTCGAGAAGGCGCTCGCGCGCCGCACCACGCCGCTGAAGCTCGTGCTCGTGGAATCCAACGCGATCCGGCTCGCAGTGCGCGATGGGGATGACGGCACCCTGCGCGCCACATACTGGCACGACACCAAACGCACAATGACGCTCTTTCGCCGCGCATTTCTCGCGGACAAAAAGAAGCGCAACTGGCGCGACCGCATCGGCAAGCTTGCGGAGCAGGCGGCTCAATTCGCCGAGCATGCGATGTACTGGCTGGAGAATACCTCCCATGCCGGGCGGGGCCACGAAATGCTCGGCTCATGGCTTTCCCCGGGCGGACCAAACCCGCTGCATCTCCACGACCTCGGGCCGCGACTCGATGGCTACAGTCGCTCCCTGGCCAATGCCCGGATGGATCCCGCCAGCGTGCCCGCCTACGAAAAGGCGATCGCAGGCATGATCGAAAAACCTCCGCGCGCAGACTTTGGCGGCTCCGTGGATCAGGCGGAGGTTCGCGAGAAAAAGCGCTTCATCGAGAGCCATGGCGGAAGGATGTTCGTCGTCATTCCTCCCTACGCCGGCACGAAGTTCTTCCTCCCCGAGCCAGGACCGGACGCGCCGCCTGCGCTCGAATTTTGGAATCCGAAACTTTACCCGGATCTTTTTGCGACCGAGAACCACAGCGACGCCGGACACGTCAACCACGCGGGTGCCGAGCGTTACACGCGCCATATCGTCCGTGAACTCTTGAAGCACCTTTCCCGTTAGCCGCATGACTCTCGCCCAAGCACTGCCCGAACTCGCAAAGCCCATTCTCTTCGTCGAATTCCGCTTCGTCTGGATCTTCGCGATCATCTTCCTCGTCCATTGGGCGCTTCGGACGAACACGCTTCGCAAACTGTGGCTGCTGGTCGCCAGCCACTGCTTTTACGGCTGCTTTTTCATCGGCGACCCGTTCGTTTTTTTCCCGAACCTGTTTGCTGGAGCGTGGGACAAGCTCCCCATCGGCTGGTGGTTTCCTTCGCTGCTCTGGTTCAGCACCGCCATGGACTACATCGTCGGCGTCCGCATCGAGGATGCGAAGTCGGATCGCGGGCGAAAGCGATGGGTGCTCATCAGCCTGTTCATCAATCTCGGCGTCCTGGGGTTTTTCAAATACTACGGCTTCTTCGAGGAGAATGTGCGCGCCGTCTTCGCGTGGCTCGGCCTCACGCCGACATGGGAGCCGCTGAAGGTTTTCCTGCCCTACGGCATCAGTTTCTACACCTTCCAGAGCCTCAGCTACTCGATCGAGGTCTATCGCAAGCACCTGCCAGCCGAGCGCAGTTTTCTGAACCTCGCGTTCTTCATCGCGTTCTTCCCGCAGGTCGTCGCTGGACCGATCGTGCGCGCGGTGACGTTCCTCCCGCAGACGATCAAGAAGACCGTGTGGGCCAGCGTGGATGTGCGCGGCTGCCTCACGCTGTTCTTCATCGGCTTCGTCAAGAAGGCGTGCATCGCCGACACTCTCGCCGGGATCGTGGACACGTATTTCGCAGCGCCGCAGGCGTACAACTGCTTCAGCGCATGGGTGGCGATCCTCTCGTACGCGGGCCAGATCTACTGCGATTTCAGCGGCTACAGCGACATGGCAACCGCCGTCGCCAGACTGCTCGGGTACGAGCTGACGGTGAATTTTTCGTTCCCCTATTTCAGCAGGAATATCACCGAGTTCTGGCGGCGCTGGCACATCAGCCTCAGCTCGTGGCTGCGGGATTATCTCTATATCTCGCTCGGCGGAAACCGCGGCTCGAAGCTCTTCACCTGGCGGAATCTCATGCTCACGATGCTCCTCGGCGGGCTCTGGCACGGCGCTTCGTGGGCGTTTGTGATCTGGGGCGCCGCGCACGGCATCGCGCTGATCGTGCATCGTGAATGGACCCGAGCAACCGCGGGGAAAACATTCGCCGTGATGAAATGGATCGCCATGCCGCTCACATTTTACTGGGTGCTGCTGACGTGGGTGCCTTTTCGCGCAAACGATACGTTCGTGAATGCAAAGAACCAGCCAGTGCGATCACTGCCGGACGGGTTCTACGAGCACCAGGGTGACAAGCTGCTGCACGCGAAAGCAGACCTCGCACGCGCGCCGCTCACCGGGGACTGGCACACGAAGGGCAAGCCGGAGGAAATCGTCATCCGCAAAGTCAGCGGCGGTTTCGGCACCAGCGCAAAGGTATGGGGATCGCTCGTTCTTTTTCAGGACAACGGACGCAAGAGTGTCGTGAAAAATGCCGCCGTCGCGCTCCTCGCGGCGCTTGCGCTTGTGCATTGGTTCTGCGCCCGCGGCTGGATGAGCCGGTGGTGGCGGCGGATTCCCGACTACGCCTACGCCGCGCTCATGGGCGTCGGTGTCTCACTCGCGCTCTACATGAAGCCCGTCGTTTACAAAGCGTTCATCTATTTCCAATTTTGAACCGCCCGTGCTGAACGTCGTCCTCATCGAGCCGGAAATCCCGCCCAACACCGGCAGCGTGGGCCGCCTTTGCCTCGCCACCAATTCGCACCTCCACCTCATCCGCCCGCTCGGTTTCTCGCTGGATGACCGCTGGCTGAAACGCGCCGGACTCGACTACTGGCGGGATGTGAAAGTCACCGTATGGGATTGCTTCGACGACCTCCGCGCCGCGCAAAGCTCCGACGCCCGCTTCTTTTTCCTCACCACGAAAGCCACACGGAATTACTGGGACACACGCTTCCAGGCCGGGGACTTTCTCGTCTTTGGCCGGGAGACCAAGGGGCTCCCGGAGCCGCTCCTCGCGGCGAATGCGGATCGTTGCCTCACCATCCCGATGCCCGGCGGAACACGCTCGCTGAATCTCGCCACTTCCGTCGCCATCGTCCTCTACGAAGCCGCAAGACAGTTCGCAGTGCGGGGCTAGCTCCCCTCGTTCTGCTGCTCCTCCATTTTCCGCAGAATATCGCTGCGATCCTCCACCTCGTCCCACACCTCCTGCGAGACGTAGATGGGGGCCGCCTGCTGGATCGCCATCGCGATGCAGTCGCTCGGCCGGCCGTCGAGCTCGATGATCTTGCGGGCGTGAAGCTCGTTTTCCGCGACAATAATCAGGCGGGCGAAATACGTCTCGCTCTTGAGATCATTGACGATGACGCGCTCCACTTTTGCCCCGAGCGCGGTGAGGAGGTTGCCCATAAGGTCATGCGTCAGCGGGCGCTCCTTGGCCGTCCGGTTCATGAACATCGCGATCGCCGCGCCGACACCCTCGTCCACGTAGATCACGAAAACCTTCTGGTCGTTCCCGACGAATACCGCCCGGCCATTGTTATATGGAAGTATCGCGCGGACCGTGACCGGGACGACGTGCTTGTTCATGCGCGGCAAGCTAGCGAGACGCTGCCAAAAGCAAAAAGGAAAAAGCTCGGCCCCCGTCCTGGCGAGATTTCCTCTTTGCGGCGCGGCGGTGCTCGCGTTAGTTAGCCGCTCATGCCGGACAACAATTCCGACGAAATGTGGGATGAATATGATTGGGAGCGCTTCCTGCAACAGCAGGAACAGCGCACCGAGAAGTATATGGATCTCCTTGAGAAATTCATGGACCACCCCCAGCGCGACGAAATCATCGCGCGCGAAATGGGCTGGGAGCTTCTGCCTGGTGACGACGATCCCGAATGGGAGGATGAGTTGGATGCGGATCTCGCTTCCGCGGAAAGCGACAGCCAGGGCGCCAAGGAAACCGTTTTTGATTTTGAGCGCCACCCGCTCTACCGGCAGGCGATCGCCTTTGCCACGGAGCTGGACGAGATTTTTGACGCGACATCCGAACGCACACAGGAGCACCCCGCGACCATTTCGCTCATGAGCCAGACCACCCTCGCGGCGGCAAAACTCGCCGCGGCCCTGAACGACGGCGGCATTGATGAAATCGGCATGAGCATCGCCTACCTGAAACGCGCCCTCCATGCCATCACCGGCGGCCTGTCTGCCGTGAGGCAGCTCATCGAAGGCGAGCACATCCAGCAGCCCGCCAGCGACAGGATCGTTCACCGCCTATTCTCCATCCGTGAAGGCATCGTGGATACGATGGGGCTTTACCGCGCCGAATTTCGCAAGCGGCACGGGCGTTAATTCGTGTGAATAATCAGCCTGATGATCAGTCCAACCGGCGATCCGCAAACCCTGCGGAAGGTGCTGAGGACCTTGATCTGGTCGAACGCTCCCGGCAGGGTGACACGGGCGCATTCAATGAACTCATCACACGTTACCGCCACCGCTGCTACGCCATGATCCATCAGATGGTCAGAAATGAGGACGACGCCTGGGACCTCTCCCAGGACGGCTTCGTGCGGGCATGGAAGAACGTGAA
The DNA here is from genome assembly GCA_945861385.1 of Prosthecobacter debontii. Lineage (GTDB taxonomy): Bacteria > Verrucomicrobiota > Verrucomicrobiia > Chthoniobacterales > Chthoniobacteraceae > SXWH01. The sequence continues at coordinate 7,639 of CAMAUI010000055.1, forward strand.
AAGTTTCCGCGGCCAGTCGTCGTTCTACACATGGCTCTATCGGATCATGACCAACGTCGCGCTCGACTGGCTCCGCCGGAAGCACGTCCGCGGCAATGCGGAATTCGATGACACCATCGGCCTTCGCTCCATTGAACCGGGCGCACCCACGGCACCAAAACCCGTCCCGGCACCCGCGGATGGGATTACCAGCGGCGAGGTGCGCGGGAGGATCAATGCCGCCATCGAAATGCTCTCCCCGGAACACCGTGCAGTGATCGTTCTTCGCGAACTCGACGGGCTCGATTACAAGGAAATCGCCGACGTCATCGGCTGCTCCATCGGCACCGTGATGTCCCGCCTTTTCTACGCCAGAAAGAAACTCCAGCATCTGCTCCGCGACGTCTATGAACAACTCTGACATCCCACTCTCACCCTATCAGGAAAAGCTGACGGCTTATGTGGATGGCCTCCTCCCGCCCGCCGAGCGCGCCGCGTTCGAGCGTGAACATCCCGAAGCCGCCGCCGAAAAGGCCGCGATCAGCGCGCTTGGCGCCGCACTTCGCTCCCACAGCGAGCCCGCCACCCTGCGGCACGGCGAGTTTTTCAACCGGCGCATCCTCCGCGAAATCACCCCTGCGCAGCCAGTTTCCACCGCCGAAATCCCGGCATGGAAGCTCTGGCGGCTCGTGTTTGCAGGCGCCTGCTGCGCGCTCGCATCCGTGGGAATCTACAAGGCCGCAGTCGCGCCGGACACCTTGCAGACGAAATACTTCGCCGAGGTCCTCAGCGTGAAGGCCGGCGACACGAAACTCACAGCACAGGTCGTCCATGCGGACGGAATCGCAGTCGTCTGGATTGACGGCTTCGAAAAACTGCCGGGCGACTACATCCTCAAATGATCGCACGCCTGCTCGCTGTTTTGCTCGCCACCGCATCCGCCAGCCAGGCAGGCGACAAAATCTGGAGCGCTGTCATCCTCGCGAGCGACGCGAAACGCGGGGAGCGCCCCAAGCCACCACCCCCGGAACTCGCGCCATTTGCAGCCAGGCTTGCGAAGGTGTTCACCTACGAGCAATTCGAGATCCTCGGCTCCGCGACGAAGGAACTCGACGGCCAGAAAGAGAGGTGGCTGGTGCCCACCCAAAACTTCTGGTTCGGCGCCACGGCCCGGCGCCAAGGCACCGGCTACCACCTGAATCTTGAGTTCTTCCACGACCGGCGCCGAATCGTGGAAACCGAGGCGATGCTCGGACCGCTGAGCCCGCTCTTCATCCGCGGCCCGATGCACGAGCGTGGGCAGATCATCGTCGTCTTCGAGATCCGCCCGTAGCGGGCACCGGGGCTCACCGCTCGAACTTGTACCCAAACTCCCGCACGGTGCGGATGTGCGCGGGATTCGAGGGGTCGGGTTCGATCTTGTTGCGCAGCGCGTTCACAAACCGGTCTATCGAGCGCGGTGTCACCGCCGCATCGTAACCCCACACGCTGTTCATGATGAGGTCGCGGCTCAGCGCCTGTCCTGGACGGCTCGCAAAAAAACGCAGCAGCTCGAACTCCTTCGGCGAGAGCGCCACCTCCGCGCCGGAGCGCGTGAACGTCCTCGATTCGCAATCAAGGTGGCAGTCACCGAACTCGTACACCTCCGCGCAAGCCCGCTTGTTTCGCCGCAGCAATGCCTCCGCACGCGCGAGCAGTTCCTTGATTGAAAACGGCTTCTTCACGTAGTCATCCGCACCCAGTTTCAGCCCGAGCACCACGTCACTCTCCTGGCCTTTTGCCGTCAGCATGAGGATCGGAATCTCCACCTTCTCCTCGCGCAAAAACCGGCACACTTCATAGCCGTTCACCTTTGGCAGCATGAGGTCGAGAATGATGAGATCCGGCGCAGTGCGGAGGGCTGCGTTCAAGGCGGCTTCGCCATCTGTCGCTGTCACGACCTTGTATCCCTCGAAAGCAAAATTGTCCTTCAGCCCGCGAAGCATGGTGGGATCGTCCTCGACGATGAGAATGGTCAGTTGCCGGTTCATGCGGCGGGGATTTTCACGGTGAAGACACTGCCTTTTCCCGGCGCGCCGGCAACTTCGATCTCCCCGCCGTGTGCATCCACAATCTGCCCCACAATCGCGAGTCCCAGTCCGCAGCCTTCATTGCTGCGGGACAACTTTTGGTCCAATTGATGGAAAGGCTTGAAGATCGAGCGTCTGTCCCCCGCGGCGATCCCGATGCCGTTGTCCTCCACGCTGAACGCGACCATCGTTCCCGCCACCCGCGCGCTCAGCGCGATGCGCTTTTCATCGCCAGTGTACTTGAGCGCGTTGTCCATGAGGTTCGTGAGCACCTGCGCCAGGGCATCGCGATCGGCGAGCACCGCGGGCAGCGAGCCGGGCACATCGAACGCGAAGCCAGCGGCGTCGAGGCGGGCCTTCAGCGGACGGATGGCTTGCACCGCCACTTCGTGCGGCGCGACGGGCGACATGGGCCACGGCTGCATCCCGCGCTGGAGGCGGGAAAAGGTGAGGAAGTTCTCCGCCAGCCTGCTCAGTCGCTCATTTTCCGCGGCCACAAGATCGAGGTACTCGTGAAGCTGCTGCTCGCCGCGGTACCGCTTCTCGCGAAGCGTATCCACGAGCATCCGCATCGAGGCGAGCGGCGTGCGAAGTTCATGCGCGACCGTCGCGGCGGATGTGTTCCTCAATTCGTTGAGGCCGATCTGCCGGTGTACCGCCATCGCCGCAAGCCCGGCAATCAGCACAACCCCCAGCGTCGTCCCGGCGCCAATCATGATGAATGTGTTCCGCTGCCCCGCAATCCCCTGCTCCACCACGCCGGGACCTTTGAGGTGGATTTGCACCGTGAGTTCCGGCAAGCCGGGAAAGCTGTCCTGCGCAACCGGCTGACCCCATGCCTCCGCATCCCCGCCGATCACTGCGCCGCCACTCCCGATCACGCGCACAGTCATGTTTGCATCGCCCAGTTTGCGCGCCGCCGTGATGACGGCGGCTGCACGCCCGCTTTCGCTCACATCGGCATCCGCCGCCGGTGCGGCGCGCAATGCCGCAGCCAGGACGCCAGCGTAGAATTGCTGTGCCTGCTCGACTGCGGTCAGGCGCTCCGCCTTCAGGGCATCTGTCATGAAACGGATCATCAGGGCCGTGGGGATGAGCGGCACGAGGACGAGCAGGCACAACAACGCCCGGAGCTGCTTCGGTTTGATTTCATGCGGGGTCATCGGCGACAGAATAACTCCGCCGGCGCGGAAGGCGAGCGGTTGAATGGAAAATGCCGCCATCAGCCGTGGCCAATGGCGGCATTCCCATCGCGTGCCAGACTTTGCCTACAACGGCTGCAACACCTCGACATCCTCGCCAGCCAGCCATTCGTCATCCTTCTCGAAGGCGTTACTGCCGGGATTGTCCGCGCGCGGGACCATGAATCCGCCGCCACCCTCCTTGGTCGCCACGATCTGCGCGCTTCCGCCCATGTAGATGACCACCGCATTCAAGCCCAGCCACACACCACCCTTCTCCCCCGGGTTGGTCGTGTAGGTTTTCGAGCCGGGCGAAAACGCATTCGCGAGCACAGGATAGTCCGACTGCGAAGTGTCGGACAGGCCGCGCACATATGCCCAGTCGTTCTCGCCGGAAAGGACCTTGTGTTTTGTTTCCTTGCTCGCCGGCTGCTGGCGGCACCAGGCGGAATTCCGGTTAATGCAGACGCTCTTGGTATCAAGGTAGCGCGGCAGAAGCGTCTCGAAGGCCTCGTTGGAATTGCTGAGCAGCGCGTTCGCATCATCGCCACTCCGGTACAGCGGGAAGCGGCCTCCGTTGGCGCTCTCCGCGGAGAAGTTTTTCATGCCGAGGTAAATTTGCCGGCCATTGTTCACCTGATCGCCGATGCGGGCTCTGATGAGAAATCCCCTGAACGCGGGCACCGCGAACGCCGCAAGAATGGCGATGATGGTGATGACCACGAGCAGTTCGATGAGCGTGAAGGCCCGGTTGTGTGATTGGATTGATGGAGTTGTCATTGGTGTTTGAGTTGATTTGCAGCGGCCGCTGAATGCTTCCGCCTTGGATCCAATGAAGCGCGATCGTGTTATCGAATTGTTACCGCGGCGTTCGTTCCTGGTGATTTCACCGCGCTTCCCACGGCTGGATAAATCCGCTTCCCCCGAATACGTGCCGCTGCTTGAGTGCGACTCCTTTTTCGCCACATGACCCACACCCATCGCCGCCGCGCATTTTCGCTCATCGAAGTCATCGTAGTGATCGGGATCATCGCGATGTTCCTCGTGCTGCTCGTGCCGTTCGTGCTGCGGACACGCGAAGCAAAACGCGCCGAGCTATGCGCCGGCAACCTCAAGCGCATCGGTGCCGGCATTCTCGCATACACAAAAGAGCACGAAAACCGTCTGCCGGGACCGCTCGCCACGGCCCAGTACCCAGTGAGAACCGCTGGGAATCCCGCGCGCAGCGATCAGTTGTTAAAATACATCGCGCGCTATCTCGACACCCCGGCGAACTCCCCCGGGGGGCCGGCGGGCGCGAAAACAATTTTTTCCTGTCCCGGATGGGAGCAGGCAAGCCGTGAGGATGACGCACCTGTATTCATCCTGAACACCGACCCCGTCCTGCCAGCCGGGCAGCCTGCGTGGGGCGCGGGCGACAAACCGGGGCTGACGCTTGAGGAATTGAAAGGCTGGAAGCGCCAGATCGCCGGGAAGGATGAGACTGTGGATCTGGCGAAGATGTGGGCGTTGACGGATCTGGATCAGGGAGTCACCCGCATCCTGAACATCAATGAAAAATGGGTCCCAGGAATCCCCTTGAAGCCGGTGCATGTAGAACACCGGAACGCCCTCTATTTTGACTGGCACGTGGAGAAACTCACCCTCCACCGCGCCTACCTCGGCCCAAGTTCGATCGAGGAACTTGAGAAGGAGCAGAATTAACACGTGAGCAGGGCGCGCAACCCTGCGTAGCGCAGGCTTTGTGTCGCCGACTTCCAAGTCGGCAGGGTGTCCGGCCCGCAGGAGCTGCCACGGATTTGGAAATCCGCGATACAGCAGGCTTGGAAGCCTGCGCTACGCACGGCGCTGCCGGTCTTCCACACCCCAGTGCCACGAATCCCCTGGAGCGCATCGCTCCGGCTCAGGCTTTTCTCCCGAGTATCCGGTCCAGCGAGTCGCTTGTCTGATGGATCAACGCCTCGGGGTAGTGCGGGTACGGATGGAAATACTCGAAGGTGACGTAGCCGCGGTAGCCGGTTTGCGCGAGCGCCTCGGTGACTGCGGGCCAGTCGGTCGTCCCGTCGAGCAGGGGGCGGAAGGTTTCCAGCGAGTAGTCGGTTCCCTTTTTTGTGAACTCCTTGAAGTGGATGTTCTTCGTCCGCTTGCCGAGGATGGGCACCCAGTGCTCGGCGTTTTGAAACATGGAGATGTTGCCCGTGTCGAAATGCACGCGCACATGCTCGCTGCCGAAGCTGTCCACGAAGGTGTTCATTTCCATCGGCGTCATGAGGTAGCCGTTGAAGAAAATGTTTTCGATGTTGAGCGAGACTTTCAATTTCTCCGCCTGCGTGGCGAGTCTGCCGACGGCTTCGCGGGCGCGCTTGTCGCACACATCATTGGGCACGGGCTCGTGGTCGGTGCGCCACGGGATGTGGACGGCGCCGGGGACGACGAGGACGTTTTCCACGCCGAGATCATGCGCGGCCTGGGCGATTTTTCCGGCGAGTTCGATGCCGCGTTCGCGCTTCACGGGGTCGTTGCTGGAGAGCGGATAAGGCCAGAAAAGGAACGAGCACAGGCCGCTGATCTGGATGCCGATGTCGTCGGCCATTTTGCGGATCGCCGTGTATTCCTTTGCGCCGGATTTCGGCGAGAGGTCGTTGTCGAGGTCGTAGTTCAGTTCGATGGCATCGAAGCCCGCGTCTTTTGCGAGTTGCAGGCACTCGCGGAGGTTCATCCGCCCGGGGTATGGGAACGCCCAGAGGTTGATGGACTTTTTCATGTCGTAGCGTTTCGGCGAGCCGCGGCGCGGATCCGCCTTGGCGGGTTCCGCGGCGCGGGCGGGCTCGAATGCGAGGGCTGAGATGCCGGCGGTTGCCGCGAGCGCGAGCGCGTCGCGCCGGGTGATGCTGGAAGAGGACGGTGTGTTCATGGTGTTGAAAAGTGTGAGCCGCGGAGGAAACGGCGTTCACACATCGAAGGCAAGTCTGCGCGCGGGAAAATCCCGCCGGCGCCAGCTACTTGAGCGCCTCGCGGAGCAGGAAATCCACGATGGGCTTTGGATCCTTCAGCGAGTGCGGGTGGTGGTTCACGCCGGGCTTCACGATCACCTCGATCCTGCCACCGGCGGCGCGGTAGCGCTCGGCAAAGAGCTTCGTGTTTTCATCAAATGGCACCACAGAATCCGCATCACCGCAGACGGAGATGACCGGAATGCCCGCCTTCGCCACGGCTGCGGCATAGTCGAGCGGGTTTCCCTTGAAGTCCTTTGCCGTTTCCTCGGTCAGCCCGAATTTTTCGAGCGCCTGCCGCCAGCATCCTCCGTCGCCCTTGCCCTTGCCCTTGCCGCCGGGCCACGAGCGGATGTCGAGCACGGGCGCATCGAGGTATAGCGCGGCCGTCTTGCCCGGGTGCGCGGCGGCGAAGTTCACCGCGTAAAGGCCGCCGCGGCTGAAACCCTCGAGAGTCGCGCGTTTCGCCAGTCCGAATTCCTTCGTCACGTGCGCGTGGAATCCATCCATCATCTCGATGGCTTTCGGCGATCCGTACATGTTGCTCACCCGGTAATAAGCCACATGCCACCCCGCCGCGAGCAGCGCGATGTCGCCCTGCGGCTCGTGCCCGAAAAACTCCGTGCGCCAGATCCACGGATTCCCCGCGGCGGCGGTCTTCGGCTTCACGATCAACCCCGGGTTTCCCGCCATGGCGAAGTCGAGTTTTTGGAATCCATTCCAGTCGGAAACCTTCGGCTCCTCCGCGGTCACAGCGGATGCGGTGACGAACAGGACGAGACATCCGATGATGCGCGAGAGAACGCCCTGGAGATTGGTGCAGGAGGATGTGTGGAATTGGTCGGTGGTCATGGCTCGGGCGTGTGTCAGGGGATAAAGCAGGCATCGGCGGGCGATGTGCAAGCCTGCCGTGTGTGATAATGGCATTGTCCACCGGAAGCGGTTGTGGTGTTCTTCGCTCGTGCTCGCCCGCACATCGGGTGAGCGCCACCAACAACCAAAGCCACGCATGAAATTCAGAATTTTTCCCGTACTAGCAATTTTGCTGATCCCGATGCCACCGCATGCAACCGCCGCCGATGCGAAGCCCGGGCAGCGCGTGATTCCGTGGGATGTCCTCGCGCTCTCGAAGCCCCCGGTGATGCATCCCACGACAGAGCGCCCGGCAAAGGGGATGCGCTCGTTTTTTTACGAGGGCGCGGATTACAAGGGGAAGCCGACGTGGGTTTTCGCCTACTACGCCGCGCCGGAAGGCAAGCCGCCGGAGGGTGGCTGGCCGGCGGTCGTGTGCGCGCACGGTGGCGGCGGCACGGCGTATCCGGGGTGGGTCAGGACTTGGAACAGCCACGGCTACGCGGCGATCGCCATGGATCTCGAGGGCCATCTGCCGGGCGGGAATGCACACGGCCTGGAAGGCAATGCTCCGGTCGGGGCCGCTCATCCGAACGCCGGCCCGGCTCGCATTGACTGGTTCGGCGACCGCGCGCTGCCCGACAAAGAACAGTGGTTCCACCACGCCGTGGCCCATGTGATCCGCGCGAACTCGCTGCTGCATTCCTTTCCCGAAATCAATCCGAAGAAAATCGGCCTCACCGGCATCTCGTGGGGTGGCACCACCGTCAGCACCGTCGCGGGAATTGATTCGCGCTTCGCCTTCGTCATCCCCGTTTACGGCTGCGGCTTCATCCACGAGAGCGACAACCCGGGGCTCGCCCAGTGGTTCCCGCCGAAGAACATGACCGATGCGCAATTCGCCGACTACCGCGCGAAGTGGGATCCCTCCGCCCATCTGCCCTTCGCGAAAATGCCGGTGCTGTGGGTGACCGGCGTCGCCGATCCTGTCTTCCAAATTGATATCGTCTCGAAGTCCTCCAAGTCCACCGCCGGGCCGTCCAGCCTGTGCCTGCGCCCGTTCCTCGCCCACGGCCACGGCAACGGCTGGGAGGACGCGCCGGAGATCTACGACTTCGCCAACAACATCGTCAAAGGCGGCCCCGCGCTGCCGAAAGTCGAACGCCCCGCGCCCGACACCGGCGGCGGCATCGTCCGCGCAAAATACACGGGTGAATTCAGCGAGGCGTGGGTTTATTTCACCACCGGCGGCGGACTGTGGAAGGATCGGAAGTGGCAGTTCATCCAGTGCAACCTCGACAAAGGCGAACTGGTCTCCCGCAGTCCGATTCCCGCCACCACCACGGCGTATCTCATCTACGGATTCCGCACGGTCGGCGGAGGTCGGAACAACCACGCCTCCTCGGAAGTGGTCGTGATCAAGAAGTGATCCGCCGGAAAGGAAGAGCAGACTTTCGGCGAATGCTTCAATGCCATCGCGCGGGGAGGATGGACACTCGCCCGCGGAGGAACGACAGTGCGGCCCATGCCCAAGCCGAGCACCGTGGATGCGCCCGCCGAACTTCTCGCATTCCTTTTCGCCACATGGCCGGACGTGAAGAAAAAGCAGATCCGCACCTGGCTGAAGTTCCAGGCCGTGACTGTGAACGGTGAGGCCGTGACACAATTCAATCACCCGCTGCAACGCGGCGATGTGGTGGCCATCCGCTCGGATCGCTTCGCCGCACCGAAGACGATGCTCGGCCTCGGCATCAAGGTGGTTTTCGAGGACGCGCACATCATCGTCATCGAAAAGCCGGACGGTCTCCTGAGCATCGCGAGCGAGGCGGAGCCGGAGAAGACCGCGTATTTTCAACTCACCGAATATCTCCGCCGGGGAAATCCGCGGGCAAAGGAACGTGTGTGGATCGTTCACCGGCTCGACCGCGAGACCTCGGGCCTGATGGTCTTTGCCAAGACTCCCCAAGCCAAGGAGACGCTGCAGACGGGCTGGGACAAGGCGGAGAAACGCTACAAGGCCGTCGTGGAAGGCCGCCCGCCTGCGGCCTCGGGCACGCTTGCGTCGGACCTCGACGAGTCGAACCCCTTCAAAGTGTTCTCCGCACCCGCGAGCGCCCTCACGCGCCACGCGGTCACGCACTACCAGGTGCTCAGCCGCGGCACGTCACGGACACTCGTCGAACTGACGCTGGAAACAGGACGCCGCCACCAAATCCGCGTGCAACTGGCCGACGCCGGATGCCCCATTACCGGCGACGCGAAGTACGGTGCGCAATCGGATCCCGCGAAGCGCCTCGGCCTGCACTCCTGCCTGCTCAAGTTCCCCCATCCACAGACGCGCATGGAACTCCGCTTCGAGTCCCCGCTGCCAAAAGAACTGGCACGGCTGGTCTGATCCTGTGTCCGTGCGATGAATTCGCCGGCCCGCTCTGCAAATTACCTGCAGCCGTGCGGCTGATACCATCTCTCAAAAATAACCGGACGAATGGAAGTGCGTCAACGCGGGTAGGGCGGGTTTGCAACCCGCCGCGCCGGGTACTCTACCCGGCGCAACGAACGGCGAAGTGCGTGCGACCTCCAACAGCGGTCACACCGGGCATGCCTGCGAAGGAACGCCCCACGACGTTCGATGGGCCGGGTAGGATACCCGGCCCGGCGGGTTTGCAACCCGCCCTACCCCGCGCCCACGCCGCCACGGTCACGCTGTCTTCCTAATTCCGAGAGATGGTATGACAGCCTATAACGGCGGCCTGCGTCATGCCTCCGCCGGTCCAGCCTGGAGGAGCAGAAAGGGCCGGGGAAGCTGGGGCGAAGGTGTGGAGAGGAGGCGCACAAGGAGCAACGGCGACATTCCTGTCGCCGTCGCTGGTTGCGCCGGAGGCGTGCATGCTCCGGCAAGATGGCGGGCGGTGGCGCGTGAGGGAAATTTTTGTCGCGGAACGGTGCGCCGCCGCGTTGCCGAGGGTGTGTGCGCCTCCGGCGCATGTGCGGACGGCGACAGGAATGTCGCCGCTCCCTGCCGCCGCCTGCACGCTTGCGGACCGGAAATCAATCACGCCTGGAAGCGTGCATCCCCGGCGATCTCGCTTGCGCTCGCGCTTTGCCGCTCCTACTTTCCGCCCCCTTTTTCCAACGGCATCGAATGTCCTTAAACACGCGCAATTTCTGCATCATCGCCCACATTGACCACGGCAAGACGACGCTGTCCGACCGGCTGCTCGAATTCACCGGGACGATCCAAAAACGGGAGTCGCAGGATCAGCTCCTCGACGCCATGGATCTCGAAAAGGAACGAGGCATCACCATCAAGGCGCATCCCGTGCGGATGCTCTACACGGCGAAAGACGGGAAAGAATACAAACTCAACCTCATGGACACACCGGGACACGTGGACTTCGCGTATGAAGTCTCGCGCTCGCTGGCGGCGTGCGAGGGTGCGCTCCTCATCGTGGATGCGGCGCAGGGCGTGGAGGCGCAGACGGTGGCCAACGTCCATCTCGCGGAGAAGCAAAAGCTCAAGCTGATCCCGGTGATCAACAAGATTGACCTGCCGAATGCGGATCTGCCGAGCGTGATGCGCCAGCTCGAGGAGATTCTGGCGATCCCTTCCGAGGAGGCGATCCTCGCCAGTGCGAAGCAGGGCATCGGCATCGAGGAGATCATCGAGGCGGTGATCGCGCGCATCCCCGCGCCGCCGGACAATCGCAGCGCGCGGCTGCGGGCGCTCGTGTTCGACTCGACGTTCGACACGTATCGCGGCGTGCTCATTTACGTGCGCGTGGTGGATGGCGCGATCAAGGCCGGCGACATGGTGCGGCTCATGGCGACCAACAGTTCCTACGAGGTGAAGGAAGTGGGGATCTTCCGCCCGCAGTTGCCGAAGTTTGTGCCGCAGGATGAACTCGGCCCCGGCGATGTCGGCTACGTGATCGCGAACATGAAGACCGTGACGGAGGTGAAAGTGGGCGACACGCTGACCAGCACGCGCCAGCCTGCCTCGGAGCCGCTCTCCGGATTCCAGGAACTGCAGCCGATGGTCTTCAGCGGAATCTATCCGATCAATACGGCGGACTTCGAGCACCTCAAGGCCGCGATGGGCAAGCTGCAGCTCAACGACGCAGCATTTCAATACATGGCTGAGAGCAGCGTCGCGCTCGGCTTCGGTTTCCGCTGCGGCTTCCTCGGCCTGCTGCACATGGAAATCGTGATCGAGCGGCTGCGGCGCGAGTTTGGCATGGACATCATCGCCACGTATCCATCGGTCATTTACGAGGTGGTGAAGACGAACGGCGAGGTGCTCAAGGTGGACAACCCCGAGAACCTGCCGGATCCGAGCGTCATCGAGGAAATCCGCGAGCCCATCGTGCGCTGCTTCGTGATGATCCCGAACGAATACATCTCCCCGATGCTCCAGCTCATCATGGACAAGCGCGGCCTCGTGGACCACACGGAGACGCTCGACCCGCGCCGCGTCATGCTGAGCGTGGATCTCCCGCTGAACGAAATCCTCGTGGATTTCGTGGACAAGATGAAGAGCATCACCCGCGGCTACGGCTCGATGGACTACGAGCACGCGGGCTACCGCGCGGACAAGCTGGTGAAGCTCGACATGCTCGTGAACGGGGAGCGGGTGGACGCATTTTCAAGCATCGTACACCGCGACAAGGCGGAAAGCCGCGGGCGCGCACTGGCGGCAAAACTCAAGGAAGTCATCCCCACGCAACTCTACACCGTCGCAATCCAGGGAGCCATCGGCGGAAAAATCATCGCCCGCGAAACGGTCAGCGCCATGCGCAAGAACGTGACTGCGAAATGCTACGGCGGCGACATTTCGCGCAAGCGCAAGCTGCTCGAAAAACAAAAAGAGGGTAAAAAGCGCATGAAGGCCATCGGCCAGGTGAACATCCCGCAGGAGGCGTTCATCGAGGTGCTCAAGACTTCGTAGGCGCGCTCCGCGCGGCAATCCGCGCATGACATATCACCCTGGAGACGGCGGTGGAAACGCAGGTGCTCGGGCAAATGCGCAGAGCCGCATGGCAAAGAAAACACGGCCGGCGTCTCCTTCCGGGTGAGGGATGCAATCCATCCAAGCTCCACTGCTTTGCGCCTTTTCGCGGCTCCTTCCATTCCTGTTTCCGGGATAGGGCGGACTTCCCGGAAATTCACCTCCCGGCTGAACGACAGACCGGGCCCCGCAGACAGCCTCGATCCGATCGTCACGAACATGGTGCTTGTGGCGGGAAAGAGCCGCATATTCATCCGATCGAAATTTTCAACGAACGCCTTTTTGTCTCTTCGGCACTACGGCACGGTGATGCGCAGGATCGCGCTGATGCCGTCGGTGAAGGCCACGTTCAGCACGATCTCGCCTTCGTCATTGAACGCGCGCGTCTGCGCGGGCGATCCGACGACGGGCTTGAGCACGGTGAAGCTCTTCACGACCCTGCCAAGCAGCGGCTGATTCTCGCGCACCAGCTCGCGGGCCACGCCCGTGGAGTCCACGCGGTAGAACGCGAAATCATCAATGCTGGTGATCCCTCCCGCATCTTTCAGCAGCGTGGCGGTGAAGAGCGGGCCGGCTGTGCCCCCGGGCAGCGCGAGCGATTTGAACGCTTTCCATTTTGCGCCGGCAGGCCCATCGGGGGGCTCGGCGCCTTCACGGGCGACAAGCGTGAGCACCCCTGCGGCAGTGCGCGACCAGATGCCCTGGTCGTCAGTCGTCTGCACGCCGCCACCTACAACCTTGGCGGAGAATGCAATCGTGTCGGCCGCGTTGTTCACCGGACTGCCGAACGTCGAGAACGCCGCGCCCGCAATGCCCATCGCAGATTCGCCCTTGGTCACGGCCCGGACCATGTCCGGCATTCCGGACAATTCCTGGAAAATCGCCGTGCTGTCCGCGCTGGTCGAATTGCCGCCCGTGACCGTGGCGACCGCGGTGCCGATGGCGCCGCTGTTTTGTGCCGGCACCTTGAAGCTCTTGAAACTCGCACCCGTGTAGCCCGGAGCGGTATCGCCGCTGATCGCCGTGAGGACCTACCCGCCTGTGCTGCGCAGGGAGAACCACGCCTTGCGCCCATCTGCCAGTGAGGCGAGCGCGACCAGGGAAAGCGAGGCGCCATCGTCTGCGATGCCATGGCCCTGGCCTGTCGCGCCGGTGCGGGCGCTGATGGCGGTGAAGCTCTTCACCGTGGTCCCTTCGAACGACTGCCCCTCACGCAATGCGAGCACCGGGCCGCTGCCAGTGTCCATCCACAGGCCGAGGTCGTCCGCACTCGTCACGTTGCCCACGCCGAGGATCATCGTCGCGAGCACCGCCACTGCGCCATCCTGAAACGCCACGCTCTTGATCGCCTTCCACTGCGCGCCTGCCACGCCCGGCGGTTCCGCGCTTTCCCTCGCGACGAGCACCGGGCCGCTGCCGAAATCCGCCCACGCTCCGGCGTCATTTGCCGAAATGATCCCGCTGCCGGCGAGCGTCGCGAGGAATGCCACGCGACCAGACTCCGCGAGCAGCGGCTCCTTGAGCATCTTGAACGTCGCGCCGGACACTCCCGGCGCTGCGCTGCCACCCGCCACCACGAGTGTGTCGTTCACGAAGATGCCCGAGCCGGACGTTCCCGTCGTCGCACTCTTCCACTTGCCGAAAAAAGCAACCGCACCCGCGTCGTTGATCGCGGGAAGGCCGAGGAAACTCCACGTCGCACCCACGGGAATGGAAGGATCAATGCCCGCACCGGGCACCGCGCCGCCTTTGAGCGCGAGCAGATCGTAACTCAGACTCGCGACGGTCACTGTCAGCGAAACCGGCCCGAGCATCACCGTGTTTCCCGCAGCGTCGCTCACCTCTGCAAACAAGTCGTGCGCACCAGCCGCCAGCAGCACACCAGACAGCGTGGAACCGGCCTGCGGCGGGCCGAGCGAGACGGCACCGTCGAAGAATTGGTAGCTCAGCGAACCGTATGTATCGCTCCAACCCGCCGCAGCGAAATCCACCGGCGTGCCTTCCGGGATCGGGCCGGGCGGCGTAGCCGTGAACGTGCCGCCCGTCGGCGCCGTCGTATCTATCGTCACGTTACTGTTCACGTCGAAGTTCACCGCGTTGCCCTCGGCGTCCTGATACGACACCGCGACGTTGTAGATTCCCTCGACGATCGCACCGCCCGTGGCCGAGACGATGCCGAAAGACGCGCCGGGGTTCGCCACATCGATGCTGTAGTTGTGCGTGCCCGCGCTCTCGCCCGCCGTGCCAACCGTGAGGTTCACGAGCGTGCCGCCGCTGTGGAAGGTGAGCACCACGCTGCCAGCCTGCGCGGCTTCGGGGAGCGTATAGCTCACCGCGATCGGGGTGTTGTCGCCGCCATTCTCCGCCGGGGCGATCAAGGTCGGCGCCTCGGTTTCCGTATCCATAGGCGGCACCACGCTTTGGACCGCGAAGTTGTCCACCGCGGCACCGTCGAGGCGGTGGAAGAAAAAGCCCGCGTGCTCGATCGTGGGCGTAAAGGCGCCGAGGCTCACGCCCGTCGCGACGTTCGTGCCGTTGATGGAGAGCGCCGCCGTGTTCGCCACGGTGTCGTAGGTGATCCGCATCCGGTTAAAGGAGGTCGGCTCGAAGTTCGGCGCCGAGCCGCTGGCCAGGACGATTGCATTGGCGTTGGCGCGCAGCGACCAGGAGCCGTCCTTGCCGAGGTAGGCCCAGAGCTGGCCGAGGCCGCGACCCATCGGGTCCGTATTGTAGAAGCCGAGATCGTAATACGGATGCCCGGGCGTGGGATCGCCGGTCGGGGTCGGGTTGAGGCAGAAGCCGAGCGAGCCAAAGACATCCGGCCCCTCGTTGTTTAAATGCGGCGGTTGAATGTCCGCCTGGACGCTGACCGTCAAGCTGGCCGCCGGCACAAACGGCACCGACATGATGCGCGTCTCGATGCCACCTGCGGGCGGCGTTGGCAGCGGCATGACGATGGTTCCATCCGCGGTGAAGGTAAACGCATTGCGCCCCTCCCACGTCACGCCGCCGGTTTCGGTCTGCAATCCGTTCAGGCTCACACCCGCGACACGCGTGCCGCCATTGAGCGTGAAGCTGTCGGTGATGACGCCCTGCAATCCGACATCCACGCCGACCTGGAAGGCGAAGAATACTTCGGTCGCATCGGAGTCCCACTCGAGCGTGGTGAGCGTGCCGTCGAAGTGAATGGTGCCACTGCCTTCCTCGCCATGAAGGACGTTATTGCCGGCACCCTCTTGCACGAACACGCCGCTCGAGGTGTATTCATTCGGGCCGGAGCTGACGATCTGGAACGACGCAGGCGTGGTCGCTCCATCCTTCGTGAAAGTCAGCCGCACCGGCATGCTCGGGTTGCCGAGGCTCCACCAGTGCATCACCACGCCGCGGAGCGACTGACCGAAGGTGATCTTGTTGTGAATTCCGACGGTGCCGAATGTGGTGATGAGGTCCGAGGTCGCCAGCGGCGGCGTGAAAGTCTCCGGCCGGTTGAAGGTCGTGGACGTGCCGTCAACCACCGCGCCCGTGTTGTCGCCATCGAAAGTCACGCTCACCGATCCGGCCCCGGTTTCCACCGTGCCATTCACGCGCGATCCGGGGCCGATCGTCATCCAATCCGTGAACTGCGCCGGCTCGACGATCGCGAGCACTTCTTCGATCAATCCGCCCGAGCCGTTGTAATATCCGCCGGTCGTCCGGCCACGAGCGCGCACCAGGCAGTTATTGGGCAGCGAGAGGCCTGTGAGATGCCATGACGCCGGACCGAGCCGTTCACCCGGGCCGAGCGGCATCCAGGTTGTGCCGCCATTGGTGCTCAGCTCGAAGGCGACGTGCGCCAGTTCCGAAGTCGTGCCGTTGCGCAGCCAGAGCAGTTCCGTCGAGTCGGGCGCGCTGAGCGTCTGCACGCCGTCTTCGTTCGCGAGCCGGGCAAAGCGATTGCGCACGGTCGGCGTCGGCGAGCCGTTGAGATAGAGATTCCCAAAGACGCCACCGGCCAGCACCCGCCCATCAGCTTGCAACGCGAGCGCGCGGGTGATGCCGTCGGAGCTGGGATCGAAGCTGTCGAGCGTGCCGTCGGAGTTCACTCGCGCGATGAAATTGCGTGGCGTTGCAGCTACCGTGGTGAAATGACCGCCAAGCAGGATCTTTCCATCCGCTTGCAGCGCGAGCGTCAGCACCGGTTGGTCCACGTTCGGGTCGAAGGTCGCGTCCACGAAACCGCCAGGCGACACGCGGGCGATGCGATTGCGCGCGACCGGCGATCCACCGGCGTTCGGATCGAGCGAGGAGAAATTGCCGGCGATGACAATGTTCCCATCCGCCTGCACGAGCATCGCGTTCACACGGCCGCCGGGGTTCACGTTCGGATCGAAGCCGGTATCGAGCGAGCCGTTCGGAAACACGCGCGCGATGTAATTGCGCGTCGCAGCGCCGATCGTCGTGAAATCGCCCGCGAGCAGAATCTTCCCATCGCCCTGCAGGGCGACGCTGAAGACGATGTTGCCCGCGTTCGGGTTGAAGGTCGTGTCCACGATGCCGCCCGGCGAGAAGCGCGCGATGCGGTTGCGCAGAATCTGCGGCCCGCCCTCGGTCTCGTGCAGTGCGTGGAATTGTCCCGCGACGAGCACGTTTCCGTCCGGCTGGATCGCGAAGCTATTGACGATGCTGTTCGCGCGCAGGGTGAAGCTCGTGTCGAGCGAACCGTCCGCATTCAGCCGCGCGAAGCCGACGCGCGACGCGCCGTTAAAATTGTTGATCGGCCCGCCGACGTAGATCTTCCCGTCGGTTTGCAGCGCGAGCGCATAGACCGGCCCGTCCGGCACCGCCGGCACGAAGCTCGTGTCGAGCGTCCCATCGGCGTTGAGCCGCGCGATGTTCGTCCGCGCCACGCCCTGCACCGAGCTGAAGTCGCCGCCGATGATGATCTTCTCATCCGGTTGGACGGCGATGGCGGTCACGTAGCTGCCGACGATGTTCGCGTTGAGATCATCCGCGGCGCCGGGCGCGAGGAAGGTGAGCGGCAACGTCCCGCCGCTGATCGAGCCGGCGAGGTTCGTCGCATAAGCCTCGACCGTGTGCGTGGACCCCGGCGTCTGGCCGGAAATCGGAAGCGTCTTGATCACCGTCCCGTCGTTCGCGCCGACGGATGCCGAGCCGACGAAGCTGCCACTCAAGTAGAAGTCCACCATTGTGTTTACCAGGCTCGGGTTCACCTGCGCGCGCAGCGTCGCGCTGGTGGTCGTCACGTCGGTCGGCGCGAGCGTGGTGATGCTCGGCACGCCGCCGAGATAGGTCACGGACACGCTGCCGCCATCGATCTGCCCGGCGAGGTTGGTCGCGTAAGCCTCGATGGTGTGCGTCGTGCCGGGAGTTTGTCCGCTCACTCCACGCGTCACCGTCACCGTGCCGGAATTGGCGGGCACCACCTCCGAGCCTACGAAGTTGCCGTCGTAGTAAAAGTCCACCGTCGTATCCACCATGTTCGGATTCACCTGCGCCCGCATCGTCGCGCTGGTGGTCGTCACGTCCGTCTCCTCCAGCGTCGTGATGCTCGGCGCCCCGCCGAGCAGCGTGAAGCTCACGTCGTCGCCCGTGGCCGTGCCGCCGGAGTTCGACGCGTAGGCATAGACGGTGTGCATCGTGCCCGGCACGTAGCCGCTCGCCGGCACATTCACCGTCACGTCCGCGGTGCCCGCGGGCACGACGACCGGCGTGCCGACCTGGCTGAAGCCTTCGTAGAAAGTGACCGTCGTCTCGAGTCCGGCGGGATTCACCGTCGCGTGCAGCGTCGCGGTCGTGGTGGTGATATCCGTCACCGGGTCGGTCACGACGTAGAATGGCAGCGCGCCCGTGACGGCGAAGAGGCTGTTGTGATTCACCACCGCCCACGCGACGTGATTGGTCGTGTCGAGGCCGTAGCGCCCGAGCGTTGCGTTGCCGTCGAAGGCGCCGCTCACAAACGCCGCGCTCCCGCCCGTGTTGAGCGCGACCGCGTTCACCCACTGCGTGCCGGTGAAAGTCGCGAGCACCGGCGTGCCGGGCGCGGACACATCGTAGCTGAGCTGGATCACCACGGTGTCCGTCTGGCTGCCGGTGATGTCTGCAATGTCGCTGTAGAAACCGGACGGCGGCGCGGCCTGCGTCGAGCGATCGGCGAGGCCCACGACGACTTCGCGATTCGCCGCCGCCGTGCCGCCGCGCAGCTTCGCCGTCGAACCGCCGCTGCGCGCGAGCGGCGTGAAGAGCCCGTAGTCCATCCCCGCCACGAACTTCGTGTCGCGGCTGTTGCCCGTCGTCGTGAAGAACGGCGTCGTCGGGCTGAGCAGCAGCGCGTGCTGGGGGCCGCCGAAAACGCCCGTGCACGCGATCTGGCCCCAGTCGTTGATCGTCTTCGCTCCGCCGGCATACATGTCCGTGACGCCGCTGCCATTCGTCAGCAAGTCCAGCACGTCGTAGGAACTCCCGCCGGAGATGAGCGTGAGCTTCCCGGGGCTGACGTTGTAATTCACTGCGAGCATCTGCCCCGCGTTGTTGATGCCGACACCATTGCCGACATGGAAGAAATCGCCGAGCACCCCGCCGGAATAGAGATATGCGTGCTCGCCGGTGCTGCTGTTGTAATAAGTGCCCACCACATCGCCCGCGTCGTTGATCGCGTTTGCGCCGGCGGTTTGCGGCGTGATGACCGTCTTGACCCCGCCCGAATAGATCCAGCCCCGGCGGCCACTCGGGTCGTAGCCGGAGCCGTTGCCGGCCACCTGTCCGGCATTGTTGATCGCGGTACCCGTGGCATTCCCGAGCGTGCCGAGGTCCTGCATCGTTCCGCCGGAGTAAAGGAACGCCGTGTCTTCGTTGACGTAATCTCCGCCGGAGAAACCGGTGATCTGGCCCGCGTCGTTGATGTCGTTCGCGCCGGAGTTGCCGCCCGCGATCGTGCCGAGGTCGGTCAGCGTCCCGCCGGAGTAGAGAAAGGCGTGATACGTGTTCGCCGGCGCGGCATAAAATGCGTGGCCCACCACCTGCCCGAGATCGTTGATCGAACGCGCTTCGCTCTTGCCGCCGCCGAAATCCCCGAGCGTCGTCACCGTCCCCGCGGACCAGACGAAACCGTGATAGTTCGGATCCCCGCCGCCGGGATAAATCTTGCCGACGACCTGGCCGTGATTGTTCAAGCCCTGCGCGACCGTGATCGCCGCGCTGCCGTTCAAGTCGATCAGCGTGTAGCTGATCGTTGTGTTGAGATCGAGCGTCGCCCCCGTGTTCATGCCCGCCGAGTTCGACGCTGAGGCGTAGAAGGTGTGATGCGACGCGGGGGCCAGCCCGCTCACGTCGAAGCTCGTCGTCACCGTCGAAGTGCCCGCCGCCACATTCGTCATGCCGATCGCATTGCCATCGAGGTGGAACGTCACCGTCGTCGCCAGCCCGCCGGGATTCACCGATGCGTTGAGCGTCGCACCGCCCGCCGCGACATTGGTGGCCGCAGTGGTGGTCACGCTCGGCGCCACGCCCGATACTGTGTAGCTGAAGACGGTCGCCTGCGCGGATGTCGTGAACGGACTGCTGAACTCGCCGCTGTTCGCGAAAATCTCGCTCCCGCCGCCGGTGTGCCACGCGCTGACGATGTATTTCACCGTCGTGCCCGCGGACTGCGCGGGGATGATCGCCTTGGCCACATCCACGACCGGACTGCCAAACGTCCCCTCGTAGCTCGCCGCGACCACTTGCGTCGAACCGCTACCGACGCCGAACTCACCCGACGGTGCTGAGCCATCGGTCGTGTAGTAGAGCCGGACCTGGTTGGTGTAGAATTGATACTCGACTTTGAACCGGATCGTCTCCGACTCGGTGTAGTTCGGTGCCAGCGGCGACACATACGGCTGCCCGGTGCCGATGTCGTTCGGCGAGCGCTCGTGATAGACATAGTTCGCGGTCGCCCATGCGGCGGGCGCGGCGAGCAGGAGAGCGACGATGCTGAAAAGTGCGAAGCGGATGGTTTTCATGGTGATGTTTGGATGATGAACAGAGACGGAAAAAAGCGCGGTCTGCCGGCGAGGAACAATACGGTGCCGGTGCAATCGCCCTCCGCGCTGGCACCCAACCGCACCCCGCTCTGAACGCAGGACGGCGGCGCGGGACTCCGGTTCGCGGCAACGGCGGCAAACACCGCCAGACAATGGCATCTGGGTTTCACGGCGATTCCTCCCCCAAGCAGTTTGCTCAATGGCGGGGCGGCCTCCGTTTCTCATCCGGAAAACTTCTGGCGAGAGGAAAGCCAACGGGTCAAAGGTTGGACTTGTGAGAGGGCACAATGAGGTTCCTCAGTGCAAACGATGTCAAATTCTTTTTCGGGCCGTGCCCGGCGAAGCCCCCCACCTGCGCCACACAGCAGGCCGCCTGTCCCGGCGTGCTTCTCGACAGGCCGCATAAGCCGAAGGTCATCGTCGCGAGCACCGCCACTGCGCCATCCTGAAACGCCACGCTCTTGATCGCCTTCCACTGCGCGCCTGCCACGCCCGGCGGTTCCGCGCTTTCCCTCGCGACGAGAACGGGGCCGCTGCCGAAATCCGCCCACGCTCCAACCTACTTGAAACAGCGAAGAACCAAATTTTGTTTCCCGACGATCTCCGGCAGGCGCGCGGACGGCAGCGAAGATGCGGGGTTTCTTTCCTCCCCCGAAACGAAATCTGGCGTTCCTCCCGAAGAAGGAACGCCAGACTGAATCGTTTCCGCTCCCCGGGGCTCGATCACCCTCCGGGAGCTTGCTACAGGTACTCTATTTTTTCCTCCGGCGAACGAGGCCCAGTCCCGAAAGACCGGCGAGCAGCAGTCCCACCGTCGAAGGCTCGGGAACGACCGCGTAGAGGTTGTCGTAGTTCGAGAGTGTGCCAGTGCCCACATTGTAGAGACGCACGCCGACGTTAGCCACCGGGACACCTGCGCTGCGATTTAAGTAGAGATCCTGACCCACCGGGCCCACGGGATTGTTCATGATGTAGATATTTCCCCCGGGAATCAACTCCTGCACCTAGGTACATCCGCAGCCCAAGGCCCGCCAAAAAAAATACGGGGATGGGGTGCGGGCTAAAACGCGTTACGCCCTTCGCAAAGGTTCACGAGTGATGGCAAGACGAGCACTTGCGCCCGGCGACCGCTGCCTTTGCTCCGCATTTTGAGGATGCCGGCCTGCTTCAGCCTGCCCAACAAATTCGTAATCATGGGCGCGCTCGGCATCCCGGGGCGTTTGTGGAGCGACGTGCTTTGAAAAACAGGCTTTTCAAAAATTGCGTCCAAAAGTGGGATCGCAAACTGCGAATGCGTCAGTCCGATGATCTGCACCTTGAGCTGTTCATAGAGATCCATGATCTCGCGCGCTTTTGCGGCATTCGCCCGCGCCTGTTCGTCCAGCGCGCGGAGGAAAAATGCGATCCATCGGTTCCACGCCCCGTCCTCGCGGCCCAGCGCCCGCAGGTGCATGACGTATTCTTCGCGGTGCTCTTCCAGATATCCCGACAGGTAAAACATTGGCCGGTGGAGCAGACCTTTTTCATGCAGGAAAAGCGGGATGAGTATCCGACCGAGTCGTCCGTTGCCGTCGTCAAACGGGTGGATGATTTCAAACTGCGCGTGCACCACCGCGAGTTGCGCCAGTGCATCGGGCCGCTCCGCGTGGTAATACTTTTCCCACTCGCTCATCGCCTGCGGGACAACCTGCGGTGCGGGCGGAACGAAGTCCGCCTGCTGGATCGTGCGCCCCGGACGGCCGATGTAATTCTGCGTCGTGCGAAAGCGACCGCGGTTCTTATTCGTCCCGCGCACGCTGTCGAGAAGCGTCGCATGGAGGGAAAGCAGGAGGTTCAGGTTGAAAGGACGCCCCTTCAATTCTCTCTCCGCCTGACGCAGCGCCCTGCGGTAGTTCACGATCTCGAAAATATCGATCTGGCGTGCTTCCTCCTCCGGTGCTTCACCTGCATCGAATCTCAATACATCGGTGAGCGTCGCCGCCGTGCCCTCGATTTTTGACGAGAGCACCGCCTCCTGTGTAGTCAGTGGTGAAAGCAACACGTCTGGATTCGGCACGCCGTAAAGCGCCCCATCGTAACGGGCCAGCGACCGATTCGCCGCTCCGAGTAAGGGGATCAGTGGCTCCCATTCGATGTCCTGAATTGGTAGCGGTTGCGGAACGAAAGGTTTCACTCGGTTTGCCGAAAGTGCGTAGTCGGCAAAAGAAATTGTGTAAAGTAAATCGCAAAATACTTTCGACAAACATTTCTGTAAGGACTTCGCTATCGTGCCCGCCGCACCGGAAACGCTCAGAACGCGGTCGGGCACCGGGGAGTGACTCGCACAAAGGCACAAAGGCTCGATGCAGTGAAACTTGGGTGGAGTGCGTCCCTCACCCGGCAGGAGCAACGGTGTCCAAGTTTGTAGCTATAAAGAGGCATATAAAAGGCGGAGGGCGGCGATGTCCGGCTCGTGGCGAGGTCGGGCAAAGAGTTGCACCCTCAGCCAGCGGATGAACTTCACCGAGCGCACGGTGAGCCGCTGGAAGGCTCGCG
>CAMAUI010000056.1 GCA_945861385.1 Prosthecobacter debontii
AGCCGGAACGATGCAGTTGCGGGAGCGCTGCGAAGCGGAACACAGGCTTCCAGCCTGTGCGGCCAGTGGGCTTCCAGCCCGCTGACCCATGCACCGAATGGTGCGGACGCCGCAGGCATGATGCCTGCCCACCGCACAGGCTGGAAGCCTGTGTTCCGGACGGATCGCGCCGCACCAACTGCATCGTTCCGGCTGACGCCTTTCACCCTCGGTGGTAAGGCGCGCCGGCGTTGATGCTGCGTGCGCGGTAGAGTTGCTCGAGGAGGACGACCAGTGCGAGTTCGTGCTGGAGCGTGAGCTTCCCGAGCGACCATTGCCAGTCGGCCGCATCGCGGAGTTCGTCGCCGTGGCCATCCGCTCCTCCGATGAGAAATGCGACTCCCTTTGCGCGCAGGTGTTCCCATGCCGTGAGTTTCGCGGCGAGTTCGCGGGACGTGATTTGATCCCCGCGCTCGTCCAAGGCCACGCGAAACAGGCCGTCGCTGCGCGCGAGGAGCGCGGCACTTTCCTGCGCGCGGGCGCCCGCCTTGAGTTCCGTGATTTCCACGCCGCCCCACGCGCGGAGACGCTTCGCGTATTCCTCGATCCCCGCGCGGGCAAACGGGAGCTTCGCCTTTCCGATCGTGAAAATGTGGAGGCGCATCAGGCGGGCGCGAAATCAATCGTGCGGCGTGCGGCGTCCACGCGGGCGACGAAGACCGGGATCTCATCGCCCGGCCCGTATGTCCGGCGGCTGCGCCGGTTCACGAACCGCGCGCGCGGGCCGTCGAATTGGTACGGCCCGCCGGGAAGCATCGAGATCTGGATGAAGCCCGTGGTGTCCGCATCGGGCACCTCGATGAGCAGGCCGTTGGGCTTTGCCTCGCGGACGACGGCGCGGAATTCCTGCGGGTTGCGCGTGTCGAGCTGGCGCTGGAAAAATTCCATTTTCTTGAGCAGCACGCTCTCCTGCTCGGCGGAGGCGGAATTGCGCTCGGTGTCGGAGATGTGCTCCGCGATCTGCGTGAGTTCCTTCCGGCCCTGGCCCTTTTCCCGCGCGAGAACGCGGTGCGCGACGAGGTCGGCGTAGCGGCGGATGGGGCTGGTGAAATGCAGGTAGTCGGCTTTCGCGAGCCCGTAGTGCCCGATGGCGTCGGGGCTGTAGGCGGCCCGGCGGAGGCTCTTGAGAAATTCCAGCTTCAGCCGGAACTCATCCGTACGCCCGCGGATGGCGGCCAGCATTTTCGTGACCTCCTTGCGCTGCGTGAGATCGCCCACGCGGAGGCCGCAGGTCGCCGCGAGCTGGCGGAATTCCTCGAGCCGGCCGGGATCCGGTTTTTCGTGGATGCGGTAGATGCACGGGGCGGGGCGGTTCTTGATCTCATGCGCCACGGCTTCGTTGGCGGTGAGCATGAATTCCTCGACGAGCTGGTGTGATTCGTCGTGGACGACCCGCTCGATGCGCTCCGCGCGGCCATCGGCGTCGAGCCACACTTTGACTTCCGGAAAATCGAGATCGAGCGATCCGGCTGCGAAGCGGTGTTTGCGGACGAGGGCGGCCAGTTCCCACGCGCGCTTCACCGCGGCGAACACATCCGGCGCGAAGCCGGGCACTTTTTCCCCGCGCAGCATGGCAAACGCCTCCCGGTACGTGAGCCGTGAATGGACGCAGATGATCGTCTTCGCGAAGCGCACCTTCCGGACGCGGCCCGCGGCGTTGAAATCCACGAACACCGAGTGCGCCAGCCGGTCCACGCCCGCGCGGAGCGAGCACAGGTCGGCGCTCAGGCGCAGCGGCAGCATCGGGATGCAGCGGTCGGCGAGGTAGGTGGAATTGCCGCGGCTGCGCGCCTCGCGGTCCAGCGCGCTGCCGGGGCGGACGAAGTGCGCGACGTCCGCGATGTGGACGGCGAGGTGCCAGCCATCGTCCGCCTTGGTGACGGAGATTGCGTCGTCGTGATCCTTCGCGTCGTCGGGATCAATGGTGAGCACGAAGTCGCCGCGACAATCCTTGCGCCCGGCGACCACATCGGCGGGGATCGTGTCGGTGAACTCGTCCAGCTCGTGCAGCACGGCGTCGGGAAACTCGCCCGGCAAATCGTACGTGCGGATGACCGAAAGCATGTCCACGCCCGAGTCGCCGGGTGCGCCGAGCAATTCGACGACTTTTCCCGCGGGCGAGACTGCGGGGTTCGTCCACGGTTCGAGATGGACGAGTACTTTGTCCCCGGCGCGCAGCGGCCTTGGAAGCCGTGGGCCACCGCTGCGAATGAGGATATTCACCGGGACGCGCGGATCATCGGGAATGAGGTGCTCGTAGCCGCGCTGGCGCTGATAGGTGCCGACGATGGTCTCGCGGGCGCGGGAGATGACTTTCGTAACGCGCGCACGATCGCCCTGCGTGGGGCGTGCCTCGACGCTGTCTCCATGCAGCGCATTGGCGGTGTCGCCCTCGGAAACCCACGCGAGCAGCCGGTCATCATCCCCCACGAGACGCGCGCCGCCGCCCCGCATATTAAAGAGGAGCTTGCCAGCGAGGGGGCGGCCGCCGCCTTTCACGAGCTGCGGGCCTTTTTCACCGCGGCGGCGAATCGCGCGGCGTTTTTGGTTACCGTCTGCCAGTCCCCATTTTCGATGAGCCGGTCATCCACGAGCTGGCTGCCGGTGCCCACGGCCGCTGCGCCCGCGGCGAGGTAATCCCCGGCGTTTTCCGGGGTGATGCCGCCGGTCGGGACGAGCTGAAGCATCGGGAGCGGGCCGAGAAGGGACTTGATGAACGAGGGGCCGAGATTGTCGGCGGGGAAAATCTTGATGAAATCCGAGCCGAGTTCGTGCGCCGCGAGGGCCTCGGTGGGGGTCATCGCGCCCGTGAGGACGGGAACGCCGTAGCGGTTCGCGAGGCGGATGACCTCGGGCCGCACGGCGGGGGTGACGATGAATTCCGCGCCCGCGACGAGCACGGAGCGGGCGGTCTCCGCATCGAGCACGGTGCCTGCGCCCATGAGGATCGCGCCGCCGAGTGCGCGCTTGGTGTCGCGGATGATGTTTAGCGCACCCGGCGTGGTCATCGTGACCTCGATGACTCCGATGCCGCCGGCGACGATGGCCTTGATGGCATCGCCGATCTTGGCCCCCGTGGCGGAGCGCAGGATGGCGATCACGCCGGATCCGGTGATTTTGTGAATGGAGGCGGACTTGCTCATTGGGCTGCGGGCGGGACTGCACGGGTTCCGTCCCGAAAAGGCAAGACGCACTTCGGGGGCGTGGTTGCTTGTGCGTCCAGATGTATGGCCAGCCACCGTCGCGCACGTGCGCTGCTCAATCTACCGCTCTCACGCAGCCGGGAGCCGGCCGGCGGCGCGCTCTTCGGTGAGGAAATCGCAGGGCAGTAGAACGCGCAGTCCGTAGAAAGTGCCGCCGAGCATCGCGGCGAAGTCGGCGCGGTCGAGCGTGAGCAGCACCTCCGCCGAGGCCAGCGCCGTGAAGAGGATGGGGCGATCCTTGCTCGCGGCGAAGATCACTGGACGGTCGAGCACCACCACATCGTCGGCCACGAAGATGCGGCGGCGCAGCGGCAGCCAGTCGCGCGTGGCCTGTGCCTGAAGATCAGGCAGATTGCGGAGCGCTTCATTCAAAGCCCACGGGCTGCTCACCAGCGTCCAGCCCTGCGCCGCCGCATAATCAAAGACGCCGCGCGACGCACCGTTTGCCGAGCCGGCGGCGGCGAGCAGCACGCTCGCATCGAGGAAGATTCTCACCGTCCCTCGCGGAAGCGCTTCATGCCTTCCTCATCATCCTTGATCCAGGCCTCCATTTGCTCGCGCGTGAACTTGCGTGGTGGAGGCAGCTCAGCGAGGCCCGTTGTTCTAAGTCGCGCGGCGAGGAAGAGGAAAAGCTCCTCCTTCTCCTGCGCGGGCAGCGTTTCGGCGGCGGCTTCGATTTCGGCGAGCGTGCTCATGCCCGCACGATGCCGCTGCGAAGCGGGCGCGTCAATGCCTGCACTTTGCTCCAGCGGGGCTGCACGACTTCCGCCCCGAAAAGGCAAGACGCACTTCGGGAAGCATTGATTCGATCGGCCAGTGGCGTGTTGAAAAAGTGCGTGTTGAAAAAGCCGCGGTGGATGAATTAGGGAGGCAGGAAGGAGAATCCGCATTTTGCAGACGGAGCAGCGCCGTGCGTAGCGCAGGCTTCCAAGCTTGCTGTATCGCCGACTTCCAAGTCGGCAAGTCGTCCGCCCCACGAAGCCTCCGCGGATTTGGAAATCCGCGATACAGCAGGCTTGGAAGCCCGCGCTACGCACGATTGCGCGCCGATTGCGGGGGATCACCGCTGCGCTTTTACGCGCCGCCGGTCTTTTCCTTGAGCGCCTCGACGTATGCGTTCTGAAGATGCGCGATGGCGTTGTTGAGCGCGTTTTTTTCGTCGGGCATGAGGTTGCCCTCCGTCTTCCAGCGCAGCATGACTAGGTGATCCACGTACAGCTTGGCGAGGTCGAGGTTTGGCGGCGGTGAATTGGGCGGGCGCTGCGGATGTTTGCCCATCGCGAAGAGCGCCTGTTGGGTCTGCATGAGGATGAATTGCAGGAATGTCTGCGTGAGTTCGCCGGATTGTGTGGAGCGCTGGACTTCTGCCATGGCGGAGAGAACTACAGTGCCCGCGGGCGGATGCCAAGCGGCGCGGTGTTCCTGGGTGGAGCACCCGGCTAGGGTGCCGCTCGCTGCGAGCGCCCCCTGTGCGCGCCCAGGGCCACCGGATGCCTTCAGGCAGCCATCCGCCGCGAGGTATTTCCGGCGAGTCGCCGGAAACTGCACCCGAGTCGGGTGCTCCACCCGGGAGCGCCGGTTCGCGAGAGTTGCCTTTGCCAAAGCCAGGCCGGCGGGGTATTTCCCCGGGGAGCATGCGTTACATCGAACCACACGGGCACATGGTGAGCCGCACGACGGATGACTATCAGGCGATGGTCACGGCGGGCTGCGCGGCGGTTTGCGAGCCGGCGTTTTGGGCAGGCTTTGACCGGAGCGGGGTGCAGGGGTTTTACGATTACTTCCGGCAGCTCACGGACTATGAGCCGAAGCGCGCGGCGAAGTTCGGGCTGCCGCATTTTTGCTGGCTGTGCATCAACCCGAAGGAGTCGGAGGACATGGGGCTGGCGAAGGAGGTGCTGGCGATCATCCCGGAATTTCTCGCGCAGCCCACCGTGCTTGGCATCGGCGAGATCGGGCTGAATAAAAACACGCGCAACGAGATGAGCGTGCTCGAATGGCACGTGGACCTCGCCGCGCGCCATGACCAGCTCATCCTCGTGCATACGCCGCACCTCGAGGACAAGCTGAAGGGAACACGGCTCATCCTCGATGTGATCAAAGCCGACAGCCGCATCCGCCCGGAGCGTGTGATCATTGACCACGTGGAGGAACACACCGCCGGCATGGTGCTCGATACCGGGATGTGGGCGGGCATGACGCTTTACCCCGAGTCGAAATGCACGCCGGCCCGCGCGATAGACATCCTTGAAACCTTCGGCGCCGAGCGTATCTGGATGAACAGCGCGTGCGACTGGGGGATCAGCGTCCCGCTCGCCGTGCCGCGGACGGCGGTGGAGATGCGGCGGCGCGGATGGGACGCGGCGCGGGTGGAGCAGGTGGTGTTTGGAAACCCGGCGAAATTCATGGGCCAGAGCCCGCGGTTCAAGTTGTGAACGCGGATGCAATGAAATCTCCGCGACGAGCGTAGCGTAGTGAGCATGATTTTCCGACCGCCACCCTCGCACTTGAGGCCCGCCATCATCCGCGATAGCGTGACCGTCCTGATGCAGTTCTCGCGCGCCGCCGCTGTACTCCTCTTTCTGCTCCTGCCGCTCTCCGCGGAGGAACCGGCTGCGACGACGAAGATCCGCCTGCCGGGCGAGGGGGTTCCACAGGCGGTGCCGCTGCGCCCATTCAATGAGACGAAGCCCGCGGTCGTCGCCGTGCCTGTGACTCCGGCTCCGACAGCCGTGCCTGTGCTGCCGCCCGTTCAGCCGAAGACGGTGGTGCCGCCCGTTCAGCCGAAGACGGTGGTGCCGGCACCTCCGCCGGATTTGCAGATCAAGCCATCGTGGGAGACGCAGGAGCTGGCGCGCACGTATGTGTTCACGATCCCCGCGCCACGCGGGATGATCGCCGACCGCAATGGCGTGCCGCTCGCGCAGACTCGGATCGCGTACAATCTCGCAATCAATTTCCCGCCACCGCCGGCTCTCAGCGATACCGAGGCGAACCGTTTTATCTTCGAGCAGATCACGCTGGCGCGTGGGATTCTGCGGCGGGACATCCAGATGGACGCCGAGAAGGCGCTGAAGCATTACAAGAACCGTGCGTTGATGCCGCTCGTGATCACGCTGGATCTCACGGCGGCGGAGATCGAGGCGCTCAAGCGTGCGCACACTCCCGGGCTGACTTTGCAGCCGGTGTATCAGCGCATTTATCCGCAGGGCACGCTCGCTGCGCACATCGTGGGATACGTGGGCAGGCAGGGTGCCTATGGCACGGGGCCGATCGAAAACAACGAGACGCTCTGGCCAGGCGCGGAAGGGCGGGCTGGGTTGGAGAAGACGTTTGACCAGCAACTCACCGGCAAGCCCGGCGTGATGCACATGAGCTACGATGCGAGGGGCTGGAAGTCCTCGGAAAAAATCTCCCAGCCCCCGATCCCGGGGCAGAATGTCATCACGACGATTGACACGGAAATCCAACGCTCTGTCGAACGCTCGCTGGCGGAGACGAAACGGCCGGGCGCGATGGTGATCACCGATCCGAACACCGGCGAGATCCTCGCGCTGGCGAGCGCCCCGACTTTCGACCCGAACCAATTCATCCCGTTCATCACCGAGGAGCAGTTCGCGAAATTGAATGATGACCCGCAGCACCCGCTGATTCCCAGGGCGTATGATTCCGCGTATCCGCCGGGCTCGACGTTCAAGGTGATCACCGGGCTCGCGGCGATGAATGAGGGTTTCGTGGAGCCGAACGATGAATTTGGAGGGGAGGCATCCATCGAGATCGGGGGCGTCACGTTCCGGAACTGGAAGAAAACACCCGTTGGCCCGCTGAATTTCGTCGAGGCGCTCACGCAGAGTTGCAACACGTATTTCTACAAGATGGGGCTGAAGACCGGGCACCGTCCGATCATGGAGTATTCCTCGCGTTTAGGGCTCGGAAAAGTGACGGGTGTGCCGCTTACCGGCGAGGAACCGGGGAATCTGATGACGATGGAATACATGTTGAAGTATCACAAGAGGAGGATCATGCCGGGAGACATCGCGAACATGGCGATCGGCCAGGGCGCGCTGCTCGTGACTCCGCTGCAAATGGCGGAGGCGATGGGATCCATCGGGAATGGCGGGACGATTTTCCAGCCGCGGCTGGTGTTGCAGGTGCAGGGGGTGGATCAGAAGATCTCGTTTGGATACGAGCTGCGGGTGCGCGACCAAATTTCGATTGATCGCGAGGTGATGAAGGCTCTCAGAAACGGGATGATCGGCGTCGTTCACAGTCCCTCCGGCACCGCCGGGCGCGCGGCGATCCCAGGTTTCAAGATTGCGGCAAAAACCGGCACCGCCCAGTGGGGTAGCGGCAAGAACGAGCGTGTCGCGGCATGGTTTTGCGGATTTGCACCTGCCGAGCGTCCGAAGTATGCCTTTGCAGCGGTTTACGAGGGCAAGGAGGCGAACAACGATGTCCACGGCGGAACGCATGCGGCACCGATGGTGGCGCGCGTGTTGAAGGAAATCCTCAAGCCCGAACCGAAGGAGGGGAAGGACGGAAAGGGAGGTCTCCGGAAGCGCAAACCGGTGGATGATCCGGAGGAATCCTCCGAAGATGACGCGCCGCCGCGAGCGCGCGTGGTGCGCCCGGCAGGTGAGGATGCAGAAGCGGAGTAGTTGTCCCATGAGGATGACAGGAAAAGCCGTTGCACTAGCACGGGAAATGCGATAACCCGCCCCACAGCCGAATGAACTATATTCGAACCGCATTCTGGGTGGCACTTTTTCTGGCCTCGACCTTTTGCTTCATCGTGATTTTCCAGAACGGATTCGCGAACTTTGGCGAGAACTCGAAAAAGGAGGTCGAATCCCTGAAAATTGTTTTCGGCATTGGGGACAAGAAAAAGGCCGGCTCAATGTAGCTCGTCATCGCACTTCGCCTCGGATGGCGAAGTGATTTTTGCGTTATCAATCAAAATTTCCCACCGAGCCCATTGTCAGGCTTTGGTCGCACTGATACGGTTTCAGGCGCTCGACAATGACAGAAAACGATCTCGCGGCAAATGCACGCGCACTTTACCTGAAGGCAAAGCACGCCATGGACATCGGCAACCATGGGTACGTGATCCAGTTGATGCAGTCAGTGCTCAAGGAAGCGCCGGGGTTTCTGGATGGCAGGAAGCTGCTCCGTGCCGCCGCGCTCAATCAGGCAAAAGGCAAGCGAGGCGGCTTCTCCATCGCCGGAACCACGCTCGGGCTCACCTCCGGCGGCGCCCTCAAAAAGGATCCGCTCACCGCAATGGATCTTGCCGAGAAGATGCTCGCCACGGATCCGACGAATTCGCAGGCGAACATGCTCCTGTTCGAGGCGGCGAACAAGGCGAACCTCCCGCATGTCGCGTCCTTCGCGCTCGAAACGCTTGTGGGTGCGAATCCGCGGGACACCAAGTTGCTGCACCAGCTTGGGAATCACTACCAGGCGGTGGGCGACAACGAAAAGGCCGTGGCGGTTTTCACACGCATCACGCAGATCAACCCCTCCGATCTCGAAGCGAACAAAAAGAGCAAGGATGCCTCGGCTTCGGCGACGATGAAGAAAGGCAAGTGGGAGGAGGTTTCAAAGAGCGGAGGCTCGCTGAATTTCCGCGACTTGATGAAGAGCAAGGACGAGGCGATCGCGCTCGAAACCAAGAGCAAGGTCGTCCGCACTGCGGAGCAGATCACGCAGCAAATCAGCGATGTTTACCCACAGTGGGAGGCCGATCAGAACGTCGTGGATCTCTCCCGCCGTCTCGCGAGTCTGTACGAGCAACTGCATGAGGCGATCACTGCCAACAACGGTTCCGAAGCGGACGCCGACGAGAGCCTCGACAATGCGATCTGGTACTACGACCACACGAACAACATCCTCAGAGGCGGCGACCCCAGCATCGCGCGCAAACTGGCTGATCTACAGCTCCGAAAGATGGAACGCCGCATCAAGCTCCTCGAGGCATGGATCGCACAAGTGCCGGATCCTTCGCACCCCGAGGTCGCGCCTTTCGTCGAGGAACTCGCACAACTCAAGCAGCAGCGGGGTGTCACGGTATTGGAAACGGCGAAAAGGCGCGTGGCGGACAACCCCACCGACTTGCAGCATCGCTACGAACTCGGCGAGGCATTGATGCAGGCGGGCGCCTACACGGAGGCGATCCCGGAACTTCAACGTGCGCTTCAAAACCCAAACGTGCGCCTGCGTGCGATGAACCTCCTCGGGCAGTGTTTCGTCGTGAAGGGCATGAATGATCTCGCGGTGAACACTTTCAAGAAAGCGGTGAGCGAGATCCTGACGATGGATAATGTCAAAAAGGAAATCCTCTACCGTCTCGGACTTGTATTCGAGAAGCTCGGCAAGCGGGACGAGTACCTTGCCTGCATGAAGGAAATCTACGAGGCCGACTACGGCTATCTGGACGTCGCGCGGCGGGTGGAGGAAAGCTACAAGGAATAAAGCCCCGCGTCGCTTCCGCACTGAATAAACTCACAGCCTCCGATGTCGAAACCCACCGCATCCAACTGACTGCATGAAACACATCAAACTGCTCCTTCTCGGGCTGATCGCCGCCCCGGCTCTCACCGGCTGTTATTCCACCGCAACATTCCATGGCAGCGGCTACGACGACTACCATCGTGGCAGCTACTATCGTGGCGGTTACGTGGCGCCGCGGTACACCTACAGCGAGGTGATCTACATTGATGGGCGGCCTTGCAGGCACGATCATGACAACGACCGCTTTTACTACGTGGATGGCGGGCAACGCATTTACATCTCCTCCGGGCAGTATTCACGGTACCAGCGTGAGATCGCGGAGTATCGCTGGAAGCAGAAGGAAGCCGAAAACCGTTCAAGGATTCAGTATGCCCAAAACAGGGCGAAAATTGATCAATACCGCCTCGACCAGGAACTGAAGCAGAAACAGGCGAGGTACAACTACGACCAACAGAGGAAGCAGTATGAGTATCAGCAGAAGGTTCAGGCCAATCAGACCGCGGTCCGCAAAGCCGAATACAAGCACGATCTCGAGCAGAAAAAGAAGCAGTGGGAGTACGAGCAAAAACTGAAGGAATACCAGAACCGGCAGGAAATCGCCAAGTGGCGGGCGGAGCATGGTTCCGACAAAAAGAAGAAGAAAAAAAAGGACGAGGACTGAACCGGGCGAGGGCTTTTTTCTTGCCCGGCGCGGCTTGGCGCGAGACACGTGCCGCCCGCTTATAGCCACATGGACAAGATTCTGCCGCTCCTACGAAACGACGCCCGCGCTTCGATCGCCGACCTCGCAAAACAGGCCAGCCTCAGCGAGGCGGAAGTGGTGCGGCGCATCAAGGTCCTCGAGGATGATGGTGTGATCCTCGGTTACCACGCGATCGTTGACCCGCAAAAAGTCGCCCGCGAGTGTGTGGCCGCGCTGATTGAGGTGAAACTCACGCCGGAACGTGAGGGGGGATTCGATAGGATGGCCGAGCGTATCGCCCGTTTTCCGGAGGTGCAGGGCTGCTATTTGATGAGCGGGGGCTACGACCTCCTTGTCATTGTCGAGGGCCGCACATTGCATGAGGTGGCGGGGTTCGTCTCCGAAAAGCTGAGCACCATCAAGGGCGTCGTCGGCACCGCGACCCACTTCCGCCTGAAGGCCTACAAGGAAAACGGCGTCGCGCTCAAACGTGAACAGGGCCCTCAACGACTCGCCGTCGCACCGTGATGCCGCCTTTTGTCCGCCAGACCGGAGTGGCTGTGGTGTCCCGTGTGCATGCCCGATATACAGCCGGGATGTGATCTTTCCGGTGTGAACTCCGCATGCGCCTCGGGCGGCGTGGTTCGAAAAGGCACGGCCTGACGATTTCAATTCCTTCAATTTCATGACGCTCAATAAACACATCGCCACGCACGTCCGCGACATTCCGCGATCCGGGATCCGTGACTTCTTCGAGATCGTCCAATCAATGAAGGACGTCATCTCGCTCGGGATCGGGGAGCCGGATTTTCATACGCCGTGGAGAATCCGCGAGGCGGCGATCTACTCGCTTGAACGTGGGCACACCGGCTACACCAGCAACCTGGGGCTCCCGAAACTCCGGGAGGGCATCGCGGGCTACGTCGCGAAAAACTTCGGCATCCAGTACGATCCGAAAACGGAGATCATCGTCACTGTCGGCGTAAGCGAAGCGATTGACCTGGCCCTCCGAGCCCTCGTCAATCCCGGCGACGAGGTCCTCTACCACGAGCCCTGCTACGTGAGTTACAGTCCGTCCGTCGTGCTTGCCCACGGCAAACCGGTGGCGGTTCCCACGCTTGCGGCGGACAATTTCAGGCTCACCGCGCAGGAACTCGCGAAGAAGATAACGCCGCAGTCAAAGGTGCTGATGATGAATTTTCCCTGCAACCCGACCGGCGCCACGCAGAGTCTCGAGGAACTTGGGAAGATTGCCAAACTTTGCGAGCAACATGATCTGGTCGTCCTCACCGATGAGATCTACAGCGAACTCACCTACGACGGGGCGGAACACACGAGCATCGCGAGCCTGCCGGGAATGCGGGACCGATGCGTTTTCCTGCATGGGTTTTCAAAGGCGTTTGCGATGACGGGCTTCCGGATCGGCTATGCTTGCGCCCCGCCGATCCTCACCGAGGCCATGATGAAAGTGCATCAGTACGCGATCCTCTGTGCGAACACGATGGCGCAGGACGCTGCAATCGAGGCTCTGGAAAGCGGCGCGAATGATGTGGCCGCGATGCGCAAGCAGTACGAGGCACGCCGCAATTTCATCGTGACGAGTCTCAATGACATGGGCCTCCCGTGCTTCCGCCCGCATGGCGCCTTCTACGTTTTTCCGGATATCCGCGGCACCGGTCTCAGCAGCAGGGAGTTCTCATTGCGCCTGCTCGAAACCAAACAGGTCGCCTGCGTGCCAGGCCCGGCGTTCGGACCCGGTGGCGAGGGGCACATCCGCTGCAGTTACGCCACCGGGCTGGACCAGATCAAAGTCGCGATGAAGCGGATGGCGGAATTTGTCGCGGAGGTGCGGAAGTGAGCAGTATCAAAAAAGCTGTCCTCCTGGCGGCGGGGAAGGGGACCCGCATGAAAGATCTCACCGCCGATATTCCGAAGCCCATGCTCCTGGTCCGCGGGAAGCCCATCCTTCTCCACATCATCGAAGGGCTGCGGGCTGCGGGTGTCGGCGATATTTGCATCATCGTCGGTTACAAGGCCGCGGTAGTTCAGGAATTTTTCGGGGATGGATCACTCTTCGGGACGCGCATCACTTACACCCGCCAAGTGGTGCAGGACGGAACCGGCCGGGTCGTGGAACTCGCGAAAAGCTTCGCCGGCGCCGATCCATTCATCCTCAGCTACGGCGACATTTTGATCGCGCCGGAGAATTACCACCGCCTTGCCTCCATCGGCGGCTGTGATGCCCTCGTCAGCGTGAAGAAAAACGCCGGGGACGTCGCAAAGGGCGGTTGCGTGGTCATGGACGAAAACTTCCGGCTGACAGATCTGATCGAGAAACCAACGGGGCCGCCGCCAAGTCCTTGGTACAACGCAGGCGTTTATGCGTTCCGCCCGTCCATCTTCGACTTTATCGCAAAGCTCCAGCTTTCCCCACGCGGCGAATACGAACTCACCGATGCGATTCGCGATCTCGCGCAGAGCGGGGCGCTCGTCCAGGCGATCGAACTCCAAGGGGAATGGGCCGATGTCCGCGACCCGGACATTCTCGCCGCGCTGAATCAATAAAGCCCCAAGAACAGGGACCCCTGCCGGAACGCATGCGGTTCTCACCGGAGCCGCTTCATGTCATCCGACAGGGGCACAATTGCAGGGGGTTACTGAATCTTGATCGTGAACTCAGGGGTGATGGCCGGGGCGTCCGCTGGGCGTGCCACAATTCCGACCCTGCGCAGCGGGACGAAGATGCTATGATCGTCCTGTTGGAGCGTCACCCCGCCGTCACGAATCGCACGAACGACCACACGCACGCGCTCATTCCCGGCAACCACCGGAAGCGGCTCACCTTCGCCAAACGCCCTTCCATTGATTGTTGCCAGCGCCGGGTTTCCGGAAAGCACGCTAGTCACAGTGAAGTGATGAGGCTCGATCAGGAAGCGCTGGGCTGGTGCTTCCGGTGCCGCTTGGTTGGAGGATCCACCACCGTTTTTCGGTTTCACCCAGCCAATCGGCCAGAAAGGAGCACGGGCGTCAGCCGACATCCCAAAGCGGGACCGTTTCTTCAATTCGTAGCCCGAGGGTTTGGCCGCCTTGGCATCATTGGTGCCGGTCAGTTCCTCCGCCTGCGTGGGGACGGATGTGAAAATGGCGAACGCAAGAACAAGAAGTGAGCGATGGAGAATCATAGGCGAACGAGATTTCTGACGATGAGAACCACCCGCTGATGACCCACGTCCTCGCGGGTGGTTTCGATGCTGATGGAGTTGATATCGAGAAGTGGTTCCGTGTTTTCGAGCTCTGAAAGCGCCGCCGCAAAGGTCATGAAATCAGCCTTTGGAATCTCAATGTTCCAGTTGAGGCTGCGGAACCCCACAAGCTCCTTTTCCACGATTTCGTCATTCAGCCGCGTAGTCACGCGCTCCATCCCGCGATCCTTGCAGAAGTCGGCGACACGCGGCGGAAACCATGCAACCGGTGATCCCTCCGGCATCGTCGCCAGGACTTGAGCGGCCAATTCACGCGCCTTGGGGCCATCGTGGGAAAGCCCGGTCGTCTTTGCGATCTGTGCCTTGGCGGCCATGATTTGCGGCTGGAGGGCTTCCGCGGTCTTGAGCGCGGCTGCCTTGGAAGTTTCGAGCGGCCCCAGCAGGAACTCAATGAACGAATAAATGAGCCCGGCGGTCATCATCAGGCCGAGGGCCAGCTTTTGGATTTGATCCTTCGTTAGTTTCATTGGTCAGTTCTTTTGCGCGATACCGCCGGTTGCTCCCGCACCCGATGCCTCCTGTTTGGCCGCATCCTTTATCTCGAACGAAACACCGATCGAGAACACCGAGGTCGCGAATTGCTTTCCGTCGAGGGTCACGCGCTCGTTGCTGTCCTCGAGAGTTTTAAAAATGGCGTTCACATTCTGGTAGCTTGCGCCAAGCCGCTCGACGAGCGCTGTTCTCAGTTCCTCCGCGATGCGCCGTGGTTCGGCACCGGCGGCTGAGCCCTCTATCACCATCTGCCACCGCGGCGACGATTGACGGACGACCTCCCCGGAGAGCTTCACAATCTGCACGTTCCGGGGAACGACACCCGCGATATGCTCAAGAACCGGCGCCCAATACATGCGACCCTCGATGCGGCTGGTCAGCCGTTCCGCTAGTGTGATCTCACTGATCAGAGCGGCCTCTCGCGCCTGCTCCTTGGCAGCCTGCGGGCTCAGCTTGTCATATTCCATCTGGGCGGCCGCGGCTGCTGATACCGCCGAATTCCTGTTCGAGAGCTTCACGAAATAGTAGCCGGAGAGACACGCGGCCACGAGGATCGTCCCGAGCAGCGAGATCTTAACGGGGTCGTACTGCTCCTGTTTTTTGGCCAGGATGACTTCGTGGTAAAGATTGAGGCGGAGAGGCATGGCTTATGGTTGCAAAAGTTCCAGCGCCGCGCCGCAGGCTGCCCCGAGGTCCAGCGATTCATGTTCAAAACGCTCACGCTTGGCTGCCGCGACGTGGACCTCGCATCGTTCCGCCACATTCCATGCGATGGTGGGCATCTGCAGTTCCTCGGCAAGCACGCGCAGCACTGCGCGGTTCTTTGCCAGCCCGCCGGATACCCAGACCTTGCTGATGGTCTCTTCCCGGCGCCCCTCGAAAAATCCGATCGAGCTGCCAATTTCCCGCGTGAGCGCCGTCAGCGCGAGCCGGGCATTTTCCACCATGACTTCATCATCCTGATCGAGCAAGCCCAGCACCACTTCGCGCGGCTCGCCTGTCAGCGTGCAGAGCGTCTCCACGAGGGTCTTGCCCCCGAACTCGATGTTGCGAATCAGCACCAGCTCCTTCCGCGCGCCAATCATCATCGTCGAGCTTGCGTGGCCGAGATCGAGAAGAAAGAACGAATGAGAGTTGAAGACCTCCTCCTGCGCATATTCGAACGCGTTCAGCACGCTGATGGGGGACAGTTGCACCGACGAGAGGCCTTTGATTCCCCCGTTCTCGAACGCTAAATTTGTCTCCAACACCCGCATGCGCGGCAAGCCTGCAACAAGGTACCTTTTCATCCGCGTGTTCACCTCCGCTCCTTCCGCTGCCGGTTGGGTCGGAATCATCGCGCAATCAAGGACCATGTTCCTGCAATCCTGATTCAGCGCGGTGCTTCCATTGATCCGCAACGCATCGCGCAGCACATCAGTCGGCGTTTCTGGCTGGTCAATGATCCGGATCAGCGAGTCGGGGCTTGAGACAGTGACAGCGCAGTTCCTGGCCTTGCCTCCCATCTGTTTGAGAAGCGTCTTCAACTGTTTCCCCAGCGACTCGGAGTTCCGTTCGAGGGATTCATCCACGGGCTGGGACGCGAAGTGGGTCAGGATAAAGCGATCCGCTCCTTTTCGTTGCATGAGGACGGACTTGATGGAGTGCCGCCCGATATCCACGCCGATTGCTGATGTCAGGGATTTGGCCATTTGTGAGTGATGCAAAAGCAGGGCTTGTGCCGCGAAGTTCGATCATCCGGAAAAATTCAATGCGCCTCGTGCGTGACCTCCCTGCGCGTGTTCGTCGCGCGCATGTCCTTCAAAAGATGCATCAAAACTCCCAATGCCAGCGCTGCGCCGAGCAGGATCGTCAGGATTGCAACGATGCGAAAGGTCCCGCGCTTCGCGGCGAGTTCTTCGCGTCGCTTCCGCGAATCAGCCAATTGAGCATCGAGCAAATTCAAGAGTTGCTCTGCCTGGGGCTTGGAAGGTTTCCTGTCGTCCATGGTATTTGATTCTGTGAAATGATCGGCTCTCACCTCCACGAAAGAGCTTATGCCGGGCCGTTTTTCGCGTTTCTTGGGCTCCTGTTTTTTGGCCAGGCCGTCGCCGGGCTGGGTGATGGCTACGCTCATTGGGCCCTCGCGGAGCCCCGGTATTGGGTGTATCCGCTTCAACTGGCCGTGTGCGCAGCACTGCTCTGGCGCTGGCGCGGGTGCATCGTTTTCGGCCCGCTCCGTGGCGCAGGCACGGCTGCCGTGGCCGGCCTTATCGCCCTTCTCCTGTGGGTTTTTCCGCAGCAGTTCCTCGGTTTCCCCGCGCGCACCGACGGATTCCGCCCGGATTTCTTTGGCAGCGAAGGTCTTCCTTACTGGCTGAATGTTGCTGGCCGCTTCGCCCGGCTGGTTGTGATCGTGCCACTCGTCGAGGAGATCTTCTGGCGCGGCTTCCTGCTTCGTTATCTCGTGCGCGAGGATTTCCGGGCGGTGCCATTTGGGACATTCACCTGGCAGTCCTTCGCCATCACCAGCGGGGCATTCTGCCTCGAGCACCAACCCGCCGACTGGCCCGCGGCGCTGCTCACCGGGGCGCTCTACAACGTGGTGGCATATCGCACGCGGAGCCTCGCGGCATGTGTCATCACGCACGCGGTCACCAATCTCGGCCTCGGAATCTGGGTGATGCGAACCGGGCAGTGGGGATTCTGGTAGCCGTGGCGGACAACCTGCTTTGGAAAAAGGCATGATCCAGAATTCGTTCATGCAAAAAGTCTTTCTCACGATGTTTTGGGGCTTTTGCGCCGCCGGCCTGGTGCAGTTTTACCGGCACATGATTTGGAAGGCCAACGAGGAGATCAACGGCCAGTCGGCCGTCTCCGCGCTTTACGGCGATGCCCGCCCGGTGGTCCATCCCGCCCGCCGGTGATCGGGAAGCCGGCAACTCCCAAGTAGCAATCCCCCTCGCAGTCGCATAGCCTCCACAGCCGAAGACATGCGAATCGGCTTTGCCCAAATCAATCCCACCGTCGGCGATTTCGCCGGCAATGCCGCCATGATGCTCGCCGAATATCGCGCGCTCGTGACCCAGGGCACCGACGTGGTTCTCGCACCGGAGTTCGCCCTTCCCGGCTATCCGCCGCAGGATCTCGTTTTCAAAAGCCAGTTCGTCCCGCGCAACCTCACCGCGCTCGATGCGCTCCATGCCGAAGTCGCTGCGATCTCGGATGTCCCGCTGATCGTCGGGTATGTGGACATCAACGCCGGCCCCGGCCGCCCGTTCCGCAACGCCGCCGCAGTGCTCCAGCGAGGGGCGCCCGTTCGCAAAATCTTCAAAACACTTCTCCCGACCTACGACGTCTTCGACGAGGCGCGCTACTTCGAGCCTGCGGAAAAAAACGCGCCGGTCGAAATCGCGGGCATTCCGTGTGGCGTCACCATTTGCGAGGACATCTGGAGCCGCGAATACCTCCCGCGCGCTCTCTACGCCCGCGATCCGATGCTGGACCTGACACGGAGCGGCGCAAAATTGATCCTCAACCTCAGCGCCTCGCCATTCGAGATCGGGAAACATTTCCGCCGCCACGCAATGCTCAGCGCCAGGGCGCGCGAGCACCGCGTCCCCATCGCCTACTGCAACGCCGTCGGTGGAAATGACCAGCTCGTCTTCGACGGCAACAGCTTCGCGGTGGACGCGGACGGCACGCATGTCGCCCATCTCGCCGCGTTCACGGCACAATCCGCAGTGATCGAACTGCCGCCCCGCGGCCCGCAATCCGCCACACCCGTCTTCCAGTGCGAGGAGGAGGAACTCTTCTCCGCCCTGGTACTCGGCACGCGCGACTACCTGCGAAAGTGCGGCTTCAAATCCGCCGTCCTGGGCCTCAGTGGCGGCATTGATTCCGCCGTCACCGCCGTCATCGCCGCCCACGCGCTCGGGCCGGAGAACGTCCTCGGGGTCACCATGCCCACGCACTTTTCCAGCGGGGGAAGCGTGACCGACTCGATCCAGCTCGCCAAGGCCCTCGGCATCCGCTGCCTCACGATCCCGATCGAGAAACCATTCGCTGTTTTCAAGGAGTTGCTCGCCCCGTTTTTCGAGGGGCGCCCGGAGGACGTCACCGAGGAAAACATGCAGCCGCGCCTCCGCGGCATGGTGCTCATGGCGCTCAGCAACAAACTCGGCCACCTCCTGCTGACCACCGGCAACAAGAGCGAGATCGCGGTCGGCTACTGCACGCTTTACGGCGACATGTGCGGCGGGCTCGCCGTCATCAGCGATGTCCCAAAGACGATGATCTACCGCCTCGCCCGCTGGCTGAACCGCGACCATGCCATCATCCCCCGGACGACCCTCGAGAAAGCACCCAGCGCCGAGTTGCGCCCGAACCAGCGCGACCAGGACACCCTCCCTCCCTACGACATCCTCGACCCGATCCTCGAAGCCCTCGTTGAGGATCATCTCTCACCGGAAGAAATCGCCGCCAGAGGCTTCGACCCCGCCACCGTCGCATGGGTGGCCAGGCGCGTTGCGCAGAATGAATACAAGCGCGCGCAGTCCGTGCCCGGCCTCAAAGTGACCGGCAAAGCCTTCGGCACCGGGCGCAAGATGCCCGTCGCCCAGCGCTACATCGAGTAGCCCAAAATGAAACGCAGCGAGCCGGGTCATATCCCATGATCATGCTCCAATTGGCTTTGGGGTGGTCGGTTTTTCGGTGGCGGGCTCCGGGAGTGCGGTGGTTGAATGTGGCATCCGGCGAACTGTCGTCGCAGACCTTCCCGCTGACGGCTACGGGGCGAAGTGATGCAGTGCGTCGGTGACGCGGCCGTTTTTCTCCCAGCGCAAAAAGCCGGCGATTGCCTTATGGACGTATTTTTTGGCTTCGCCCACGGCATCGTGCAGCGAAAGGCCGCGGGCGAGCGCGGCGGCGATGGCGGCGCTGGTGGTGCATCCGGTGCCGTGCGTGTTCACGCCGGGGACGAATGGCGCGGTGTACTCGGTGACTTCGCCGGCGGGGGTGACGAGCAGGTCAGTGGCGACAGCCCCGGGGAGATGGCCGCCCTTGATGAGGAAGGCGCATTGGTGCCGCGTGGCAAGTTCGCGGCCCGCATCGCGTAATTCCCCGACGCTGCCGGGCGGGCGGGGTGTGCCGAGAAGCACGCGGACTTCGTCCATGTTGGGCGTGACGAGCGCGGCGAGGGGGAAGATGCGTTCCTTGTAAAGCGCGACGGCGTCCTCGCGCAGAAGCGGGTCGCCGCTGGTGGCCACCATCACGGGGTCCACGACGAGTGCGGGCCGGCGCGGCTCACGGGCGAGGCATTCACCGAGGGTGTCGGCCACGGCGCTGATGATCGCGCGCGAGAAAAGCATCCCCGTTTTCACCGCCGCGACGGGCCATGCGTCGAAGATCAGCCTGATCTGCTCCGCCACGATCGCGGGCTCGACGGGCTGAATGGCGCTCACTTTGCCCGGCACCTCGGCGACGACACACGTGATCGCGGTGGTGCCGTACACACCGAGCGCGCTCATCGTTTTCAAATCGGCCTGCGCGCCGGCGCCCGCGCTGTTGTCGGAGCCGGCGATGGAAAGGACGACGGGAAGATTCATGCGGAGGGCATGGGGCCTGCGCGCCGCGCGATAAAGCGCGAAGTTGCGCTCCCGAGCGCCGCGTGCGTAGCGTCGCGCCGATGTCTGTAACGATTCAAGAACTCGAAGGCCTGCGCGCGACGGTGGACCGTGTGGCCTACATGCCGCACCTCGAGGCCCCGGCGGACAAGCCATTCCCGTTCGTTTATTTCATCACCATCCGCAACGACTCGGAGGAGACCGTGACGATCAAGGGCCGGAAATGGGTGGTCACCGACGCGACCGGCGATGTCGTGGTCGTGGAAGGCGACGGCGTGGTGGGCAAATTCCCGCGCCTCACGATGGGCGACAGTTTTTCGTACAACAGCTACCACGTGATCGGGAGCGACAGCGTGGCGGAGGGGTCGTTCATCGGTGTGACCGACGAGGGCCGTGCCGTGCTCGTGCGGATCCCGCGCTTCGAGATGAAGGCACCCGGCGCAAGTTAGAGAGCCGGCCGGCTGGGATGGCTGGTCAGGTTGGCCTGGCACCGTTGGGAAAGAATTGTCCTAAACACCCGCCGTCGGAATGGTCTGCCCACACACAGCCACCACGCAGAGCCAGCCTGTGTGCCAGCCGGAGAGCGGCGGACTTACAGATTGCTCCTGCGGTGAAAACCGGATAGCCTTCACACGCAAGCCACAAAATCCACCACACCACGAGCGATATGAAACCAATCACCTGGCACGAAGATCCTTCACACTTCCGCAAAGTACACCGCCGCGAATTCCTCTACGCCGGCCTGCTCGGCGGGCTCGGCCTGACGATGGGCGATTTTTTCCGCCTCCAGGCGAGTGAGGCCGACAAATTTGAGGCCACCGCGCAGAGCGTCATCCACATCTTCCTCCCCGGCGGCTGCGCCCATCAGGAAACGTGGGATCCAAAACCGCTCGCGCCGATCGAATACCGCGGCCCGCTCGGCACCGTGGACACCGTGATCCCCGGCGTGAAATTTTCGCAGTTCATGAAAGAGACCGCGAAGATCGCCGACCGCCTCACCGTCGTCCGCTCGATGACCCATGGCGAGGCGGCGCACGAGCGCGGCACGCACAACATGTTCACGGGCTACCGTCCGTCGCCTGCGATTCAATTCCCGAGCATGGGCTCTGTCGTGTCGCACGAGCTTGGCAGCCGCAACAACCTCCCCCCCTACGTGTGCGTGCCCGGCGTGCCCAACGAATTTGCTGGCACCGGCTACATGAGCAGCGCCTACGGGCCGTTCAGCCTCGGCGGCGAGCCGTCCACCAAGGGTTTCTCCGTCCGCGATCTGAACCTCCGCAACGGCATCACGCCCGAGCGGTTCGACCGCCGGCGCAACATCCTGCAGACGGTGGACGACCATTTCCGCACACTGGAGAAAAGCGACGCCGTCAGCGCGATGGACAGCTTTTACCAGGCGGCCTATTCGCTCGTGTCCAGCAGTGAGGCGCGCGATGCCTTCAACCTCGCCGCCGAGCCCGATGCGATCCGTGACAAATACGGGCGTCATGAAGCCGGGCAGCGCATGCTCATGGCGCGCCGGCTTGTCGAGAGCGGCGTGCGCTTTGTCTCGCTGACCTACGGCGGCTGGGACATGCACGGCGGCATCGCCCGCAGCATCGAGAATCAAGTGCCGAAGTTCGACCAGGCCTACGCGGCGCTCATCACCGACCTCGAACAGCGCGGCATGCTCGACAAGACGCTCGTCATGGTCAGTTCCGAGTTCGGACGCACGCCGAAGATCAACAAGGACGCCGGCCGCGATCACTGGCCCAAGGTTTTCTCGGTGGCATTTGCCGGCGGCGGCTTCAAGCGCGGCCTCATCTACGGCCAGAGCGATCCCACCGGCGCCGAGCCTGCCGAGGATCCGCTCACAGTAGAGAACATGGCAAAGACCGTCTATCGCTGCCTCGGCATCAACGCCGACAAGCGTCTCATGGCACCGGGCAACCGTCCGATTGACATCGTGAACGGCGGCCAGGTCGTCACCGACCTCCTCGCCTAACCGGCGAAGCAGAGCGAGGCTCCGACCGCATCGGCTGGCAATGCTGGCAGCATCGTGCGGAGCGCGCGGCGGTAGGCCGTGAGTTGCGGCCCGTATCGCTCCCCGATTTTCCTGCGCTCCACCTCGTCACGGAATGTGTCTGTTTTGAAATCGAGGATTTCCGCACGCGCAAAATCCCCGGCGGAATTG
Source organism: Prosthecobacter debontii (assembly GCA_945861385.1). Classification (GTDB taxonomy): domain Bacteria; phylum Verrucomicrobiota; class Verrucomicrobiia; order Chthoniobacterales; family Chthoniobacteraceae; genus SXWH01. The sequence continues at coordinate 21,966 of CAMAUI010000056.1, forward strand.
CGCCAGAGCACCACGCGATCGAAGGTGCCGGTGAGCAACTCGGCGCCCCCGGTCTCGTCGGTGACGACGGCGAAGCGCCTCTCCCTCCACAGTTCGACGTCCGATTTTCCGGCGAAAAGCGCGCGGTTGAATGCGCGGTGGATGTCCGCCGCCGGATTCTGAATCAGCGAGAGAAGTCCATCGGCGAGCGCCGTTGCGTCGGATTTCGAGAGGTGCGCCCACAACTCCTCCGTGCCCGAAAGCAGGGCGGCGGGCGCGGGCAACCCGTCCTCGATCCACGTGATCTTCGCGAGCCACGCATGGATCAATTCTCCCCGCCGCATCGCTGTACGGTTCGCAGGGGCGAGGATTTGGGAGACGAGGATGGTGCCGCCATCCTCCTGGCTCGAGGGCGTGACGTGGATCGGACGCAAGTCCTTTTGCACGCCAGCGGCGGGAGTGGCGGGCTGAATCCCGCGATCAGCGATTCCGGGGTCCGGCTGACACGGGTCATTGCGTCCGCGCCCGCTGGCGGCATCGCACGCTGATGCGCTCAACCCTTCATGCCGCATGGGCAGCGAAGACAGGGCGGTGCGCAGCAACGTGGCAATGGGGGTGTTGGATTTTTCGCGCAGGACTACATCCAGGAATGAGCGCGCACGCGTCATTGCGACGTAGAGGACGCTGAGTTCCTCGCTGAAATCGCGCCGCAATTTTGCTTCGCGCACATGTTCGAGATCCAGCAAGGCAGCGGATTCCTTCGAGGGCATCACATGCCATTCCCCGCCCACCTCCATCACCTCCGCGTCTCCGCCGTGCCCCGTGCGCGCGTCGAGATCGAGCAGGATGACTGCCTCGAACTCGAGGCCTTTTGAAGCGTGGATGCTCATGACGCGCACGGAAGATCCGCCCGGGCGCTCGACGCGGCGGGTGCGGACGTGCGAGACAAATGCCGACGGCCGGACCGGGCCGCGGCGGTCGAAATCACGGGCGACTTCGATCAACTGCTCGCATCGGAGCAGGTCATGAGCAGAGCACTGGGTGCGAAACGGCTCCGCGCGGATCCATGTGCGGATCAGCGCCGCAAAGCCGTGGTTCATCAGCTCGCGGCGGAGATTGCGCAGGTGGCGCGCTTCACCGGGGGCAGGTTGCCCGCGTGCGGGGATCGCGGAGGGAAGGCCGAAGACTTCCCGGACGGGGCTGGTGAGCACGACGAGTCGCGCTGCGGTGTGCCCGGGGTGGTCCAGCCATGTGAAAAGTGAAAGCACGATCTCGACTGCGCGCGAGTCCGTGAGCGGGTTGCCGCCTTCGCCGCTGACATCGGCATCGGGAAAGCGCCGCCGGATTTCCGCGACGATGCGGGGCATGAGCTTGTTCTTCCGGAGAAGAATCGCAGTCTTCCGATCCCGATCCTCGCTGAGATGCCCGCCCAGGAGCTGAAGCGCATGCTCGATGACCGGTGCATCCGCGTCTTCGTCAAGTTCGCCAGCGGAGATTTCGTGCAGATGCACGGTGCCCTGCAGCTTTTGGACGATCGTCGCGGATTCGTGATCCTTGAAATGCTCCATCCAGTCGCGCCCCGCTGCACGGAGCGCTGCCGGGTCGCCATCGCCCGGAAGCCAGTCGCTCCGCAGAACATCGAATGTGCGGTTCACCGCGTTGAGGACCGCCGGGCTTGAGCGATAGCTGTGATGCAACTCCGGCCCAGGCGCGGTGCCGATCCGCTCGCCGATCCCGAGCAGCGGACCGCGCATCAATTCCCTGTCGCCCCCGCGCCAGCCGTAGATGGCCTGCTTTTCGTCGCCGACCACGAGAGCGCAGCCACCGCTCGCACCGATTTCCTCGACCAGTGGACGGAAAAATTCGAACTGCCGGCGGTTGGTGTCCTGGAACTCGTCGAAGAGCACATGCTCGAATTTTGTCCCGAGCCGGAAGTAGAGGTCGTCATTCCGGACGGTATTGGCCGCGAGGATCCGCGAGACATCGTCGAACGTGTAGGCTGCGCTCAGAAAAACGGCCGAATCGCGCGCGTGCCGGTAGTGGTGAGCCAGCCACGCGAGCGCGTGCAACCGGGCATCGTGTTGCTCCCGGAGGGCGCTCTTCGCGATTTGCAGGGCGGGGGTGAGCGCGGCGAGCAATGCCTCGGGGATTGGCACACGGTCGAACGGCGATCCTTCGAGTGCCCGGATCGCGAGCGTGTTTTCCAGCACACCGATGACGGGGGTGCCGCTCTGCATTTCTTCGCTGAGCTTCCGCACTGCTTTCTCCCAGTGCGCCCGCGGCTGGCCCGCGGCCGTCTTGGGCATCCAAGTGGCACTGGCTGCGAGGAAGCTGAGCGCCGGCGCGACTTCCGACTCCATCCACACACGTTCCTGCGGCCTTGGGTACTGCGCGGGGTCGTGGGCGGGGATCGCAAGCGCATCGAGTGTCGGGGAAAGCTCGATCAGCGCGTTGTGGATCGAGCTGACGGTTTTTCGTTTGTAGGTCCAGAGGGCGTTCGCGAGCGACTCCGGTTCGGCGCGGAGGAGAAGGGCGCGCAATGCCGCGCGGTCGAGCTCGTCCGCGGATTCATCCACTGCGGGCTGCCAGCCGGGCGCGAGCCCCATCGCGGGCGCAAACGCCTTTGCCGTCTGCTGGAAAAAAGCGTCCATCGTGGAAATGCCCAGCCGGTCCAGCGAACCCGCGAGCGTGCGGAGCACGCGCTGGCAATCCTCGCGGGCAACGGGGCACTCGATGTGGGCCGCGAGTTCCGCGCGCTTGCTGTCCGACAAAGTTGCCGCGGCGAGCAATTGAATGATGCGATCGAGGATTTCGCCGGCGGCGGCGCGCGTGAAAGTCGTCGCGAGAATCGCGGCGGGATCCTGCGCGTGGCCTTCCTTCCCGCGCTGAAGAAGGATGCGGAGGAAGGAGGTCGCGAGTGTGTAGGTCTTGCCCGATCCCGCGCATGCACGGATGACCGTCAGCGGCATGGCTATTCCTCCTCCTCTCCGAGAACGGGGAAACCGTTCAGGCCGCACAGCGTGAGGAAGGCGGGATCCTCGGATTCGTGCACATTGCCGGCATCCTCGCATCCCGTCCCGCTGCACACCTCGCGGACGATTCTCCATGCCTCGTGCAGCGCCTCATCGCAGCGCTCCCGTGGAAATGCGGGCGTGATCCCGGCCTTGGCCGAATCCGGCGGCAGATTGAAATAAACGAGGTCCGTTTCGCCCGGGATGATGCGCGCGTCCCCCGTGTCGCCGATTGCGGAAAGCAGTTGGAGGTAGAGCGGGAGCTGCAGATCCCGCCACTGCCCGGAGCGCTCGCCGTAGTGGGCCGCGAGCGGTGCCTGTGCCTTCGCGCTGGTCTTGTAATCAATCACGCGCCAGCCGCGCTCCGGGTGCAGGTCAATGCGGTCAATCTTGCCCCGGAGCCGCACATCCGCCGGAGCATCCGGCACCGTAAACGGGACCTGCAATGCGTCGGGATTTTCCACGTAGATGATCCGCCATCCTTCCTCGAACATGCGGGCTTGATGGCTGGCAAATGCACCCAGGCGCTCGCGCAACGACTGTACCTGGAAGCGAACCGGAGGCAGCGCGTCCGCGCCAAACTGCCGGCTGATGAAGTCGGCCAGCAGTGATTGCAATTCGCCATGAATTTCGTCGGGAGATGGCTGGCCGCCGCGCCCGATCCACCGCTCGCCAAACGTTGCGAGGATGGAGTGCATCACGGTGCCGAATTGTCCGCCGTCCATTTCGTCCGATGTATCGCTGCGGTCTTTCAGCCCGAGCACATGCTTCAAATAGAACAGCCGCGGCGAAGCGAGAAATGTCCTGAAGCCCGTGACGGGGAACACGCGGAATTCCTTCAAAAGGGCGGGATCCGGCGCGGGCGGCATGAATCCAGGGCCCGGGTGAACCGCCCGGCGGGACGGCCCGGGAGAAGTCGTCAGCCACAGCAGCCGCGCTGCAAGTTCATCCCCGTCATGCGCGGCGACAAGCAGGCGGCTGGGGCGGACTGGCACGCCAGCAGCATCGCGTCGTGGAGCGATGACTGCGATCCTGCCGTTGTCCCTGCGGCTTTCGCGGACTGCCCAAAGCGTGTATTGATCGCGGGCATAACGGCTCGCGCGGCACGGCAGCCCAAGATGTTTGCGGAGAAAATCAGAGAACAAGGGATCCGTGCCCGCGCCCTCCGGCAGGGAGCCCTCGAAGGCGGACGTGATCACAACACCGGGCGCATCATCAGCCGCCGCTTCGAGCCAGCCGCTGACTTCGATCGCGTCGCGCATCTCCGCCCCGGGGATTTCCACGCCACCGGCGATTTCGATGACAAGCCTCAGCAGATCGGCGCTCCGGCGCTGCCTCATCGCTTGTGGAGGGATCGCTTTCATTTCATCCAACGCGCTGCACACGGCCCCCAAGGCATGGATGAGCGGGCGGCCGTCGGGGGCGTTCCGATTCAAGCGCCGACGGCCGTAAACACGGAGCAGCAGGGTCGTGACTCCTTCGGCGAAGCTCCCGTTTTTCAAATCGGAAAGCCCCGCTGTTTTCTCCACCAAACCACGGAGCCTCCTTATGCCTTTGACTCCGTGAGCGGAACGATCGCCGATGCGCCAGGGCAGATGCTGCTCGAAATAGCTATCGAGATTGTTGATCGAATCGCCGAGCAGCGGCGCGAGGTCGGGGTGGCGGAGCAGCCGCGCGGCCGCTGAATATAGCGGTGGTTCGCCGTCCGCGCGGTCGAGGTACCCGGCCATCGCCGACAGGAGTTCAAAAAGAGCGGTTCGAGCCGCGGAATGTCCCTGCGCCGCGCGGGCCGGGATGGCGCGCTCGCTGAGTCCGTCGAGGATCGCCGGGATCGAGTCCGGCTCGGGCGCGGCAATGGCGATGAACTGGCTCGAAAGACCCGCCGCCTGCCATGCATTGATCACCTCCGCGCAGCGTTCCGCCTGCTCCCTTGCGTCGCGCACCACGTGAATTTCGCCGTGGTCAAACCGGCATGGCCGGGCCGCCCAGAACGCGGGATCGAGCCGCCCCCAGTCGTCGAATCCGGCGGAATATGACTCCGGAGCATGGACGAGAACCGAGGGTTCAGATGGGAGCGCGTGAAGGATCTGAACGAGCGCCGGCGCCAGTTCGACGATGCCGACGAGCACCACGCGAATATCCTTTTTCGCCGCCCCTTCGCGGGCGAGCCGGCGGCGTTCCGCCGATGGATCGCACATCCCCCAGCTTTTCAAAATGCGATGGTAAGCCTCCTCGATACTGGCCAGCGCCCGCCAGCGCCCGCCTTCAAATTCCGCGAGGTCGGGAGACACCCGCTCCATCACCGCGATGGCGTCGCGGAAGTCCGCGCCTGATGCGCCAAGATCCTGCCATGTCTGGTCGAGGATTCCCGCAAGCGCGCGCGCATTGAATTCAAATGCGCCGCCGGGCGTTCTCCAAACTTCCCGGATCACATCCTGTTCCGCTTGCTCGATGGCACCCGTCCACGCGAGCCGGCGATGGATGCGGCCGGCCATCATGCCGCCCGGCTCGAAGAGCACTTCGTGAAGATTTCCCGGCGTTGTGAATATCGGCGGGACAAGAATCCTGCCCGCGCGCTGGCTCTCCGCGGCAAGCAGCGCAAGGAGCCGTCTGCCGGCGCTTCTGCCCCGCACGACGACGACGCAACCGCCCAGGTCAGCGACGCGGTTCGACAAGTCTTCGCATCGGCCCAGCAACCATGCGGACGCCGCGCGGAGCAGCGGTGTGGACCAGTTTAAGAATACGCGCATAGGTTGGCCGCGGAGATTGTGCGGGGTGCGGGGTGTCGTGCCAAGGTTCGTATCTCACATCTCGCGCGGACAGCGGGCGCATCGCCTGTGGAAAGTGGGGCGCTACCGGCCTGGCAACGTGCCGAGTTTGAAAAAAATCTAGCCGCAGCCTCGTGGCGCTGGCCGTCACCGCCGTGTTTGCCCATCAAGTGAAAGCGAGGCAGCAAATTCGGCGGGACACAATGGGTGATCCGATGCAGAACCTGCCGCATGCGCTCATCAATTTCCTCGAGTCTGTCGAAAATACCCCGCCCCTTTTCCCGATGATCCAACGATTCGGTTCCGACACGGCCCTGTTGCTGATTGACGTCCAGCGCGGCGTTGACGAGTTGCAGCATTGGGGCGGCCCCACCGGGCGGCGCAACAATCCCACTGCCGAGACCCACATGAAGGCCCTGCTCGAAGGCTTTCGCGCCCGGAAGCTCCCGGTCTTTTTCACGCGCCACGACTCGCGCGAAGCGGCCTCGCCCTTGAAGCTGTCCGGTCCCGGCGGACGCATGAAGGAAGGCTTCGAGCCGGTCGTCGGCGAGACCGTTGTGATCAAGGACGTCAACAGCGGCTTCATCGGTACAGACATGGAAATCCAGTTGCGCCGTCGCGGCATCACCCGACTGGTCGCCGCCGGTTTTTTTACCAACATGTGCGTTGCCACGACCGTCCGCATGGCGGGCAACATGGGCTTCGATACGTACCTCGTCCACGATGCCTGCGCCTGCACCAACAGGCTGGGCATTGACGGCACTGACTACGATCCGGAGCTGATCCACGCGACGTCTGTCGCCAATCTCAACGGCGAATTCTGCACGGCGATTGACCACGACGCGGCGCTCGCGCTGCTTGACACGGACGCGCCGCACCTCAATCGCGTGCAAGGCAATGAGTGATCCCGGCATTGGCGCGCAAGACATGGTGTCGCCCCTTCGGCGCGTGCTGGTCCGCCGGCCGGGCCCTGCGCTTTTCAACGCCGATCCCGCGCTCTGGCACTATGCCAGGCCGCTGAACGCAGCCGCGCTGACGTCGCAATTCGACGCCTTCATTCACATCCTCGAAAGTACCGGCCCCGAGATCCACTGGCTGCCGGAGGCGGGCGACGGTCTCGCCGATTCGATCTTCAGCCACGATCCTTCGCTGATGACCCGCCGGGGCGCAGTGCTTATGCGCATGGGCAAGGTACTGCGCCGGCCCGAGGTCGAACTCCACGCGGCAGCCTACGAGAGCCTCGGCATTCCGATACTCGGCCGCATCGAAGCGCCGGGCACCGTCGAGGCCGGCGACTGCCTGTGGCTAGACGAAGCGACTCTCGCAGTCGGCCGGGGCGTGCGCACCAACCAGGCCGGCATTGATCAACTCGCGCGCATCCTTTCGCCACTCGGCGTCGCGGTGCATGGCTTCGACCTGCCGCTGTGGGCAGGCGAGGAAGCCTGCCTGCATCTGATGTCAATCATCAGCCTGCTCGACCGGGATCTGGCGCTTGTTTACAAGCCGCTGCTGCCAGTCGCGTTCCATCGCCTGCTGCAGGAACGCGGCATCGCCATGGCCGAGGCCCCGGAGGACGAATTCCTCGGCAGCGCCGGGCTGTGCATCAACGTCCTCGCCACGGCCCCGCGCCATGGTGTGATGGTCGCCGGCTATCCCAAGACCAGGGCAGCGATGGAGGCTGCCGGCGCGACGATCGAAGTCTTCCCCGGCGACGAATTGTGCCTGCCGTGCGAGGGCGGGCCGACCTGCCTTACCCGGCCGGTCCTGCGCGGCTGAGCGAGGCCACCCTGCATTTCTCACACGCCAGAGTCGTGTGGAGACAGCCCGGCGCGCATGTAGCTGCGCTCGTGAGAGCGTGGGAGCGATATGCCAGGTCGCACCGAACCACGCTCTCACGAGCGCAGCTACGAAGCGCGGCTCTTTCGGGTGGAGCACCCGACTCGGGTGCAGTTTCCGGCGACTCGCCGGAAACACCTCGGGGCGGATGGCTGAAGGCATCCGGTGCTTCAGGGCACCCTGCGTGAGCCACGCACAC
>CAMAUI010000057.1 GCA_945861385.1 Prosthecobacter debontii
CATCATACATTTCGCGCGTCTTCGCGTCCTTGGTGATGCCGAAGCGGATGCCCGCCGCGCCTGCGAGTTCCTCCGTCTCGATCCGCAGCCCGAGGTGCTGCATCATCATCGCCAGGGCGGACATCCCGCAATACGCGCGGTCTCCCTGCTTGAGCAGAGGGATTCCCCGGATGATCCGGTCGCCGTTCGCATCCTTGTGCATCAGTGAGGCAAAAGTGCGCGCCTGTTCGTCGCGCGACTGCGCGCGGCGGTACGGCGCGAGGAGCTGGACCGCGGCATCCTCATCGCGGAAAAGCGTGAGCTTCACGAGATGCTGCGGCCATACGACGAGGCGGGACCACACATCGCCGTGATTCGCGACGCTCCCGGTGTGTTTGAGCAGTGTCTTTCCCCCGAGCACCACATCGCGCACCTTTGTCCCGATCCCGTTCACCCCTTTTTCGACGGCCTCCGCGGTCTGTTTATGAAGCGCCAGGAACTCCGGCACCCGCGTCTCCTCTCCCGCATTCTTGAATCCAAACCACGCACCCGCATCGAGGAAGAGCAGCGTGATCGAGCGTAGCCGGCCCGATTCAAGGAATGCCGACGCGCCATGCGCCTTCACGCCAAAAAGTTCGCACGGGCCCGGCCACATCCGGCACGCGAGACGCTGCGCGGGACCGGGCGCATCCCATGTTTTCAGGAATGCCGCATCATCCCACAGCTTGAGCTGTGTCAACGCCTCGACCGGGAATGCCGCGCCGCGCTGTTGCGCCCGGACGGGCACCGCGAGCGACGCAAGCGACGCAAGAAAAGCCCGGCGACTGACGCGCATCACGGCGCCTTGCTGATCACCACGCTCACATCGCCCTTTGTGGCATCCTCCACCTTGATCTGGGCGCCCTTGTAGGTCGCCGTCCCCTTCGCCTCAGATCCAGCGTAGGCGCGGACCCCGGCCGTGATGCGCTCGCGCAGCGTCGCCGCTTTTGCGCCACGCTTTCGATCGTCCGCGGCCCGGTACACCACTCGGTATCTCATCCCGCTGCTGCCCGAATTTTCCGCCGTGATCTCCGACGCAGGCACGCCAAAAACGACAGCCGTCATGTCGAGTCGCTTCGAGTCCTCCTTCCCGCGCACGGGCACCCATTCTCCTTTCAACTCTGCGCCGGGCCCGACCGCGGCGATCGCAAAGTCCTCGAACTGCTGGCCGATTGCGCCGAAGAACCGGTTGCCGAAGACTTGCGGGATTGCGAGCGAGGCGCAGCAAAGCGCGAGGCCTGTGAGAACTGAAGTGATGAGTGTTTTCATAGTGGGGTCACGAAAGCACGACCGGGTGGATTGGCAAATCCAGACCCGCTCCCGGCGGGCATGTAACTGAGAATTCACGATTCGATCGCCGGCCGCGCCGATTCCGCCACTTGACCATCCGCGCCCGTGTTGCCACCAAGTCGCCTTTTCATGCGCCACGAACCGCTTCCGCCGAAACTCCACACCGCAAACCGCTCACGCCTCGCGAAGCTGCTGCCGCCAAAATCCATCGCCGTCCTGAACGCGAACGACATCCTGCCGACAAACGCCGACGGCTCGATCCTTATGCGCGCGAACAGCGATCTTTTTCACCTCACCGGAGTGGAGCAGGAGGAGACGATCCTCGTGATTTTCCCCGATGCGGACAACGAGAAGCTCCGCGAGGTGCTCTTCCTCCGCGAACCCAATGAACACAATGAGCTGTGGGAGGGCCACAAGCTCCGTCGCGAGGAGGCGCAGAAGCTCACCGGGATCAGGGAGATCAAATGGGCGCAGGATTTTCCGGTCACGTTCCGCCAGTTGATGTGCGAGGCGGAGCACGTGTATATCAACACCAACGAGCACAAGCGCGCCACGGCCGAGGTGCAGACGCGCGACGACCGCTTTGTGCGCGAAGTGCGGGAGAGGTTCCCTCTGCACGACTACCGCCGGCTCGCCCCGCTCATGCACAGCATCCGGGTGGTGAAAAGTGACGCGGAAATCCGGGTGATGCAGACGGCGTGCGACATCACGGCCATGGGCTTCAAGCGCGTGCTGCGCAAGACGAAGCCCGGACTTTCCGAATCAGACATCGAAGCTGAGTTTTCCCACGAATTCATCCGCAACCGCGCGCGCTTCGCCTACGAGCCGATTGTCGCGACGGGCGTGAATGCGTGCTGCCTGCATTACCAGACGAACACCGACCCGCTGAAAGATGGCCAGCTCCTGCTGCTCGATGTCGGCGCCGCTTACGCCAACTACGCCGCGGACATGACGCGCACGATTCCCGTCAGCGGGAAGTTCACCCGGCGCCAGCGCATGATCTATGACGCCGTGCTCCGCGTCCTGCGCGTATCCACCGCCCGGCTGAAGCCCGGCCTGCTTCACAAGGAATGGCAGAAGGCCGCGGAGGCGGACATGACGGAGGAACTGCTGAAACTCGGGCTGCTCAAGCCGCGCGACGTAAAAAAACAGGATCCCGACAAGCCGGCGGTGAAAAAGTATTTCATGCACGGCCTCGGCCATCCGATCGGGCTGGATGTGCATGACGTGGGAGACCTCACCAAGCCGATGGAAGCAGGCTGGGTGATGACGGTGGAGCCGGGCATTTACATCCCCGCGGAAAAGCTCGCCGTCCGCCTCGAGGACACCGTGCTGGTGACGGACAACGGCCCTGTGAACCTGATGGAAAAAATCCCGATCGAGGCGGAGGCGATCGAGGCGGCGATGAGGTAAATGCCGATGTCCGCCTCGCGCTCGATGTCGCTCTACACGGCGACATGCCTCGTGGTGGCGAACATGGTGGGCACGGGCGTGTTCACGAGCGTTGGTTTTCAAGTCGCCGCGGGGCTTTCACCATTTGCGATCCTCGTGCTGTGGGTGGTCGGCGGCGTTTGTGCTTTCTGCGGCGGCGTGGCTTACGCGGAACTCGCAGCGGCGCTGCCGCGCTCCGGGGGTGAGTATCATTTCCTTGCGCGGGTGTTTCACCCCGCGGTGGGATTTCTTGCGGGTTGGACCTCGATCACCGTCGGCTTCGCCGCACCTGTCGCGCTCGCCGGGATGGCTCTGGGGAAATACGTCCACGGCGTCTGGCCCGAGCTGAGGGCGGATGTGACAGCCGCGGCGGCTGTCGCGGTGGTCACGGCGATGTTGCTGGCGAGTCCGAAGACGCGGCGGTGGTTTCAAAACGGAGCGACGTCGCTGAAGCTCACGCTGATCCTGGTGTTCATCGTCGCGGGAATCATCGCGCCGGGGACGGGCGCTTCCCTCGCACCGGCGGCGGGGGATGGCGCACAGATTTTCAGCGGCGAATTCGCGGCGAGCCTCGTCTTCGTGATGTACGCGTATTCCGGCTGGAACGCCTCGACCTACGTCGCTGGCGAAGTGCGCAATCCCGCGCGCAACGTGGCGCTCTCGATGGCCATCGGCACGATCGTCGTCATGGTCCTCTACGTCGCGCTGAACGCGGTCTTCCTCCGCATTACCCCGGGAGCCGAGCTGAGCGGACAGGCGGAAGCCGGGCTCATTGCAGGCCGCTACGCATTTGGCGATACGGGCGGGCGGGCAATGGGGCTGCTCATCTCGCTCGGGCTGCTCTCCACCATCAGCGCGATGCAGTGGGTCGGCCCGCGTGTGCTCGCGACGATGGGCGAGGATCACCGTGCGTTCCGTTTATTCGCATCGCCTGCCGGGCTGCCCTTGGCCGCGACGCTCGCACAGACCGCGATCATCGCGGCGTTGCTGATCACCGGCACCTTCGAGAGTGTGCTCACCTACGTGCAATTCACGCTCACGCTCAGTTCATTCCTAGCGGTGCTCGGCGTGTTCGTCCTGCGCCGCCGCGAGCCGGATCTTCCCCGCCCCGTCCGCGCGTGGGGCTACCCGGTGACGCCACTCATTTTCCTCATCGTGAGCGGCTGGATGCTCTGGCACGTCCTGCGGAACGCACCCAAGGAATCCCTCGCCGGCCTCGGCACACTGCTGGCGGGACTGGCCGTGTTCCATTTCTCGCGCCGCAATTGACGCTTCGCCGCCGCGTCCCTTAAACCGCGCGCATCCATGCGCAAGTCTGTCGCTCTCCTTTTCTTCGCACCCGCTCTCGTTCTCGCGGACGACAAGCCGCACGGCCTCACGGTGACTTATTCTGCCGGCGGCAAAACCGACACGACCACTAGCCGCCTTGCCGCGCTGTACGTGCCGAAGGGAGCGTCCGCCTCGCCATTCATCCCTGCGGGCGCTTTCAAGGCGGTCTTCAAGGGCGATATCGAGTCGCCGCTTCGCTCGGATTACACCTTTGCAGTCGAGGTGCGCGGCCAGGTGAAAGTGAGCATCAACAACACGCCGGCCCTGGACGCGGCCGGCGCCGCCGCCGCGCAGTACTCCGACAAAACGGTGCAACTCAACAAGGGAGCGAATGCGGTCGTGATCGAATTCGCGAGCGACGGTGAGGACGATGCGCAGCTCCGCTTCGACTGGTGGAGCAACGAGTTTCCCCGCGAACCTGTCCCGCGGACAGCATGGTCGCATGCGCCCGGCATGGCGCCCGGCGACACGGTGCGCGAAGGACGGATCCTCTTCGCCACGCGCCACTGCACGTCGTGCCACGATCCCGGCGCGCTTGTTGCAAGGGATGGCACCGGGATGCCCGAACTGCTCGCAACCGCGCCCAGCCTCGCCGACGCTGGCGCGCGCTTCCGCCCGGAATGGCTCGCTGCATGGCTCGCAGCTCCCCGCGCACTTCGGCCTGGCGCAACGATGCCCCACCTCCCGCTGGGAAAGGAACAGGCAGCCGATATCGCTGCGTATCTCACTTCGCTCGGAAAGCCCGCCGCGGTTAAAGCGGAGGCGGAAAAGGCACCGGTCGGCGGAGGGCTTTTCGCAAACCTCGCGTGCATCGCGTGCCACACCACCCCGGATTTCGCGGGCGCTGACGCTCACGCACGCATCCCGCTCGCGCACGTAAAGGCGAAGTTTCATCCCGCCGCGCTCACCGAGTTTCTCAAACTCCCCGCGACGCACAGCCCGTTCACCCGGATGCCGGACTTCCGCCTCACCGCCCCTGAATCCACGGCGCTCACGGCGTATTTGCTCGGTGCGGCGAAGGCGGAGCTGCCGCCGGCAAAGGGCGACCCGGCGAAAGGCCGCGCTCTCGCCGCTTCCGCCGGCTGCGTGAATTGCCACGCCATTCCCGGAATCGAAAAGAGCACGCTCGCCGCGCCAACTCTCGCCGATGCCATCAAATCACCCGCCAAGGGCTGCCTCGCGGAAAAGCCGGACAAGGCCCCGGATTTTGGCCTCCGGCCGGTACAGCGCGCCGCCCTTGCCTCCTTTCTCGCGACAGACCTGGCCTCGCTCAAGCGGGACACGTCCGCCGATTACGCGGAGCGCCAGATCCGCGCGAATAACTGCGCCGCATGCCATCCGCAAGACGGCCGCCAGAGCGTGTTTCAGAAATTGGAGGCGGAAACCACCGCCCTCACGAGCGCCGCACCGCCACCGGAACACGAGGTCGAGGGCGTGACCGTGCCGCCGACCGCGATCCCCGCGCTGACATGGCTCGGCGAAAAACTGCAGCCCGGCTACATGTCGGCCATGATCGCCGGTGCGCAGGGCTTCAAGCCGCGCCCGTGGCTCGCATCGCGGATGCCCGGCTTCGGCGGACCCGGCGCGGGAATCGCGACCGGCCTCGCGCAGCAGCACGGGTTTCCGATGATGGATCCGCCCGAACCCGCCGCTGACGCCGCCCTCGTGAAGACCGGCGCGAAGCTCGCCAGCGCCGATGGCGGCTTCAACTGCGTGCAATGCCACGGGGTGAAAGACCAGCCCGCCACGGCCGTCTTCGAAGCGCCGGGAATCAATCTCGCCCACACCATCCAGCGCATCCGGAAAACCCACTACCACCGCTGGCTGCTCGCGCCGCTCCGCGTGGATCCGGAGACGAAGATGCCGAAGTTCAGCGAGGACGGAAAAACCACGCAGCTAACCGAAGTGCTCAAGGGCGACGCCCGCGCGCAGTTCGAAGCCATCTGGCAATTCCTGCGCACGCTGCAGTAGCCGCGCGCGTAAGCGCGCCGGTTTTCCGTTTCACATCATGCGCGGACTTGCGCGGCCTGACCATTCGCGCATACGCACTTCGCGCATGTCAGCACAGAAACCCATTCGTTGGCGGCCCGCGGTCATCATCCTCTGCATCGCACTCGCCGCATGGCTCGTTGTGCGATCCATCGAAAGCTGGCCATTCGAGCAGAGGAGAAGCCTTGCTCTGATCGTCATCTTTCTCGGCGCCCCATTCCTCCTGCTCATCTGGTGGTGCTTTTTCAGCAGGTTGAGCGGACGCACCCGCGTCATTGGCGTCGCTGCTGTCGCATTGGTGCCGGTGTTTTTTCGATTCCCCGGGATGACCGGGGACTTCATTCCGATCATCAAATTCCGCTTCCAGGCGGGAGCCGCCAAGTTTGCCAGCACCGATAACGCGCGCCGCATCCCCGCCACGGACTACCCGCAACTTTTCGGCCCCACGCGCGACTGCATCCTGCCTGCGCCCTCACTCGATCCCGATTGGAAAACGAACCCGCCCCATCTCGTCTGGAGGCAGCCCATCGGAGCGGCGTGGAGCGGCTTTTCCATCGTCGGCGATCGCGCCGTGACCATGGAGCAGGATGGCGGCGATGAATGCGTCACCTGCTACGAGATCACCACGGGAAAGCTGCTCTGGAAAACGCCCAGCTCCGGACTCTACGACACGAAGATCGCGGGCCGCGGCCCGCGCGCAACCCCGACCATCTCGGACCCACGCGTTTTCACATTCGGCGCACTCGGCACTCTGAACTGCCTCGAACTCGAAACCGGAAAACTTCTCTGGTCGCGCAACATCGCCGGCGAATTCGGTGCAAGCCTGCCTGATTGGGGCTTCTCTTCCTCGCCCCTCGTCACCGGCGGCAATGTCGTCGTCAGCATCGGCGGGGCGAAATCCCTCGTCGCCTTCCACATCGCAGACGGCACACCCGCGTGGCACGGCGGGACACAGCCGGCGGGATACAGTTCGCCATTCCTCATGACGCTCGCCGGGCGCGAGCAGATCGTCATTTTCAACAGCATCGCTGCCACCGCGCATGATCCGGCCACCGGCGCAGTACTGTGGGAACAGCCGTGGGGAAAAGGAATGCCGCATGTCGCGCGCCCCATCCCCATCGCCCCGGATCGCATATTCCTTTCGAGCGGCTATGGCGTCGGAGCGGCGCTTTTTTCGTTGAAGGCGGACGCTGCCGGCTCACTCAAACCGGAGCAGATTTGGAAGACGCCGCGCTTCCAGGCGAAATTTTCCAACCCCGTGCAGCGCGGCGGATTCGTCTATGGCGTGAGTGACGGCATCTTCGCCTGCCTCGATCTCACCGATGGAAAAGTGCTGTGGAAGGACGGCCGCTACGGCCACGGCCAGGCTCTCCTCATCGGGGATTATGTTCTCCAGATGACCGAAAATCCCGGCGAACTCGTCCTGCTCCAACCCACACCCGAAGCCGCCAACGAGCGCGCCCGCTTCCACGTCTTCGACGACAAGACATGGAACCCCATCTCGCTCAGCGGCGACCTCCTCCTCGTCCGCAACGACCACGAAGCCGCATGCATCCGACTTCCCATCCGGAAATCGCCATGAGCGAAGGCCTCCTCGAAGCGAGCACCCAGGCACCCCGTGCAATAAACTGATACGATTGATACGATCACACAGCAGGAACGCCGCGCGAAGCGCGGCCCTTTCGGGTGGAGCACCCGACTCGGGTGCAGTTTCCGGCGACTCGCCGGAAACACCTCGGGGCGGATGGCTGGCTGAAGGCATCCGGTGCCTCTGGGCACCCTGCGTGAGCCACGCGCACAGGGGCGCTCGCGGCGGGTCGCCGCGAACGGCACCCGAGTCGGGTGCTCCACCCGGGAGCGCCGCGCTCCGCATTGCCCTTCCTGCTGTCTGCGTGTGAAAATCGTATGAGCCGCGCCCGTCGGGCCTGCGCGATCGCTATTTGATTTGTTCCGCGGACGATTTCCGGGCTGCGTCAGCCTCAGGCTCCGCAGTCTGCCAGCCGCCGAGAAGCTCGCGCGTCCGCTGCCAATTCTCGTGAAGCTCGGCCTGTCTCAGCGGGGTTAGAGCGCTAGTTCCATCCACGAGCGAGTGAGAGGAAAGCGCGGTCGCAATCGCGCGCAGATCATCCGCGCTGCCGCGTGCCGGACTCAAATCCCAGAGCCTCGGCACGGCCTTTTCGCCTGCCGTGGCCAGACGCCGACCGTCGGCACTCGACGCCACTGAGCCGGCAGAGCGGAGGGCGCGCATCCTCGGGATCACAATCTCGCCCGCGAGAGCGTCGTGCACGATCACCTCGTTTGCCACGAGCGCCCACAACAGCAGTCCGTCGTTGCTGAATCCAAGTTTGCTGATCTTTTGAAAGAACTTCATCGGCGGCACCACGGCTTCACCCGTGCGGCTGTCGCAGATGTGAACAGTCTGATCGCCGCCGCCGGTGGCAATCCGCGTCCCGTCCGGGCTCCACGCCACGCCACGCACCCCCAGCCAGTGCGGTGGAAGTGTGAGCCCGACACGCCCCGTCGCCGCATCCCACACCCTTGCGCGGCTCGGCCCAGTGGGGCCCAAGCTGCTCCACTGCACGACCCGTTTTCCGTTCGGGCTGAAAATTGCATACACGGCCCCCCCGCTTCCTCGACCGGCGCCGATGCAGCTTTCCCTGTTCGCGCGTCCCATGTCCGTGCCACTCTGCCACTGAGCGCGAGAAGGAGCCGGCCATCCGGCGAAATCACAACACGCTGCGCACTGGCGCGAATGCGCACCCTCTCCGCGCCTTTTCCGGCATCCCAAACGACGATGTCACCGCCGGCCAGCACAGCCGCGAATGTCGTCTCGTTCGGGTCGGCGGACGCATGGAGAATTGGTACATCCGGCATAAACCGGTGTCCGAAAATTTTTCCGGTGCGAATGTCCCACAGCGCCGCAGTCCTCGAACCCGCGGTGAGCACGAATTTTCCCCGGCCCGCGGGTGCGACCACCGCCAGTTCCTCCGGGTGTTGGAACTCCAGCAGTTGTTTCGGCGGCTCTCCAGGATCCCAGACAACGACCCGCCCGTTAGTTTCCGCACCGACCAATCGCTCGGGATCTCCGGCGAAAAAGAGATGACGGCCACCTTGCAGCGTCCCGGGCATTTCCACGGTGCCGTTGTTGGCGCGCAGGTTCCATAGCCGCGCACCGGGCTCGTCCCCGCGCGTCAGCAGCCACTTGCCGCCCGGGGTGAGGAGGCAGCTCCCCGGCGTCGCCGTCTGCCACAGGTAAGGCGTCACCGGCGTGCCATTGTCCGTCTCCCAAACGCGCGCCGACCCGATCCAGCTTTGCGTCGCAAGCAAGCGAGAATCGGGCGCGAAGCTGCCACGAAATCCCAGCGCTCCATGAAACGCAGGCCACCGCAGTACATCCGTCGCGAGGTTGCGGACGGCCACGCCCTCGTCGTTCCTCGTGAGGAAGACCCACTCTCCGTTTGCATCGCGGCCGAACGACTGCGGGATGTCCGCCAGGTTTTCGTGATACACCAGGATTTCCCCCGACATACAGTCCAAAACCCAGCATTCGCGTGAACGGTGGAGCACCGCTGTGCGTGTGAAAGAATTGAAGCCGTCGAATGCAATGCCCCGCGAACCCGCGCCAAGCTTGATCGGCGGCACCAAGTCCACGCCGGTACGCATGTCCCAGAGATGCACCGCATCATCCTCGTCACACGCGATCACCCGCGTGAGGCCCGGCAATGCGGCCGCCCACCGGATGCGGGACACACACTTGAAAGGCCCGGAAATCCGCTCATCACGCATCGCGGCCTGCACCTCCCACGAGGCGTCCTTGAACAGCACGAACAATCCTTCGCGAAGGAGATAGCCGTCCGGAGGTGAATGGACGCTGCCCTCGCCCACATCACGAACAACCCCGTCATCCGGACGCCAGACATGGCAGCGCCCCCCGGCCGTCTCGACCGAAGCCCATCGGCCCTGCGCCGAGTCAAAGGACACGTTGGATATTCCCGCATCCGGGGTGTAACGCCCGCCGATCCGTTCGCCCTTTTCCACATCCCACACTTCGACCGTCCGGCGAGTCGCCAGCATCAGCCTCGTCCCGGATTGATTCCCTTCGGCGCGGAAGATTGGTTCGCCGGAAAACCATGCCGCCCGGAGGCCCGGGGCGTTCCGCAGCAGCACGCCGAAGCGAATCCGGTTCACTTCATCGAGCCGGCGGTTGCCGGTGCCGATGCGGATCGCCTCTGCAAGCGCAGGCATTCCGCGCAGCCAGTCATGCTGCTCGATGAGATGTTGCGCGCTCTGCGAAAGCTGCCGTGCGAGCCGGTGCTGCGAGCGCCGGGCGAGATCCTCCGCGATCGCGCGCTGTTTCTCGACACGCAACTCGAGCACCGTCGCGACGCCCGCCACCACCAGCAACAGGACGGTCACCAGAAACCACAGTGAAGCGACCAGCGGCTTGCGCCTGGCCCATTTCCAGAGCCGCTCCGCTGGCGCGGTGCGGCGGGCGAGGATCGGCTCGCCGCGGATCCACCGCTCGAGATCCTCGGCAAGTCCCAGCGCCGTCGCGTATCGGTTCTTGGGATCCTTTTCGAGGCACTTCATGCAGATCGTCGAGAGATCCACCGGGATGCGCACGCCCGAGCAACTCGCGAGCAACCGGCCCGGCATTTCCTCCACCACCATCCTCGCGATCACATGAACCTGCTCGGAAGGAAACGGCGGCTCTCCACTGAGAAGTTCGTAAAGCACCGCGCCAAGGCTGTAGATGTCGCTCGACGGAGTGAGCGTGTCCTTCCGGCCCTCGATCTGTTCGGGCGAAAGATACGCCGGCGTGCCGAGTATTTCACCGAGGACTGTCAGATCGCTCGTTTCATCCATGATGCGCGCAAGCCCGAAGTCGCAAACCTGCGGCTCGCCAGTTGCATCCAGCAGAATGTTGGCGGGCTTGATGTCCCGATGGAGGATCCCATTTTCATGCGCGTGGTGAACACCGTGGGCGACCTTCGCCATGAGGATCGCTGCCTCACGAAGCGAAAAATCCTCCTGCCCTGCCCGTTCGGCCACCGACCCTCCCTCGAGGAAATCCATCGTGAGATACAGCTGATCCTCAATTTTCCCAACCTCGTGGATCGCCACAATGTTGGGATGGCACAGTTTCGCAGCCGACTCAGCTTCACGCTGGAAACGCCTGTCTGCCTGCTCACCCGGCAGACATCCGGCATACACGAGCTTCAAAGCGACGATTCTGTTCAGATGCACGTGCCTCGCCTTCCACACCGCTCCCATGCCACCCCTTCCAACCTCCTCGATCAATTCATATCCGCCGATCCGCCGCAGTCCACGCGCGGGATTCGCTGGGGTCGCAGGCGGCTCGCCTTGGGCGGTGCAGCTCGGGCATCCGCCGTCTGCAAGCGGCGATCCGCAAATCTTGCAGCATGATGCTATGGAAGGGCGCACTGACATTCTGCCGGGTCAGATAGCCCATGCGGCGCCTCCCGCCAAACTGAGAAATGCGGAATTTGCTCCCCGCAGTGGATGAGTGTCGCGGCCTGTCATCCGTGAAACGGCGATGGCAAGGCGAGTTCCCATTCACGATTTTTGGATCAGCCGCCGTGGGTATCGCCAGTCGCAGCCGCAATCATCAACAAACCACCGCGTGCATCCCTCGCGAGCAGGCGACCGCCCAAAAATACCAACACCCCGCGACCCTTTCGGATCGCGGGGTGTGGAAATACGGGAGTGGGAGTGCGCCACGCTCTCTTCCCCAATCGCTGACCTTAGGCGCTCCACACGGTGGTGGGCGGTCAGCTCCCCGACGCTGTTTGCCACGGCAAGCGGCAATTTTCGGTCTCGCAGCAGGACCGGCTCCCGGATTTCTCCGTGGAGCTTGTTTGAGTGAGGCCTCTTAGCCCGGTTCGGCAGACACCCGCCGGTGCCCGTCACGCCAGACTGGGTGGTGACACGCCTGCAAAGGCGTTTCGCGTCGCCACCTTCTACCGCAGGGACGGCCGCGGCTTTTGGCCGCGCGTTGGCCCCGCGCTACGGGTCTGACCTCTTAACTCTCAAGTTGCATTGTCTTTGCAGTCGGGGGGCACCGTTTTTAGCGTCCCCCGGCCTCAAGAGGTTTTCCATGCTTTGCCAGGCATGGTGCCTCCCCGTTTGCCACCGCCCCTTTCGCGCCCTCATTGCGAACAAGGGCCTTTTGGCGAGGTTGGCTCGCGCAGGCAGTGGCATCCGTGCTGGTTCGCGGTAGCAACTATGACCTTATTCCGGTCACCGCGTTTCCACGGACGGTCGAAACTTCCGTCCGCTTCTCACTCGGCCAGCCCATGGATTGCTCCACGTTTTTCAGCGGTTTCTAATCGCCGCCAGCCGCAGGCATCCGCTGTCGCAAAATCCGGCGCGGTGCGACCCGCGCCGTCGGAGCCTGTGATCTATTGCCCCGTCGCCAACTTCGGCATTCCTCTTGCGAGGCGCCTTCCGGCTGGCTGAACAGGGAGCCAGGCGCACCAACTGCACCCGACTGTTCTCCGGTTGCCCGGAGTTATCTCGGAGATACTTCCGCGGAGCTTTGCGGCTGCCGCGTTTTCACTCTCGTTCTGTCAAAGAACTGCAGTGACTGTGCGGAATTTCCTGAAAAACGTCAACAATAATTTTTCGTAAAATGCTTATTTTTAATGACTTGTGAACAATTTGTGGATAACATCCAAGACCTCCTGGTTTCCAGTGACTTGCGCACTGGTGAATAACTCCGGTTCCGGTGAACAACTTCCCGCGGCGAGAATTTCTCTCGCGCAGTTGAAAAATTCCCGCGCGTTTTTCACGCAAAAAATCGCACAGCATCGCCGCGCGTGCTCGCGGTTTTCGACAGCCGCACGCCATGGTGATTCCGAGGGATTTTTGTCCGCGCACGTACCTTTTCAATGCGGCACGCCGGCTTGCGTCGCACGCGGAATGCCGGCAAATGTCGCAGCCATGTTGTCGCAGGAAACCGCCACTCATCGCACCATGTCCGGCCTTGGAATGCCGGGAGACACAGCACGCTGACTGGAAATGCAGTCATTGATCCGCATATTTCAACGGCTTGAAAAACGCGCGGTGCGCATCGTGTTCGTCAGTGCAACGCTCCTGGCGGTCGCCGCTTTGTTTGCATTTCGCAGCGCATGGTCTCCGCCATCCTCCGACGCGCCATCTCCAGGCATGCGCGCCTGGGCCGAGACGCGCGACATCGCCTTCGGCCTGCGCGCATACTATGTGGACAATGAACTGTGGCCCGATGGCGATCTCGTAAAAATTTGCGCGACGCTGCGTGGGGACAACCCGAGGCTGAGCGTGTATGTGGGCAAGGTGCCGCGCGATGCAACCGGTGTGTTTGTTGATCCGTGGGGCACGCCGTACCGCATTGATCTCAAGCAGCCCGATGGCCCGCGCATCCACTCCTGCGGGCCCAACCTTCACGATGACGCCGGCACGGCAGGCTCGGACGACATCACAAGCTGGCGCTAGCCACCCGCGGCGATCCGCCTCACAATCTCGCCGGCAGCCGCAAAGCCGAACGCCCCCGTGACAAACGCCGCCGCTCCAAAGCCGCTCGCGCAATCCATCCGCAGACTCCCGCCCGGCTCGGCCTCCGGGGAACACGTCCCGTCCGACCGCGGATACATCGGCTTCTCCGGCGAAAACACACACGGCAAACCCATCGCCTTCGCGTGTTTTTTCACGCAGCGTTCCCAGCCATAATCCCGGCGCAGCTTGCGGCGCACCTGCCGCAGCAACTCATCCTGCCCGGCGAGCCCAAGATCCGCCACACGCACCGACGTCCCATCGCGCCGTCCACCCGCCGCGCCGCACACGAGCACCCTGCGCGAAAGTTCGCGGCAAGTGTGGATGATATTGGCCTTCGTGCTCATCCGGTCCACGCAATCCACCACCCAGTCAAAACCCGGCGCGAGCAGCCCCGCAGCGGTTGTCTCGGTGTAAAATTCCGCCACCTCCACCACTGCGCACCCGGGATTGATGAGCCGCACACGCTCCGCGAGCACGCGCACCTTCGGCTGGCCGACCATCCCCTCCAGCGCGGGGAGCTGCCTGTTCACGTTTGTGATGCAGACATCGTCCGCATCCACCAGCGTCAGTGCTCCCACGCCCGAGCGTGCGAGCGCCTCGACCGTCCACGATCCCACCCCGCCGACGCCGATCACACAAACATGCGCCGCACGCAGGCGCTCCAGCACCGCGGCGCCATACAGCCGGCCAATCCCGCCGAAACGCTGCGCGTAATCGTCGCTCATCATCCCCGCCCCGCGCGGGGCCGTTACTGCGAATCCACCGGCTTCAGCTCGCGAATCCACATGTTGCGGAAACGCATCGGATTGCCGTGGTCCTGCAGCCTGACTGGCCCTTTCTCCCCATGCTTTTGGTACTTGCCCACTTGCTGGTGCGGCGTGTTGCCGATGAGCACCGTGCGATTCTGCGTCACCACGCCATTGTGCAGCACCGTGACGACCGCCGGCTTCGCGACAGTGCCATCCTCATTGAAGCGCGGCCCTTCAAAAACGATGTCGTACTGCTGCCACTTCTGCGGCGGTAGGCTCGCGTTCACGAGCGGCGGCATCTGGCCGTAAATCGCCGTCGCCTGCCCGTCCGGGTAGGTCGGATTGTCGAAGCTGTCGAGAATCTGGATCTCGTACCGCCCAAAGAAAAAGCACCCGCTGTTGCCGCGCCCCTGCCCGTCACCCTTGGCCGGCGGCGTGGCGAATTCCAGATGCAGTTGAACATCCGGCCCGAACTCATCCTTCGTCATGATGTCCCCTCCCGCGACCTCCGCGTATCCGTTCTCCACCTTCCACTGCGCGTCCTTTCCGTTCCCGTGTTTCCACTTCGAGAGATCCTTGCCGTCAAAAAGCACGACCGCGTCACTCGGCGCAGTGCCCGCCTTTTCCTGTGTGCTCGGCTCGCCGGGCGTGACGATTTTTGGCTGCGGGCGTTCCCCGTCATGCACGTGCCATTTCGTGCCTGGGATGATCGGTGTGTTTTGATAGCCGAGCGGTTTCTTTGGTTTGTCCTGTGCGAGTGCGGTAGTGGCGATGGACATGGCGAGGATGAATGTGATGCGTTTCAGTTTCATGGTTGGTTCGGTTGATATTCGCGGAGGACGGGATTCTTAGCGACAGACCACTGCGCAGCGCCAATCTGAAATCCATCAACTGAACGCAAACCGCAAAATCCGCGCGGCGGTGGCGTTCATTCCCAGCGATTGCGGCATGTGAGGCATCGGAAAAGCGGGCCTGCGTCATTCATCGCTTTGGTCAGGAGCAGCGCGACCTGTTCAATGTCCGCAACGAAGCTCACCTCCGAGACATTCGGCGGCAACGGCAGCGCGACACGCGGGATCGCGTTGCTGTCGATGTAGCTGAGCGATTGCACAGAAGCTTCAAGATCGAAGCGGACGTTGCGAGCGGTTTGCCACGCTGCCCCCAAAGTTTGGTGAACAAGGCGCGTGAGACGGAGGTGCAATTGCGGTTTGCGCCCAAGTCGCTGGCGGATGGAATCGAGTAGATCGAGGACACTCGTTCCCGCGCCAGAGCTCTCCACGATCATGGATACGATGATTACGCGCGTGTCTGCCGGCGGGGTCAGTTGTTCGAGCGTGAAATGATGCCGACGCGGCTTTCGTGAAGTCGTCTTGACCTCGATCCGTTCGCTGCCGTGGTTGAAGTCGTATCGGTCGCCCGGCTCCGCGTGCCACGCCTCCGCGAGCGCGGTGGGGTCTTTGGCTTCGTGAATCAGCATCAGCTCGCCCCACAAGCCCTGAATCTCCTTCTTTGGAATCGCGCTGAGCGCGCGGAACAACTCAACGATGTCTTCCACGACGGACGCGATCTTCGCCTTGTCGTTCGTCCGCCCGAGCGCAGCGGAAATCCCCGGCAGCAACGCGAGGAAGTGGGAGCGAACGAGGGGATCAGCCGAGACGCATTTGATGACGGTGAACGTGCCGACTTGCGGCGTTCTTCCCGATGCCGAGACGTGCAGCGGAGATCGAACAGCACGGCGAGGTTTTCCAAAACCAACGGCACTCGCACCCGGCCTTTGGCAGAAGGGCCAGTGGCGATGAGCAAGCACGGGCTGCCGCCTTCGTCCTTCCCGAGCTTGTGAGTGTTCCCCGGCTCCAGCGGAACGGCACTGAACGAGCATGATGAGGCCGTATGGTCTTGCGAGGGTGCCTCGCCTCCGCGCGAATCTTGGCTTCGCTGATGCAGTTTTTCATCACCTGCGAACGGGGGAGACTCCCCCTGTCCGACGAGCGCCGATTTTTGGACAACCAGAATGAGCAGCGGCGCTACTATAGCTTCACCCCTCTGGAAGGCTCTCATCGCCGAGCGCGCTCCACGAGGAGCACTTGAATCTCGAACACCGGCACATCCACCCACCAGACGATCCGCCAGTCGCCAAACCAGCGGGCATACGTCGGCTCCTTTCGGCCTTCGCCAAGCAACTCCTCGCCCTCGAACGGGAAGATCGTGAGGGCGTCCATCAACTTGAAAAGGGCGATCCTCCGGCGGCTCGGGATCGCTGCGAGGGCGGCGAGCGCTTCGGACGAAAAGAATAGCTTGTGGCGCATCAGCGCGCGGCAGCGAGATCATGTTCGGTGATGCCGAGGAGGCGCATCGCGTCGCCGCGGCTGATTTTCTTCCCCGCTTTCGTCTCCTTTTTCCGGCGCTCGACCTCGGCGAGCCATGCCGGATCATCCGTCTGGTCAAGAGCGGTGATGAAGGAGAGCAGCGCACGCCGTTTTGTTCGCGGCATCTTACGGATGGTTGCCTTAACTTCAGCGATACTCATGTGCGGACGGTAGCGGTGGGCTCGCAGGCGTGCAATCTTCCAAATGTCCCGCGCCATCAGCCGGGCCGGCGCTGCGCGAAGCGTCACGGCTCCATCTCCCCTCGCATGCAGCCACAAAACCTCCGTATTCATTCGCTCCTCCATTCCAACTCCACACTGAAGTCTTGTGCGTTCCGTCAATCGAACTGAGTATTCGCAAACCGCAATGCACGAAAAAGGAGCCTGTCGCCAGGAAACACCACCTGAATCATCGCCCCTTTGGAGCCGTCGCCGGATGCTCGCTGCAACTGGCAGCGTGCTGGCGGGCCTGCATTTCTCAGCGTTCGGCGCCGACGAGGCGAAGCCCGTGCCGCCAACTCCACCCGAGAAACCCGGGCCCAAAAATGATCCGTATGCGGATGGCGTGCTGGTGGATGGCGAGCCGCCGCTTCCCGGGGAGGGCGCGTTCACTTTCGCCGTGCTGCCGGATACCCAGTTCTACTCCGAGACTTTTCCAGACACGTATCTCGCCCAGACGCGGTGGATCGTGGAGCAGAAGGAACGGCGGCGGATCGCCGGGGTGTTTCATCTCGGCGACATCACCAACCGCAACACGCCCGCGGAGTGGGAGAACGCGCGCCGCGCGATGAAGATCCTCGAGGACGGCGGGCTGCCTTACTGCCTCGTGCCGGGAAATCACGACTACAGCGAGAGAGGCAAGTGCACGGATCGCACGACGCTGCTCAACGATTACTTCCACGCCGAAGAGCTGGGGGAACTCGCGCACTGGGGCGGCAGCTATGACAAGGAGCCGGAGCGGATGGAAAACAACTTCCAGTTCATGGAGGCGGCGGGGCGGAAGTTTCTCATCCTCGGCTTGGAATTTGGGCCGCGCGCTGACGTGGTACGCTGGGCAAACGAGGTCGCAGCGGCACACAAGGACCGGGAGATCATCCTGCTCACTCACGCCTTCATTTATCACAACGACACGCGCTACAACTGGAAGACGCTCGGCAGGAAGCAGGGGGGGAACCCGCATGATTACGGCTTCGCGAAGGCCACGATGCACGACGTCCACGACGGCGAGGAGCTGTGGAGGAATCTCGTGTCGAAGCACGAGAATTTCATCATGACGCTGAACGGCCACGTCGTTAGCGACGGCCTCGGGCGCGTGGTGACGAAGACGCGATCCGGTCGCGCGATCCCGCAGGTGCTCGTCAATTTCCAGATGCGGCCGCAGGGCGGCGATGGCTGGCTGCGCCTCATCGAGATGCGCCCCAAGGGCACTGCCCAGACGTATGATTTCTCGCCGACTCGCATGCAGCGGAACGAATCGAAACAGAATCAGTTCGCGATGTCGCTCGCGCGGATTGGCGGGCAGGCGTGAGCTTTCAGCCGGCAGGCGCCCGGCTCAATCCAGCACCGTCCCTGGCCGGTAGCGCGGGAGGATGAAGATGCGGAGCTTGCGGAGGAGATCGTCGTTCTCTTTCAACGTGAACTCGGAGTATTTCCTCCACGGCTTTTCCGGCTGTTCCTTCCAGCGCTTTTCGGGGAGCGATTTTTGGAAGAATGTCGGGATCAGCACACTGGCGGGATCACCCTCGTCGCGCGTGGTGATGTAGAGCGCGGTGCGGCCGGCGAATTTATTCACGCCGCGCTCCTTCGAGTCCTCCTGGTCGTTGGTGACGGGTGCGGTGCGCGAGTCGAACATGTCGTAGCGCGGCCAGAAATGGAACTGGTTCGTGGGCACCGGGGACTCCTCGACATACACCGCCGGGTGGCCGGGAGCTTCGATGCGCTTTTCCGGCAGGTAATAGCAAAGCGCGGCCGCGACTCCGTAGTTTTCGGCGATGAGGAAAACAGGGCGCCCGATCTGCGCTTCGACGCGCTGGCGGTAGTCGTGGACGATTTTCGCGGTGTCGCGCCAGCCGCGCACGCGGGCGGTGGGATCATTCTTGAGCGGCCACGGGATGCCAGCGGCGCGGACGATGTCGGGGAAAATACCCACGACGGTGATCACTGCGCCAAGGGTGAGGGCGGAGACAACGAGCTTGCGGGAGCAGTCCTTCCAGTAATCGGCTGTGAGAATGATGACGCTCACGGCGGCGGGCGCGGTCCAGTTGACCTCGGCGTCGTGGTGCAGTGCGATCCACGCGTAGCCGATGACGAGCGGCAGCGCGAACGCGACGAGGAAACGCGAGCGCCAGTGCATGTTCGCGGCATCCTTGCAGCGGCCGATGGCGATGATCACGGCAACCACAGGAATCAGAACCGCTACACGGTGCAGCGCCGGGATGTCCGTGAAGTTCCCGGCGAAATGGAAAACCAGCGCCAGGAGCACGGTGAGTGCGACGGCGACCGGGTGGTGCCTGAGCCCGTGCGGGGCGGCGCGAAGGCCACGCACCGTGGCGGCGGTCCAGCGCATGAGCGAGTCCCGGGAGGCTGCCCACAAAGCGACGAGCATCGCGGCAAAAATGAGCGGCGAATATACTCCGAAGTGCGAGCCGAGGAATGAGCCGAACGACGTGAAATCCAGCTTCCACCACGGCGCATCCAGCCCACCCCGGGAGGCAAGGTGATGCGTGGTCGGCCAGCCGTGCGCCTCGTTCCACTGCCACACGGGGACGACGAACGGCACAAACACGGCGATCATGCTCCAGAAGCCTGGCCGCAGCAGTTCGCGGCGATGGCGCGGTGTGAGCGCGAGCAGCAGCAGCACGGAGAGAAGCTGCACGGCATTCGTCCATTTGCACAGGAAGCCACAGCCGATGATCGCTCCGCTCAGCGGCCACCACAGCGAGAAGGCGGGGCTTTTTTCCAGCGCGAGCCACAGCGTGCAGAGCGCCGCAATCCAGAAAAAGATCGAGAGCGGATCAATCGTCATGATAAGGCCGCCGACATTGAAGAGCGGCGTGACGTTCATCGCCACGACCACCCATGCCGCCACGCGCGCGTCGTAAATGCGGCGTGCGAGCCAGAAGAGCAGCAGGCTCGATCCGAGCGCGAGGAGCGGCGCGAACGCCCGGATGCCGAACTCCCCGTGGCCGAAGAGCGCCGTGCTCGCGCGCATCGCAAGCGCGATGCCGGGGCCTTTGCTGAAATAGCACCAGTCCAGCCGCTGGCTCCATTCGTGGTAGTAGGCCTCGTCCGGCGAAAGCCCGACACGCCCGATGCACACGAGCCGCAGCGCGGTAAGGACGATGAGCAGCGCGAGGAGGCGGATATTCATGGGAAAATGAGGGAGGGATGCCGTGACGCCGCATCCGCGGAAATACGCCTGCCGAACCGGCGCCAGCAAAGCTCCGCCGC
This sequence comes from Prosthecobacter debontii, assembly GCA_945861385.1. Classification (GTDB taxonomy): domain Bacteria; phylum Verrucomicrobiota; class Verrucomicrobiia; order Chthoniobacterales; family Chthoniobacteraceae; genus SXWH01. Next base: position 20,176 of record CAMAUI010000057.1, read on the forward strand.
CACCACCACAAACGCCGCAATCGCCGCGCCGATGCACACGCCAGCGGCGACATCGCTCGGCCAGTGCGCGCCCACATACACCCGCGAGTAGGAGACGAGCAGCGCGGGCATGAACGCAAGCCAGCCCCACCTCCACAGCACCGATGCGATGAAAGCCACTGCGAGCGTGTTCGACGAGTGGTTCGAGGGAAACGAACGCCCCTCCGCGCCGGGTTCCGAGCTTACGCTGCCGAGTGAAATCTTCTCCTTGAGCGGCGTGAAGAGGCCATTGATCGCCGGCGCGGTGAGATCGAGCATTCGCACGCCCGCCTCCGTCTGGTGCGGGCGGAACCTGCCGACGCTCCGTTTCACCGTGCGCCCGACGACGCCATCGCTGATTCCAAAAGCCACGAGCGCAAGCACGACAAAGACCCGCCCCTTGAAACCACCGCGCAGAAATGCCGCCACGCACGCGAGCACGAGCGGCACCACCCACAGCGCGGCGCTCGACATCACGACCATCACCCGGTCGAGCGCCGGACATGTCCATTCACGGTTGATGAGAAAAAGGAGCTTTTGATCCATCCGGAGTTGGCGGAAGTTCGCGAGCGTATGGCCCGACTCCTTTCTGTAAAGCTCCTGCTCACCGCGGCGCTCGCATGCGCCACGTCCATCCGGGCTGACGACGCCGCACCCGATGCGCGTGAGTTGCTCCGCTCCGTCCGCCTCGCGCAGGGTGCAAAGGACTGGAAGCTCACCGGCCAGCTCCGCATGGGTCGTGTGAAGCATCCGCTGCGATTGGAAATCGAGGCAGGCTCCATCCGCTACGAATTCACCGACACCAGCGACTCCCTCACCCTGCGGCTCGGCGAAAAAGGCGCCACGCTCGAGGAACGCAAAGGCGGCAGGACGGCGAAAATCACCCCTGCAAAGTTCGACGCCCCTGTGCGCGGCACGGACATCAGCTACGAGGATCTCGCGATGCGCTTCCTGTATTGGAGCGATGCAAAGGTCGTTGGCAGCGACATCATCACCGCGCACGCCTGCTGGAAAGTCGAGGTCCGCCCGCCCGCCCGCGGTGAGTCACAGTACAGCCGCGTGCTGCTCTGGATTGGAAAAGAGGACGGCGCGCTGATGAAGGCCGAGAGCTTCGGTGACACGGACAAGTGGGCGCGCCGCTTCACCGTCCGCAGTGTGATGAAACGCGAAGGTTTCTGGCTGCCAAAGCAGCTCCGCATTGAAAGCGCCGCCGGACAGCGTGCGGATTCAACGCCCACCTACCTCGAGCTGGACGACGTGGAGAAGTAATACGATTTTCACACTCAGACAACAGGAAGGGCTAAGCGGAGCGCTGCGCTCCCGGGTGGAGCACCCGACTCGGGTGCCGTTCGCGGCGACTCGCCGCGAGCGCCCCTGTGCGCGTGGCTCATGCAGGGCAGGGGCACCGGATGCCTTCAGCCTGCCATCCGCCCCGAGGTGTTTCCGGCGAGTCGCCGGAAACGGCACCCGAGTCGGGTGCTCCACCCGAAAGGCCCGCGCTTCGCGCGGCGTTCCTGCTGTGTGAACGTATAAGGCGCGATGCCCGTGCGCGCCTTGGCGGGCGCGGCTTCACTGCGAGGGGGAAATCTCCGTGGCATCGCGGCGGGTGATGCTTCCCTCCTGCAAAAGCGCGGGGTTGCGTTCCGCCGCATCGCTGGCAAACGCTGCACGGCATGCGCACCACATCGCCGCTCGACATGCACGTTCACCTCGTGGGCAATGGAAAATCCGGCAGCGGCTGCTGGGTGAAACTCGGCGCGACCTGGTGGCAGAAGCCGATGGGCGCATACATGCTCCGCCATATCGGCCTGCGCGGGCTTTCGCTCCAGGCGCCGGAATTTGACGACCGCTATGCGAACCACCTGCTCGCGCTCGTGCGCGAATCATCGCTCGGCGCCCTCGTCCTGCTCGCGCAGGATGAGGTGTATTCGGCGAATGGTGAAAAGCTGGATGCAGGTTCCTTTTATGTACCGAACGATTACGTGCTGCGGCTGGCGCGGCAGCACCCGGAATTCCTTCCGGCGGCCAGCATTCATCCGGCCCGGCGGGACGCGATGGACGAGCTGGAACGCTGCCTGGAAGCGGGCGCAGTGATGCTGAAACTGCTGCCCAACTGCAACAACGTGGACTGCAACGACCGGCGCTACCGGCGATTCTGGGAGCGGATGGCGGAGGCCCGGCTGCCGCTGCTCGCGCACACCGGCGGTGAACACACCGTGCAGGTGATCAATGCGGCCTACTCGGATCCCGCCGTGCTCACCCTGCCGCTCGAATGCGGCGTGACGGTGATCGCGGCGCACTGCGCGACGAAGAGCGGGATCGGCGATCCGGAGTATTTCCACGCTTTCGTGAAAATGCTCGATCGGTTCCCGAATCTCCACGGCGACACCAGTGCGTGGAATGTGCCGCTACGCGGCCGCCACGCCGCGCGCTGCGTGGTGCCCGGCCTGCTGCGCGACCGGCTGCTGCATGGCAGCGATTTCCCCGTGCCATGCAGCGGGCTGTGGGCCGCGCTCCGCCGGCTCGTGCCGTGGGCCGAATACCGCCGCTGGCAGAAATGCCCGAACGTCCTCGAACGCGATTACCGCCTGAAGCTCGCGATGGGCTTCGACGAGGCGCACTTCACGCGCGCGTGGTCGCTGCTCCGGCCAGCTACATTCTAGCGCACCGCGCCGAACACCGCGCGCCGGTTGCACGCCCACGCGGATTCGCCGCCGCACGGGGATCATTTCTCTTCGGGCGCGCCAGTGTCGCCGGGAGTGACTTTGTGCGCGCCCTCCACTTTGAGATCGCCCCCGTCCACGCCGTAGCGGAGAGGAATTTCGATCAGCGTCCCCGCTTCGCCTGTGATCGTTTTCACCGCCGCCTTCGTCCGGGGGTTCACCTGCCGGAACTGCGGACTCCCGCTGAGGACCAGTTTTTTCCGCACGAAGTCGCACTCGATTTTCTCCGCCTTCGCCGTGATGTCCGCGGCACCACCGATGATTTTTGAGGCACGGTTCAAGACAGGCTCCCCGGTCGCGGTCAGCAACAGTGTCCGCGCCCCCTCGGTCTTCGTCTTCTCGTGCCTTGCCGCCGTCAGCACCCAGCCACCTGCGATGGGGACCGACTTTCGCGCCTTCGCCTTTTCCGCCACCGGGGGCGCACCGTGATTCTCCTCCGCTCTTGCGGAACAGAGAATGACCACCGCTACGAAACACAACCGCAGCGTGCGCATGGTCGGCTCTTACAATGCAAAGAACGGATTGTTCTTCTGCTCCTCCGCCACCGACGTCAGCGGGCCATGCCCCGGACACAGCACCGTCGTGGGGGGCAACGTCAGGATTTGCTCCAGATTATTTTTCACCGCATCCGGGTAGCTCACATTTCCCCCGCCCATGCTGCCCGCGAAGATGCTGTCGCCCACCACCGCCACCGGCCGCGCCAGCCCGCTGACGACATACGTCACCCCGCCCGGCGAGTGCCCCCACGTCAGCCGGCTCTCGATCTTCAAGTGCCCGAGCTGCCACGACTGGCCGGCTGAAAAAACATTCGTTCCCTCCACCGGCTCGCGATCCCCGCTCCACACTTGCGCCCCCGTCTTTTCGCGAAGCCGGTCGAGATCGAAAATATGGTCCCCGTGCGCGTGTGTGATGAACACATGCTTCACCGTGAGACCCCTCGCTTTCGCCTCGTCCAGAATCCCGCCCGCATCGGTTCCCGTGTCGAACACCGCCGCCTCCCTCGAGAGCGGATCCCACACGAGATAGGCGTTCACCGTCATGTCCTCGAATGGCGTGTTGAACTGAGCCAGCCCCTCGACCGAGGCCGCCACCGGCTCATACTTCTTCTCCGCCAGCGCCGCCAGCGCCGCGATGTTCAGGCCCAGCACTGGCGCGATCTTCGCGGCGACCGAGCAAGTGAATTCGCCGCCCCGCAGCGTCTGCAATTCCGGCAGTCCGACCCCTGCCTGCTGGGAAAGGGCATGGTCATCCAGTTTCAGTCCGCGCATGGCCTTGCCGATGATGTCAGTGAATGTGTCTTCGAGTGGAATGGTAGGCATGGCTGCGAAAATGGGGGCTTTTGGCCCGTGGCGGAAGGCCAAAGTGAGGCCGCTGGCGGAAAATTATCCGGCACCTGCCCAGCCATGCCCGCCATTACGTTTTTCTTACAAACTCCGCACATCGCACTGACACCCCGCCGCGCGCGCTGTGGAAGGATGCGGGCATGAAAGCCAAACTGTTTTCCATTCTCACCGCGCTCATCGCGCTCATCTCGGGCGCACAGGCCGACGGACTCATCATCATCCACAACCCGCCCCCGCTGCCGCGTCCGCACCTTCCGCCGCCGCACTGGCGCCCGCATTACGTCTTCGCGCCGATGGAGGTCGTGTTTCACAAAGTGGACGTGGAGATTTCGGGGCAGCGTGCCACGACGCGCGTGGAGCAGGAATTTTTCAACCCGAACAACGTGAACCTCGAGGGCGAATACATCTTCCCGATTCCAAAGGGCGCGCATCTCGACAAGTTCACGATGAAAATCGGCGGCAAGGACATGGAGGCCGAGCTGCTCGACGCGGGCAAGGCACGCGCCATTTACGAGGACATCGTGCGAAGGCAGAAGGATCCCGCGCTGCTGGAATACACGGGCCGCGCGGCGTTTCGCGTCCGCATTTTTCCCATCGAGCCGCACTCCCGCAAAAAAGTGAGCCTCGCCTACACGGAACTGCTCAAGGTGGACGGTGGCATCGCGAGCTACCTCTACCCGCTGAACACGGAAAAGTTCTCCGCGCAGCCGCTGAAGACGGTAAGCGTCCGCGTGAGCATCGCTGCGGATTCGCCGATCAAGGCCCTCTACTCGCCATCGCACCCGGTGGAGATCAAGCGCGACGGCGACAAGCGCGCCACCGTCGGCTGGGAGACGGCCAACGTGCGGCCCGACACGGATTTTCAACTGCTCTATTCCACGGCGGAAACCGAGGTGGGCGTGCATGTGGTGACCCACAAAAAGGACGGCGAGGACGGATGGTTCCTGCTGCTCGCATCGCCGGGCGCGGACATGGCCAAAGCGAAGGACGTGAATCCCAAGGACGTGGTCTTCGTGCTGGATACGAGCGGCTCCATGGCCGGCCGGAAGCTCGAACAGGCGAAAAAGGCGATGAACTTCTGCGTGGAAAACCTGAACGACACGGACCGCTTCGAGATCGTGCGATTTTCCACGGAGGCGGAGCCGCTGTTTGAAAAACTCGTGGATGCGAAAAAGGAGAACCGCGACAAGGCGCTCGACTTCATCAAGGGCCTGAAACCCATCGGCGGCACGGCGATCGCAGATGCCCTGGAAGCATCCCTGAAGCTGCGCCCGGCGGACTCCGCGCGGCCTTTTGTCGTGGTCTTCCTGACGGATGGGAAGCCGACAATCGGCGAGACGGACGAGGATCGCATCGTGGCGAAAGTGGCGCGCGACCAGGGCGCGACAACGCGGATTTTCTGCTTCGGCATCGGCACGGACATCAACACGCACCTGCTCGACAAGATCACGGAGCGCACCAAGGCCGCCTCGCAGTTCGTGCTGCCGGAGGAAGACCTGGAGGTGAAAGTCTCCAACTTCTTCACCAAGATCAAAGAGCCGCTGCTGACGAACCTGAAACTCGAATTTCCCGCGGGCATCAAGGTGACGAAGCTCTACCCGAATCCCCTGCCCGACCTGTTCCGCGGCGAGCAACTCGTGCTCGCAGGCCGCTACAGCGGCGACTGCGAGGGCGACATCATTCTCGACGGAACGCTCAACGGTCAGCCGAAGCGCATGACGCAAAAGGTGAAATTTGAGGCGAAGCAATCCGGCAACGAGTTCATCGCGCAGCTCTGGGCGTTGCGCCGCGTGGGCTGGCTGCTGGATGAAATCCGCCTCCGTGGAGAGAACAAGGAAACGCGCGACGAAGTCGTGGACCTCGCCCGCCGTTTCGCGATCGTGACGCCGTACACGAGCTACCTCATCGTCGAGGACGAGGCGCGCCGCGGCGTGCCGATCGCCTCACGAAGCCTGCCCCTGCTCGACCGCGACGGCGATGCGAAGAACTACTACCGCAAGAGCTGGGGCGACCTGAGCGAGAAGAAGGATGGCTACGATGGCGCACTCGCAGGCCGGCAGAACCAGTCGCTGAAAGCGGCGGAGGCTCCCGGCTACGCACTCGGCAAAGCAAGGTCGGAAGGCCTGGCTGGAGCGATTGCCGGAAACGCCGCGCCTGCCGACGCATCCGCCGCCAGCTCGATCGCCACTGGAGGGGGAGGCTATCCCGGCAAACCCGAGCCGGCATTGCGGGGGACCGCCGGCGAAGTGCAATCCAAGCTCGCTGCTGTCGAGCAGCAGACCCGCTGGGTGAACGGCAAAGCCTTTGCTCAAAACGGCGCGGCCTGGAGCGACACCGCCATCCAGTCCGTGAAGCAGGACGCCAGACGCAATCGCGTGCAGTTCGCGTCCAAGGACTACTTCGATCTGCTCACCAACAAACCCGAGTCCGCCCAATGGCTCGCGCTCGGCAACAGCGTCACCTTCGCCCTCGGGAGCGAAGTGTACGAGATCTACGAGTAATCCGCTGCTCTCCACCACTTCCAATAAACTACGACCATGAAAAACATACTCGCCGCCTTCCTCATCCTCGCCGCCTCTGCAAACGCATGTATTCCGGGTTTACCGGATTTCATGAAACTCGACAAAACGACTGCTGCTGCGGCTGCGCGCATGCACGCAGAGATGGATTTCAGAATGCACAGATATCGCTGCCTCGTCTTCGGAAAGCGTGCGGCGGATTCGCCTTTCGACCAGCAACTCGCGAAAGCTGGCGTGCGGGTGAAAGTGATCGCCGGATGCGTGGTCAGCGAGGGCATCATCGAAGGTGCCCGCGTTTACAACGAGATCATGCGCGAGAAGCTGAAAGCCAGGCTCGGCTACGATGTTTTCGATGAGAATGCCCAACCGCAGACAGAATCCACAAAATGAAACTGCCAATCCTTTTCACCATCGCAGTGCTCGCGCCGCTCTACGCTGTAGAAAATTCGCCACAGCAGAAAATCGCTGCTGCCCGTCCGATCCCCAACGAACTGATTGATTACACAAAACACCTCCGGATCGCCAGCGAAGTGCAACCCGTGCGCGAGAAGCGGCGGTTGACCGAGGATCAATTCATCACAGCAGCCGCGGAGCGCGGAACGGTCGTGCTCGATGCGCGCAGCGCGGACAAGTTCAAGCTCCGCCACATTCGCGGCGCGATCAGTCTGCCCTTCACAGATTTCACTGTGGAGTCGCTCGCAAAAGTCATCCCGGAAAAGACGACGCGCATCCTGATCTACTGCAACAACAACTTCCGCGGCGCCCCGGTGTCGCTGGCCGGGAAAATAGCACCGGCGTCGCTGAACATTTCCACCTACATCGTACTCGCGACCTACGGCTACACGAACGTGTACGAACTCGGCCCGCTGCTCGACGTGAAAACCACGGGGATTGAATTCGAGGGCACCGAAGTGCCTGCTCCCGTCTCCAAATGAAAACCATCCTCGTTCTCATCCTTGTCGCTGTTTCCGGCCCTGTCTTGCCCGCCGCCATTTCATCCGGCGCGGGCGCTGTGGTATTCCCGCACCTGCTGAAGCGCGCCGCGCCAAAGCCCGTGGCCCCGGTTGTCTCAAACGGCGTGGAATACACCGCGCCGGTGGACGCGATGGGTTTTGTCGTCGCGACCGATTCCGCAACGCGCAAGGAACTGTGGCGCGCGCAGATTTACAAAATTGTCCGCGACCCGAATCTCGAGGGTGATGTGCAGGACGTCTTCATCACCACGCTCGAACTTGACCGGACACGCCTGCTCATCACCGACGAACGCGGGCGCCGCTTTGCGCTCGATCTGAAAACGAGGGACGTGTCGCCCGCTTCCAAATAATACCATCTCTCGGAATTAAGAAGACAGCGTGACCGTGGCGGCGTGGGCGCGGGGTAGGGCGGGCATCCTGCCCGCCGAGCGACGCATTTTGCGTCGCTGCCTTTCGGCGCTGCATTGAACGCCATGGAAGTTCATTCGGGCGGGACGTCCACCCTACCCGCGACACTCCGCTCGCCTCCGAGAGACTCACTATTTCTGAAAGGTGGTATAAGCGGAGCGCTGCGCTCCCGGGTGGAGCACCCGACTCGGGTGCCGTTCGCGGCGACTCGCCGCGAGCGCCCCTGTGCGCGTGGCTCACGCAGGGCGCCCAGAAGCACCGGATGCCTTCAGCCAGCCATCCGCCCCGAGGTGTTTCCGGCGAGTCGCCGGAAACTTGCACCCGAGTCGGGTGCTCCACCCGAAAGGCCCGCGCTTCGCGCGGCGTTCCTGCTGTGTGAACGTATAAGGCGCGATGCCCGTGCGCGCCTTGGCGGGCGCGGCTTCA
>CAMAUI010000058.1 GCA_945861385.1 Prosthecobacter debontii
CGCGCCAAAAAAAACTTCTGGTGTCACGTGGGAGCAGACGCTGCGGGCGATTCGGCCGTGGCTGGTGAGATCCACCGGCTCCTGCTTTTGCTGCGGCATGAAATTTGACGACATCCTCGCCGATTTAACTTAACGGAGTAATACTAGCCCGCATAGATGGAGCGCATTTGGCACTCGCCGCGCATTCATGCGCTTCGACCGTGTACATCGTATCACATTCCGATAGTCCCGCGTTTTCAGCGCGGGTCTTTTCCCTTGCTGGGGTGAGGGGTGGCCATAGTCTCGCAGACGCGCATGGGCTCCATTTCGCGCGCCACAACCTAACCATCCATTCTTTCCAATGAAACTTCCCATTCTCGCTGGCGTGCTCGTGCTTCTCGGATCAGCGCGGGCGGAGGAACCAAAAGCGGACAAGCCCGCGCCGCAGACGATTCTCTTTCTCGGCGACAGCATCACGGCCGGGGGCGGCTACGTGCGGCAGATCGGCGCGGAGCTGGCGAAGCAGAACCCGGCGAACCCGCCGCGCGTGATCAATCACGGGCGGAGCAGCGAGACGACTTCGGACCTGAGCGAAGCGTATCATCCGGGGCGCCGTCCGTGCGTGCTCAAGCGGCTCGATGCGGAGCTTGCGCAGAACAACCCGCAGTGGGTCGTCGCGTGCTACGGGATCAATGACGGCATTTACCATCCGTTCAACGAAAAGCGGTTCGCGGCGTACCAGGCGGGCATCGAGGCTTTGATCAAGAAGGCGCAGGCGGCGGGGGCGCGGGTGATTCTTCTCACGGCTCCGCCCTACGCGCATGCGGGGCCGTTCCCGGAAGGGGCGGATGCGGCGGCGCGGGAGGAAATTTTCAACAAGGCCAATGCGGCGGCCGAGGTGGAGGCGGAGAAGGACGCGAACAAATTTGGCTACCGGACGCCGTTTCCGTACTACGACGAGGTGATGGCCCGCTACGCGAAGTGGCTGCTGACGCTCGATGGCCGGAAGGATGTGTGGGTCGTGGACGTGCGAGGGGCGATGCTGCCGCGGGTGAAGGAGGCGCACGGTCGCGACCCGATCCATCCAAACGGGATCGGCCACACGATCATGGCCGAGGCGTTCTTGAAGCGTTGGCCGGAGATCCAGGCCCGGGCGAAGTAGGGGAAAGGGCGCGTCAAGGGGGGTGATGAGGGCGGCGTCCGTCATCAGCCTCGAGGAAAACGCTGATTTATTCCGGTGTTGTCCACGGAAGACATGGAAAGCACGGAAAACATTTCATTTTACAGGGTGGGTGTCGGTCGTTCGCAACCTTTCCGTGTCCTTCCGTGACTTCCGTGGATTAAATCAGTGGTTCCCGAGTGGGCGGGCGGTTTCGCCCCGGCGGGATTGCATACCGGTGCATCTTTCGCGCATCCTGCCCGCGCGTCGTCAGCGGCGCGCTTATGCTTTTTCGCCCGATCATCTCTCTGTGCATGCTCACCGCGCTGGGGAGTCTCGATTTTTCAAGGGCGGATGCGGAGGACGGGGATGCCCCGCCGCCGCCGAAAAAGAAGACGCCCGGCGAAGTGCAGATTTATTTCACGCCCCCGCCGATCGAGGGCGTGATCACGATGGGGATTTTCAATTCCGACAAAAAGCTCGTCCGCGTGCTCCACAGGGAGGCGACCGGGAAGGATTTCAAAATCGGGCTCAATGGGTTCATCACGAAATGGGACGGCCTCGACGATGCGGGGGCGCCGGCGCCGGCGGGGAAGTATCGCGTGCGCGGCTGGAGCGTGGGGAATCTCAAGGCGGGGGGCGTGGCGTTTCACTGCAATGACTGGGCGCGGGACGACGGGCCGCGCCATGCGCGCGTGCTCTCGGTGAAGGCAGCCGGGCGCGACGAGGTGCGCATGACGGTGCGCGGTGCGGACGGCGGGGAGGCCGAGGTCGGCTGGGATCTCACGAAAAAAAACGCGCAGGAGCCGGGGCCGGAGACGCCGTTTGCCGTCGCGGATGGGAAGCTGACGATCCGCGACGCCGCGGTGGAACTCGGCGATGGCGCACGCGCGCTGGCGGCAGCCCCTGGCCACGGGGGAAATGTGTGGGTCATCGTGGAGCTGGCGGACGGGCGCGAGGTGCGCGCCTACTCGGCGGCGGGGGATTTCCTGCGGAGGCTCGCGTATGCGAAGGGCGAGCCGCTTCCGAGGCAGATCGCGGGTTCGCGATGGAGCGAGACGGTTTTTTTGCTGGATGAAAATGACCGGGAGCAGCGGATGCGGGCGCTGTCGCTGACGGAAAAGGACGGAGCGCCAGCGTGGAAAACCGTGTATCAAAAGCGGATCGTCTTCTCGGAGAAATTCGAGGACGTGGCGGGCGAACTCGGGCGCGACGAGCCCGTGAAAGCCGAGGTGGCGGTGCGGGTGACATCGAGGCCAAATCCGCTGCTCCAAAATGTGAAAACACCCGTGGATCTGATGGCGGGGATTGACGAGGCCGGCGCGCTCCTCGCGACGGCGGACGGCCTGCCGCTGGCGCATGTCTCGGAATCGAAGGGGCTGAAGTGGGCGGTGCTCGCACGGGAGGGGAGGAGCGTGCGGATGTTCACGGGGGATGGCGCGGTGGTGGAGGAATTCGCGCTGGAGAAGCCGGAGAATTTGATGGAGTTCGACGCCGGGGAATACGAATTGCGGAGGTGAGGAGGCCGGCGGCGGCACCCCGGCGGGATCGTTCAACCGGCTTGCCTTTTGCCTCCCGGCGCGGAAATCTCCGGCCAGATGCCCAACGACTGCGACACCGACCAAGACGCGCGCTGGTTTTGCCTGCGCTCGCAGCCCCGGCGGCAGAACGTCGCTGCCGCGCATCTGCGATCGTTCGGCGTGGAGGTCTTCAACCCCCAGCTCCGCCACCGCAAGGCCTCCCGGCGCGGAGTGATCGAGCGCACCGAGCCGCTCTTCCCGAATTACCTCTTCGCGCGCTTCGACATCGCCGAGCTGCACCGGCGCGTCCGCTACGCATTCGGCGTGTCTGATTTTGTCCGCTTCAGCGGGCAGCCCTCGCAGATCACAGCCGCCGAACTGGACCTGCTGCGTGCCGGCTGGGGCCCCGGCGAATCGCTCTCCATCGAGCACAAATTGGAGCCCGGCATGCACGTCCGGCTGAGCGGGCGGCTTTTCTACGGCATGGAAGCCTCGGTGCTCTGCCTGCTGCCCGCCCGCCAGCGCGTGAAGGTGCTCCTCGATTTCCTCGGCGGCCCGAAGGAAACCGAGATCGCCGCCGCGGATGTCGTCCCGATCTTTTCCCACCCCCTCGCCGCCATGTGACCGACCGCCTTCCCCCGCCCGAGTCCGCAGCCGCCAGGGCCGCACCGACAAAGGGCACGCCAACATCCTCAATCCGCATCTTGAAGGGTCTCGCAAAAAATATTTCGCCGCGAACGACCAATGGCGGCAGCCTGCCCCGGTTCATCCATGCCTGACGCGGACAGCGGACAAAAATGGGACCGCGAACTCGTCCCGAAACGCGGCCTCCTCTCGGTCTCCGTCAGCGAAATCTGGCGCTACCGCGACCTCGTGAGGCAGCTCGCGTCGCGGGATCTTTCCGCGCAGTACAAACAGACGGTGCTCGGCCCGGCATGGTTCGTCATCCAGCCGCTCATGGCCACGGTCGTGTTCAGCTTCCTCTTTGGCCGCGTGGCGAAATTGGGCACCGAGGGCGTGCCGCATTTTCTTTTTTACATGGGCGGCCTCGTCCCGTGGGCATTCTTCGCCGACCTCGTGAACAAGACCTCGCTGACATTCACGAAAAACGCGCAGCTTTTCGGCAAGGTGTATTTCCCCCGCCTCGTCGCACCGCTCGCGCAGGTGCTCACGAGTTCCGCGCTTTTCGCCGTGCAGTTCGCGGTGTTCCTCGCCGGCTTCGGCTTCTACCTCTGGAAATCGAAATCCGATCCCTCGATCCACCTCGACCCGTCCTGGCGCATCGCCCTGCTGCCGCTGCTCCTGCTCCAGATGACGATGCTCGGCGCCGGCATCGGCCTCATCGTGAGCTCCCTCTCGACGCGCTACCGCGACCTCTCCATGTCCGTGAGCTTCGGCCTGCAACTCTGGATGTACGCAAGCTCCGTGGTCTTCCCGCTCTCGAAGATCCAGGAGCCGCGCTACCGCGAACTCATGGCCCTGAACCCGATGGTGCCCGTGATCGAAGGCTTCCGCTTCGCATTCCTCGGCACCGGCACGGTCACCCAGGCGCAGCTCGCCACGAGCTTCGGCATCTCCGCCATCGTCCTGCTGCTCGGCCTGATGATGTTCAATCGCACCGAGCAAACGGTGATGGACACGGTCTGAGAAAATGGCTCTCGCGATCAAAGTGGAAGGCGTCTCGAAACGCTACCGGCTCGGTGAATTTGGCCGGCGGAAGTTTTTCAGCGATCTCAGGCGCAAACTCACCGGCGCCGCCGACACGGAGGAGTTCTGGGCATTGCGCGATGTGTCGTTCGACGTCCGCGAGGGCGATGTCCTCGGCGTGCTCGGCCGCAACGGCGCGGGCAAATCCACGCTCCTGAAAATCCTCTCCGCCATCACCGCGCCGACCACCGGCCGCATCCGCGTGAAAGGCCGCATGGCCTCGCTGCTCGAAGTCGGCACCGGCTTCCACATGGAACTCACCGGCCGCGACAACATCTTCCTCAACGGAACCATCCTCGGCATGTCCCGCGGCGAAGTCGCCGCGAAGCTCGATGAGATCATCGCATTTTCCGGCGTGGAGAAATTCCTGGACACCCCCGTGAAGCGCTACTCCTCCGGCATGCGGGTCCGCCTGGCCTTCGCCGTCGCCGCGCATCTCGAGCCGGAAATCCTCGTCGCCGACGAAGTGCTCGCCGTCGGCGACGCCGCATTCCAGCAGCGCTGCCTCGGCCAGCTCGACCGCGTCTCGAAATCAGGCCGCACCGTTCTTTTCGTCAGCCATAATTCCGCCGCCGTCGCCTCGCTCTGCAAACGCGGCGTGGTGCTCGATGGTGGCCGGCTCGTCTTCGACGGCACCCAGACCGAGGCGCTCGATTACTACGGCTGCCTCAATCCCGTCGCCGTCCAGCAAAACGGCGTCGAGGGCGTCCGCGCCGGCAGCGGCGAAGTGCAGATCACCGGCGTCGAACTCCGCGCGCCCGGCGGCAAGCCGCTCGGCACCGCGCGCAGCGGGCAGGACATCGAGCTCTGGCTGCGCTTCCGCCGCAACGTCGCCGGCCGGTGGCCTGGCCTGTGCGTGCGCGTCCACGTCGAGACGGAATTCGGCACGCCGGTCTTCGTGCAGTTCAACGACCTCTCCCACGCCCGCGTCATTGACGGCCCCGGCGAACTCCCCGCGAGCGGTGCATTCGTCTGCTCGATCCCCGCGCTGCCGCTCGCTCCCGCGCTCTACCACATCGAGACGGAGATCCGCACCGCACGCCGCCAGGGCGAGACGCTCGACCGCCTCACGCCCGCGATGAAACTCATCGTGGAAAAGGGGGACTTCTTCGGCACCGGCGAACTGCCCAACGCGCGGCTTGGCGCCGCGCTCGTGAACGGCCAGTGGCGCATGGAGTCCGACCTGGCATGAGCGCCCCTCCGCCGATCGTCCTCCTCGGCTCCGAGCGCTCAGGCAGCAACCTGCTCCGCAAGCTGCTCGGCAATCACAGCCAGATCGCCGCCCCGCGCCCGGCGCATTTCTACAACTATTTCTCCGCGCACCTCCACCACTACGGCCCGCTCAAGGAACAACGGAATGCAGCGCGCCTCCTCGAGGATCTCATCGCCTGCGCGAACCACTCGCGCAGCGGCTGGAAACTCACGGTCTCGTTCGATGAATTCGCCTCGCGTTTCTCCACCGCGACATTCCCCGACATCGTGGACGGCATCCACCGCGCGCAGGCCGCCGGGGTCGGCAAAGCGTCGTATTTTTGCAAGGACAACGACATGGCACGCCACGCTCTGCCGATCCTCCGCCACCGTCCCGACACGCGCCTCATTTACCTGCACCGCGACCCTCGTGACACCGTCTCCTCGTGGCTGAGGACGCCCGCGTTTTTCCACCACGCATTCGAGGCGTCGCACGCCTGGCTCGGCGACCAGCGCGAGGTGTTCACGCTGCGCGATGCGCACGGGGTGGAAATGCACGAGATCAGCTACGAGGCGCTCGTTTCCAGGACGGAGGAAACCATGGCCGCAGCGCTTCGGTTCATCGGCCTCCCGCCGGAGCCCGCGTGCTTTGCCACTGGTTCCGTGGCCGATGCGGACACCACCCGCGTGGCGCTGTGGCAGAACCTCGACAAGCCGGTGATGAGCGACAACTTCGGCAAATTCCGCGAACACCTCGCGCCCACCCAGATCGAGATGATCGAGGCCATCTGCAAGCCTTTCATGCCCCGCCTCGGCTATCCCCTCTCGACGGCGGCCCGCTGGCAATTTTCGACACGCGGATTCAAGCTCCGCCATTGGTGGGAAAAGCGCGCATTCCGCAATTCGCACCGCGGCGAGATCGCGGAAAACACGCGCGAGGTGCTCGACAAAAACGAGTTCGTCCGACGCCTGATCAAACGCCGGGAAAAGGAAAACCTGTCCGCGTGACTCTCGCGATCATGCAGCCGTACCTGTTCCCCTACATCGGCTACTTCCAGCTTGTGGCAGCCGCGGACCGGTTCGTGTTCCTCGACGACGTGGCCTTCATCAAGAAGGGGTGGGTGCATCGCAACCGGATCCTCGTGAACGGCGCCGCGCACACGTTCACGGTGCCCGTCGCCGACGCCAGCCAGAACCGCGCGATCAACGCGACCACGATTCATCGGGACGCTTTCGAGCCCGGAAAACTGCTCCGCACCATCCAGCTCTCCTATCGCAGGGCTCCACACTTCCCCGCCGCATTCGAGATCGCGCAATGCGTGCTTGCTGCTCCGCATGCCACCATCTCGGACATGGCAAAACATAGTGTCCGCGCCGTCTGCGGACATCTCGGCATCTCCACCCCGATCGTCGAAACCTCCGCGGATTACGACAACGCCAGCCTCAAGGGCGCGCAGCGCATCCGGGACATCGCCGTCCGCGAAGGCGCATCCCGCTACATCAACCCCATCGGGGGCACGGAGCTGTACTCCGTGGCGGAATTTGCGGGCGCGGGAATCGAACTGCGTTTCCTCAAGACCCGCGGAATCACGTATCCGCAATTCGACGCGCCATTCGTTCCCTCGCTGTCGGTCCTCGACGTGCTGATGTTCAATTCCCCCGACGCCATCCGCGCCATGCTCCGCGATTTCGATCTCGTCCGCGCAGATCCCGCCGCATGATGCGCCTGTTCCATCGCCACCTCGCTCCGGGATTCCTCATCATCGGCACGGAGAAGGGCGGCACCACCTCGTTTTTCCACCACCTCGCGCTGCATCCACGCATCCGCCCGCCGGCGGAAAAGGAGGTCTGCTTTTTCAACAAGGACGCCCTCTTCGCCCGCGGGCCCGGCTGGTACCACCGCCAGTTCCCGACCGCGCCGCGCTGGTCGGACGCCCTCACCTTCGAGGCTTCGCCCGCATATCTCTACTACCCCGGCGTCGCGGAGCGCATCGCCCGCTACGCGCCGGGAATGAAACTCATCGCCATGCTGCGCGACCCCGTCGAGCGCGCTTACTCCGCGTGGAATATGCACCGCCAGCTCCGGGAGCGGAATTGGGATGTCGTCCTCCACCGCCTCGGCACGCAGCCGGAGCACGTCCGCGCTGCGATGCTCGAATACTACGACTCGATCGCGGCCGGCGATTTCACCGCCACTGTCCGCCTGCTCATCGGGCACATCGCCGACGACCGCGTCGAGCCCGGTCTGCTCAAGCGCGGCCTCTACGCGCGACAGATCGCGGAGTACCGCCGCCACTTTCCCGCGGATCAGATGCTCGTCCTCGAAAGCGCGCGCTGCCGCGAAAATCTCTCCGCCGAGCTCGACCGCGTCGCCGGGTTCCTCGGAATCGAGCGCATCGCGTGGGACAGCCTGCCCGTCTCCGGGGAGAAAAACCACAGACGCGAATACGCCTCGCCGATGCCGGAGGAAGCCCGCGCACTTCTCGCCGATCTCTACCGCCGGCCGAACGAGGAGCTGTTCGCGATGCTCGGCGAACGATTCGCATGGAACTGATTGCACCCAGCGCCAGCCCGGCCGCCGGCACCGTGCGGACAGAAAAAATCCACGCACTCACCGGGCTCCGCTTCCTCGCGGCGGCGATGATCGTGATCCACCACTCGCGGGGCGTTCTCGCCATCCCGAAATCCTTTCTTGCCGGCGTCTCTCTCGAACACGGCGTCTCATTCTTTTTTGTGCTCAGCGGATTCATCCTCGCTCACGTCTATCGCGAACTCCCCGACCACCGCGCCGTCGCCCGATTTTTCTGCGCTCGCTTTGCGCGTGTGTGGCCGGCGCACATGTTCGCATTTTGCGCCGCGTTCGCACTCGGCGTCCACGAGGCCGTTGCGGGA
Organism: Prosthecobacter debontii; assembly: GCA_945861385.1. Classification (GTDB taxonomy): domain Bacteria; phylum Verrucomicrobiota; class Verrucomicrobiia; order Chthoniobacterales; family Chthoniobacteraceae; genus SXWH01. The sequence goes on from CAMAUI010000058.1 coordinate 8,449, forward strand.
GGCGCCCACCCCGGCATCACGATTGCGAACGCCGCGATGATCCATGCATGGGTGCCGGCAACAGCGTGGTTTTTCTCGGTCAACGCAGTGAGCTGGAGCATTTCGACGGAGTTTTTCTTTTACCTCGCGTTCCCCCTCCTGCTGGCGGGCTTTGGCCGCACCTGGTGGTGGAAGCTCGCCATCGCCGCCGCCCTCGTGGCCGGGGCCGTCATCATCTGTGAGCGTCTCGCGATCCCATCCTACGCCGATGCCGCGCCGCACGCCGTGAATCGCGCCGGCCTGCTCTACATCAGTCCCGTCACCCGCCTGTTTGAATTCGTCCTCGGAATGCTCACCGCCCGCGTCTGGATCACCCGCGCCCCGGTCAGGACGTTCTCCCGCGCCGCGGCGACTCTTGCCGAGATCGCCTGCGTGATCCTCTGCGCCGCTGGAGTGGTTTTCTTTTCCTCAAGGGCCGCCCTCACTGCGGTGCTCGGGCCAAACTGGACCAGCTACCTCGGCCACGCTGGCGCGGCCCCGGTATTTGCGCTGCTGATCCTCGTCTTCGCCTCCCAGCGTGGATTGCTGTCGCGCCTCTTCGCGCATCCCGTCGCCGTTCTGCTCGGCGAGATCAGCTTCTCCGTCTATCTCCTCCACCAGATAATGATTCGCTGGCTCGTGTCGCATCGGAGCGATTGGGCACACCTCGGTGAGACCACGGTTTACATCGCTTTCTGGGCTGCCTTGCTCCTCGCTTCCTGGGCCGTCTGGCGCCTCGTGGAAACCCCGGCCCGCCGCGCGCTCATGCGCTTCGCTCCTGCGCAATGACAGCGCCAAAAGTCACGGTCTCGGTCACCGCTTTCAATCATGCGCCATTCATCCGCCAGGCGCTTGATGGTGTCCTCGCCCAGCGGGCGGATTTTCCATTCGAGATCCTCGTCGGGGAGGACAACTCCAGCGACGGCACACGTGACATCGTTCGCGAATACGCCGCGCGCCACCCGGAACGCATCGCCGCCATTTTCCACGATGACGCGGGCAAGCTCCGCATCAACGGCCGCCTCACCGGACGCGCCAACCTCGCCCACAATCTCACCGCCGCGCGCGGCGAATACGTGGCGCTGCTCGACGGCGACGACTACTGGACCGATGACACGAAACTCGCCCGGCAAGTCGAGCAACTCGACGCCGACCGCACGCTTTCCACCTCCTTCCACCACGCCGTCGTGGTGGATGTAAGCGGCGCACCCATCGCTTCGCCGAAAACGATCCAGACGATCAAACCGCGCTACCGCCTTGAGGAAATGATCGCCGGTGAATTCGAGGCCCAGACCTGCACCGTCATGTTTCGCCGCGAGGCCATCACGCCGCTGCCGCGCTGGTTTTTCGAGACCGCAGTCGGCGACTTCGTCCTCCACGTCACCAACGGCCACTGCGGCGACTTCGGCTACATTGACCGCCCGATGGGCTGTTACCGGGTCCACGGAGGCGGCGTGTGGTCGCAGGGCCGGGGTGCGGCGGACTGGGCTGGGAAGTCCGCCGAGCAGTCGCGCCGTTCCCTGAACCGCTTCGTGATGATGACGGACCTGCTCGGCGCTGTCGCACGCCATTCGTCCGCGCGCTATCGTCCCATTGCGCGGCGGCGCTGTGCCTTCTTCGCGTATGCAGCCGCGAAATTTGCGGGTGGAATCGGCGACAAGGCGGCCCTGCGACGCAGCCTGAAAGTCCTCCTCCTTTCCCATCCATGGCCGCAAGATGTGCGCTGGCCCGTGCTCTGGCGCTTGTTTAAGAAATCCCTGTGAGCAACGATACCACGCAACCCCGCGCCGCAGAATTCCAGCGCAACCCCGCGCTCGACAATGCTCTCGTCGAATTGAACCGCCTCATGGAGTTCGCCGAACACGAGGCAAGCGGCGGCTTCACGGAACCGCGCCTGCCGTGCGTTTTCATCCTCGGCAACGCCCGCAGCGGCACCACGCTCACGCTCCAATGGCTGGCTGCCTCGGGCGTGTTCGCCTACCCCACGAACCTGCTCTCCCGCTTCTACAAAGCCCCCGCCGTGGGAACACTCGTGCAGAAAGTCCTCACCGATCCGACCTACGCGTTTCGCGACGAACTCGGCGACTTTCAAGGGCCGCCCACATTTGAATCCGCTCTCGGGAAAACCAAGGGCGCATTGTCGCCCCACGAGTTTTGGTACTTCTGGCGCCGCTTTTTCCCGGAGCCCGAGTTGCGCCCGCTCGACGAATCCGCCGCCACCCCGGAAATCATCGCCGAACTGCGGCGCGAGTTTGCGGCATGGGAATCCCTCGCCGCGCGTCCGCTCGCGATGAAGGCCATGCACATGAACTTCAACGTGCCATTCTTCGCGCGCATCTTTCCGCGCGCAGTGTTCCTGCACATCCACCGGCAGCCGTTCTACAACATGCAGTCGCTCCTCGAATCGCGCCGCAAGCACCATGGCGCGGTGGAGCAGTGGTACTCGGTGAAGCCGCCGGAATTCGCTGCGCTTTCAAAGCTCGATCCGATGCGCCAGGTCGCCGGGCAGTGCTTCCATACGAACCGCCACATCACCGCGGCGCTTGCGTCGCTGCCGGGGCAAAACGCCCACATTCTCGCCTACGAGTCGCTCTGCGCGGATCCCGCGGCTGCATTCCGGGCGGTGATGGAAAAGGTGCGCGCCAATGGGTGGGACGGGGCAGGGGATTACTCGGGGCCGGCCTCGTTCCCGGTGAGCAACACCCCGCGCTTCACTTCCCGGGAACTCGCAGCCGCCAAAATCGCCTGGCGCGAAATCGCCGGCTCGGAACTTCACCCTTGAGCATCGTCCGCTCTTTCCGCTTCGTCATTTCGATTGAACGCAAATCAACCATCGCTCGCGTGCCTCGGCGCGCCACCGGCATTCGCTGAAAAGCTGCACGTAGGCCGCCCGAACATCGGCGACCGCGAGCGTTTGCTCGCGCGCATCGGCGGCATCCTCGACCGGCGCTGGCTTTCCAACAACGGCGAGTGCGTCCGCGAATTCGAGCAGCGCATGTGCGCCGTGCTCGGTGTGAAGCACTGCATCCCCGTGTGCAATGCGACCATCGGCCTCGAAGTCGCCATCCGCGCGCTCGGGATGAAGGGCGAGGTCATCGTCCCGTCGTTCACGTTCATCGCCACCGCGCACGCGTTACAGTGGCAGGAGATCACGCCCGTCTTTTGCGACATTGATCCCGCCACGCACAACCTCGACCCGGCCCGCATCGAGGCGCTCATCACCCCGCGCACTAGCGGCATCATCGGCGTCCATGTGTGGGGCCGGCCCTGTGCCATCGAGCCGCTCGCGGAGATCGCGAAGGCGCACAGCTTGCACCTCATGTTCGACGCCGCCCATGCATTCGGCTGCTCGCATGGCGGGAAAATGATCGGCAATTTCGGCGAAGCCGAAGTCTTCAGCTTCCACGCGACGAAGTTCCTCAACACCTTCGAAGGCGGTGCGATTGCGACCAACAATGACAATCTCGCCGAGCGCATCCGCCTGATGATCAATTTCGGATTCAAGGGCGAGGACAACGTGATCTACATCGGCACCAACGGCAAAATGCACGAGGCCAGCGGCGCGATGGGCCTCACGAGTTTGGAGAGCATGGACGAGTTCATCGCCGTGAATCGCGCGCATCATCACGACTACGCACGGACCTTCGACGGCATCCCCGGCATCGCGCTGATGCGCTTCGATGAAAAGGAACGCTCCAATTTCCAATACGTGATCACCGAGGTGGACCAAGCCGCCTTCGGCCTCCACCGCGACGAACTCCACCGCGTACTCCGCGCCGAGAACGTGCTCGTGCGCCGGTATTTTTTCCCCGGCAGCCACAAGCAGCAGCCCTACAGCGCCTACTACCCGAACGCCGGCCTGCTCCTCCCGCAAACCGAGCGCGTGTGCGGTCGCGTGCTTTCCTTTCCAAACGGAACCGCCGTCACCGCCGGCGACATCGCGCGCGTCGGCGACATCGTCCGCGCCGCGCACGAGCACGCACCCGCCGTCCGGCGCGCACTCCAGAGCAACTGATGGGCTTTTTCGATCAACTGACATCCGGCCTGCGCGCCATCCCGCGCATCCTCACGGAAAACCGCACACTCCGCCGCGAGGTGCAGCAGCTTCGTGCCGCGCTGGGCCGTGTCGAGCTTCGGCAAACCGCCGCGCTCCCGCAGGACGGCCCGCTGCGCGACTACGAATTCCGCGTCACCTCGCAGTGGGGCGAGGACGGTATCATCCAGCACCTGCTCCGCCACGTCGCCATCGCGCGGCCTGTGTTCGTCGAGTTTGGCGTGGAGGATTACACCGAGGCAAACACGCGCTTCCTTTTGGAAAACAACGGCTGGAGCGGCCTCGTGATGGACGGCTCCGAGGAAAACATCCGCCGCATCAAGGGCTGGGAACTTTACTGGAAGCACAACCTCAAGGCCGCGCAGGCATTCATCACGCGCGAGAACATCAACGACCTGCTCGCCGCGAACGGCATCAACGGCGAGATCGGCATCCTGAGCGTGGACATTGACGGCGTGGACTACTGGGTCTTGGAGGCGATCACGTGCGTGAAACCCGCCATTGTCGTCGCCGAATACAACGCACTCTTTGGCCCCGACCGCGCCGTCACCGTGCCCTACGACGCCGCATTCCAGCGGGCCAAAGCGCACCACTCGCACAGCTACTACGGCGCATCGCTCGCCGCGCTCGTCGCGCTGGGGAAGCGAAAGGGCCTTGCGTTTGTCGGCTCGAACACCGCCGGCAACAATGCGTTTTTCGTCCGCGAGGATCTGCTCCGCGCACCGCTCCGCGCACTCACCGCCGCCGAAGGCTGGGTGAAACGCGGCTTCCGTGAAGCGCGCGATGTGGAGGGCAGGCTTACTTTTCCGAGCTTCGAAGATGAAGCAGCCATCGTGAACGCACTGCCGCTGGTGGAGGTCGGGAAGTGATGAGCAAGCCAAGCACCGCGTGCGTGGTGCCGCCAGGCTTTGGAGTGCGGGGGCTTGACCCCGCTTTCCCTTTTGGCACCGGAGACGCCCGGGGTACGGAAGATGAACCGCGCGCATGTTCGCGCGCATTCGTCGTGATATGCGGATTGCTCCCGCGAAAAGCCAGAGCGGGGTCAAGCCCCCGCACTCCAAAGCCTGGCGGCACCGCCACGCTGCCACGTAAATGAAAGCCATCCTCATCACCGGCATTGGCGGATTCCTCGGTCGCCACATCGCGCGGCACTTCGTTGCGAACGGCTGGCAGGTCACCGGCATTGACGCGCTCGCTGATCCGCAACTCGGCACGAATATCCGCTATACGCAACTCGCGCTGCCCTCGCCCGCGCTGCCCGATTTTCTCGTAAGAGCGCGGCCCGATGTCTGCATCCACTGCGCGGGCAGCGCATCCGTCCCGCTCTCGATGAGTGATCCTGCGAATGACTTCCGCGCCAACGTCGGCCTCACGTTCGAGATGCTCGACGCGCTCCGCCAGCACGCGCCGAAGTGCCGCTTCATCCTGCTCTCCAGCGCAGCGGTGTATGGAAATCCAAAGACGCTGCCCATTGACGAAAAGCAGCACCTCGCGCCGATGTCGCCCTACGGATTTCACAAGCGGCAATGCGAGCTGCTCTGCCAGGAATTTTCGCGCATCTACGACCTGCCGACCGTCTCCGCGCGCATTTTTTCCGCCTACGGCCCCGGCCTCCGCAAACAAGTCGTGTGGGACATTTGCGAACGCCTGCTCACCAAAGGCGCGCTCTCGCTCAAAGGCACCGGGCGCGAAAGCCGCGACTTCATTCACCCGGCCGACATCGCTGCGGCACTCGCGCTCCTCGCGGAGAAAGCGCCCGCCGACGGTGAAATCTACAACGTCGCCTCCGGTCGCGAGACAACCATCGCATATCTCGCCGCGCTGCTCGCCTCCACGCTCGGTGTGGATGCGACCGCGAAGTTCGACGGGGAAGTTCGCGCAGGCGACCCGCTGAACTGGCGGGCCGACATTGGAAGGATCGCGGCGCTCGGCTTTGCGCCCGGCGTGACGCTAGAAGCGGGAATCGCGGAGGCGGCGCAATGGGTGCGACGTAATGCGGACAATCCTGTCCGCTGTGCAGGAAAGTAGAAACCGCGGACAGGATTGTCCGAGCTACGACCATGACCATCTCCCTCATCGCCCACGGCGGCGCCGGCTGGGCTGGCGGCTCCGAGTATATCCGCAACCTCGCGCGCGCCATCCGCGCCGCGGATTCCTCGGCGCGCCTGACACTGCTTTGCGGCGAGCCGCTGCGCGCGGAGTTCGGGCCGCACGCGGCGCTGTTCGACGACGTCGTGCCCGTGCCGGTGAAAAACCGCGCGTCGCTGCTTGGTCGCTTTCGCAAGACAAATGGCGACTTTCTCCGCGCGGTCGAGCGCAGCGGCGCGGACTTCGTGTATCCGCTCACCTACGACAACGGCTACAACCTCGGCGCGACGTTCCCTCTCGGCCTGCGCGCGCGCTGGGCGGGCTGGGTGCCGGATTTCCAGCACCGGCACTTGCCGCAGCTTTTCTCGCCGAAAGAAATCGCGCGCCGCGATCGCGGCATCGAGGCGCTCATCGCGGAGGCACCGCTGCTCGTTTTCAGCAGCAAAAGCGCGGCTGGCGACTTCGCCCGCTTTTTCCCCGACGCGAAAAACAAGACCGCCGTGCTCACGTTCGCGACGTTCCCGCAGGCGGAATGGTATGAGCCGTTCACCGGTGAAGACCTCGCGTGGCTGCCGCCGCGGTTCTTCGCGGTGTGCAATCAATTCTGGTCGCACAAAAACCACGCCCTTGTCTTCCGCGCGCTGGAGTTGCTCGCCGCGCGCGGAATCCGCCCGGCCATCATTTGCACCGGCGCGCTCGTGGATTATCGCAAGCCGGATTATGCCGGCGCCATCCTCCAGCAAATCCACCGAGCCGGACTCGGCGCTCAGGTGATGCTCCTCGGCATGGTTCCGCGCCGCCTGCAAATCGAACTGATCCGGCGCAGCCTCGCAGTCGTGCAGCCGTCGAAGTTTGAAGGCTGGAGCACCGTCGTCGAAGACGCCCGCGTGCTCGGCAAGCCCATGCTCCTCAGCGACCTCGCCGTCCACAAGGAGCAGAACCCGCCCGGTGCGCGCTTCTTCAATCCCGACGATTCTGCCGCGCTCGCGAGCCTGCTCGAAACTGCATGGACGGGACTCTTCCCCGGCCCCGACGCAAGCGCCGAAGCCGCCGCACGTGCACGCGCCGATACGCGGATCGTCGAAGTCGGCCAAAACTTTCTCGCAATCGCAAACGCATGAGCGCCCCGAGGCTCTCCGTCGTCGTGCCGACGCTGAATCAGGCGCAGTTCATCGGGCAGACGCTCGATTCCATCATCGCGCTCGGCTACCTACGCACCGAGATCATCGTGATTGATGGCGGCAGCACCGATGGCACCGGCGATGTCGTCCGCGGCTTCGGCGACGCAATCGCTCACTTCGTCTCCGAGCCGGACAAAGGCCAGGCTGACGCGATCAACAAAGGCTTCCGCCGCGCGACCGGCGACCTTCTCGCCTGGCTGAACAGCGATGACTACTACCTGCCCAATGCCTTCGAAGAAGTCGCCGCGCTGCTCGGCGATGGCAGCGAGGCGCGCCTCGCCTACGGCGGCACGATCGCCCGCACCGAAGCGACCGGCGAAGATCGGCTGTGGCCCGCACCGCCATTTGACCGCGAGGCGCTCAAGTCGCGTGCACTCATTTACCAGCCCAGCGCGTTCTGGACCCGCGCGCTTTGGGAAAAGACGGGCGAACTCAACATCGCGCAGCACTTCACGCTCGATTGGGACTGGTTCCTCCGCGCCAGCGCGCACTGCGAATTCCAGCGCATTGAGGCACCGCTCTCCGTCTATCGCTTCCACGACGCGCACAAAACCGGCAGCGGCAGTCCGCGCCGCAACGAAGAGATCTGCGCATTCGTTGAACAAAACGCCGGTGCGGAATGGGGCGCGGCGTTTCGGGATGTCGCGGCACAACTGCACAAGCTCGGGCCCGGCCTCGAGCGGCTCAAACGACTCGGGCTTTTCCGGCTGCGCACGCTTTTCTACCGCAGCCTCTACAAGCAGCACGGCGGGAAAGTGAAAGTCGCCCTCTCGCAGCTCCGCGTGTGAATCGTGGAACAAGCTGCCAGCTTGTTTGTTCGACCGTCGCAAGCACTGCGGTCGCCAAGACTCCGTCGAAGCACACCCACTCCAACCTCATGCACTCGCCCAGCTACTGCACATCGCTCAAACAAGCTGGCAGCTTGTTCCACGTTGCCGCACCCCGATGAAACTCTCCATCGTCACGCCTTCCTTCAATCAAGCGCGCTTTCTCGAATCGGCGATGCTGAGCGTGCTCGATCAGCCGGGCGTGGATCTCGAATACGTCGTGATGGACGGCGGCTCGACGGACGGCAGCCGCGAAATCATCGAGCGCCATGCGGCGAGGCTCGCGTATTCGGAATGCGCGAAGGACGCCGGACAATACGACGCGATTACGCGCGGCTTCGCGCACACGAGCGGCGATGTGATGGCGTGGCTGAACAGCGACGACATGCTCGTGCCCCGAGCGCTCGCGACGGTCACGGAGATTTTCGGGCAGTTCCCGGAAGTGCAGTGGCTCACCACGACCGCGCAGATTCGCTGGGATGCCGCGGGCCGCATCGCGCGCGTGCTGCATGTGCCGGGCTACACGCGCGACGGCTTTCTCGCGGGCGAGCATCTGCCGGACGGCGGCGCGTTCTCGCTCGGGTGGATTCAGCAGGAGAGCACGTTCTGGCGCCGCTCGCTGTGGGAGCGCGCTGGCGCGCAAATCGGGCGCGACTTCCCGCTGGCCGGCGACTTCGAGCTGTGGGCGCGGTTTTTCCAGCACGCGGAACTGCACGCCGTCGAAGTGCCGCTCGGCGGATTCCGTTTTCATGGCGACCAAAAAACGGGTGGCGACCGCGGTGACTATATGACCGAGGCAACCCGCGCCTTCACCGCCCATGGTGGCCGCCGCAACGGCGCGTTCGCGCAATGGCTCCGCTGCCATCGCCTGAAAACGCGCGCCGCGAAAGTCGTGCGTCACAACCGGCACTCGGGGAAGTGGGAGATGAAGACGGTGCGAGTATAGTAGCCGTCATCGCTCCGCGTGACGCGGTTCGCGTGCCTCGCGCAAACGACGCCGAATTTTCTTTTGAACCTCCCGATGTTTCCGGGAGCCGCAGCATCACGCGGAGCCGTGATGACTACTATGAGCGCCGCCATCATCATTCCCGCCTATAACGCTGCTGCGTGGCTCGCCGAGGCCATCGGCAGCGCGCTGGCGCAGACGCAGCCTGCGGCGCAGGTCATTGTCGTGGACGATGGCAGCACGGACGACACAGCGGCGATCGCGGAAAAATTCGCCGATGCCGTGATGCTCCTCCGCCGGCCAAATGCAGGTGTCTCCGCCGCGCGCAACCATGGTGCGGCGCAGACGACGGCGGAGTGGCTGCTTTTTCTCGATGCCGACGACCGGCTGCTGCCCGGTGCGGTGGCGGTGATGCTGGCGCGCGCCGGGGAGGGAGATTTTGGTGTCATTTACGGGCAGAGCGTGGATTTCAACGAAGCCGGTGCATTTGGAAACCAGCACGGCAACGACAAGATGCAGGGCCCGCCGCCCGCTGGGGCGAAGAAGGCATTTTGGAAGGCTCCCATCGCCACGCCGGGCGCGGCGCTCGTGCGGCGCGACGTGTTCGAACGCGCGGGCGGATGGAATCCGCGCTTCAACACGACAGCGGATCGCGACTTGTGGTGCCGCATCGGGACGCTCGCGGAGTTCGGGTTCGTGCATCACGTCGTGGTCGAGCGGCGCATCCACGGGAGGAATATGTCCGCCGACAAAAACCGCGCGCGCCGCCAGGCCGTCGAAGTGCAGCTCGCCTTCCTCGAATGGGGCGCCGCGCTCGGCATCGCCACGGATTTTCTCGCTACGAACGAGCAGGAGATTTTCGACCGCAACGCCAAACGCGCCATCGAGGAGCGCGCCTTCGACGCCGTCGCGTGGATTTCCGCCGAGGCGGAAAAACGCGGCATTACCACCGACACACTCGCCCGCGCGAGGCGGCTCGCTGCGATGCCGGGCTTTGCGCGCGAGATTGAGTTGAATGTGCGCGGCATCTTTTCGTGAGACCACGTAGAACAAGCCGAAGCCGCATGCTAACGAACGCGAGTTCTTGGAGTGCGCCAGCCCTCTGGCGCTTTTTGGAGGCGGCGGAGCCGTGGCGGGTTGAGTGTTCGAATTGCGGTTCACCGTTTTTCCCGCCGCGTCGCTTCGCCGTCTCGACAAGCTCAAGGCCCCGAGCATGCCGAGGGGCTCCTGCCAAAGCGCCAGAGGGCTGGCGCACTCCAGGATGCTGCCACGGCCTGCCGCACTCTTTGCAAGGCGGCGCAGTCATAGCCTGATGACCCCATTTTTCTCAGTCGTCACGCCGTCGTGGAACCAAGGCACGTGGCTCTCCGGCAACATCGCCAGCGTCCTCGCCCAGGGTGCCCCCGATTTCGAGCACATCGTCTGCGACAACTGCTCGACCGACTCGACCCCCGCCGTGCTCGCCGCACATCCGCATGTGCGCGCCGTCGTCGAGCACGACAGCGGGCAGGCGAACGCGCTCAACAAGGGCTTCCGCCTCGCGCGTGGCGAAATCATCTGCTGGCTCAATGCGGACGATCAGTATCTGCCCGGCGTTTTTGAAATCGTCCGCCGCGAAATGGCGAAGCCCGGCGTGGATGTCGTGTATGGTGACGCGATCGAGGACTGGTGCGACGGCCAGCCGCCGCGTGTGCGAAAGGCGCGGTTCGCACGGCGCGAGGATTTGCTGCGCTGGTGGACGAAGCGCGTGGACGTGCTTCAGCCCGCCGTCTTTTTCCGGCACGCCGCGTTCGCGGAAGTCGGCTGGCTGCGCGAAGACCTCTACATGGTGATGGATCAAGAATTCTGGTGGCGGCTCGCGGCGCGGCATCCGTTCCACTACCTCGGCGTGTCGCTCGCACTCCAGCAGCGGCAGTCGGAAAGTAAAACCGTCAGCCAGGTCGCGCGCATCTACGAGGAAAAGGAAAAGGTGTTCGACCCGCTGCTGCACGCCGCCGAGCCGCACCGGCGCATCCGCAACATCGTCGCGCGCCGCGTCGGCATGGGCCGGCGGTGGCTCGGGCTGGCGCAGTCGGCAGCGAAGACAGACGCGAAGATCGCGCGCGATTTCCTCGCACGGGCGCGGCGGTCGAACCCGCTGCTTGCGCTCTCGCCGCGGTGGTGGGCGGCGCGAGTTTGTTCGTAGCCGCGCTTGTGAAAGCGCGGGCTGATCTCCTGCGCGGAAAATTAGCCCGCGCTTTCACAAGCGCGGCTACATCGCAAAAATATGCAAACCGTCTGCGGCCTCTTCTACCGGCGCGAGAACTTCCACAAGGCGCTTGGCGAATTCGCATGGTCGTGCCGGCAGAACGCCGCGCTTTGGCACGATGCCGTCCTTTTCACCGACGCGGAGGCCGGCGAGCGCACGCGGAAATGGCACCATCATTTCCGCGAGGTCGTCATTGACCGCGACCTGCCCGCGCCCGTCGCTGCGAACAAAATGTGGTGCGCCAAAGGCTGGTGGGCGAAGTGCGCCGTCGAGCGATTCGACCGCGTGCTCTACTGCGACTTCGACATCTACGTGCGCCGGCTCCCGGATGCCGCCCTCGCCGCGCGCCTGCCGCGCGGCCCGCGGTTCATTCACATCCCGACTTACATCAGCCAGCAAAAGGTCGTCGGCTGCGGCATCGCGTTCTACGACCGCGCGTGCGATTGGGACGGCTTCCTGCGCCTGCTCTACGACAAGTGGCATCACGACGAAAAAGCCTGGACGGAGCTGCTCGGCGTGACGCTCGAGAGCTTCCCGGAAAGCGGGCTGCCGATGGATCCGTGGATCGTCCACTACAACTTCCGCCAGCGCACGTCCGCCGACCGCGACGCGGTGTATCTCATCCACGGCATCTCGCCCGACGACCGTGGCCTCGATCTGATGCTCTCGATGGGCTACGCGCGCGAGGAAATCGCGTTCAAGTGGACGTGGCTCGATGCGGTGAGATTAAAAGCGCAGCGGGCGTTTCGCGGGGTGACGGGGCGGCGGTGACGATGCCCGTAGCCGCGCCTGTGAAAGCGCGGGCACTTCTTCGCTCGCACGCTCAGCCTGCGCTCTCACGAGCACAGCTAAGCCGGAACGATGCAGTTGGTGCAGCGCGATCCGTCCGGAACACAGGCTTCCAGCCTGTGCGGTGGGCAGGCCTCATGCCTGCGGCGTCCGCACCATTCGGTGCATGGGTCAGCGGGCTGGAAGCCCACTGGCCGCACAGGCTGGAAGCCTGTGTTCCACTTCGCCGCGCTCCCGCAACTGCATCGTGCCGGCTAAGATGACCATGCGTTCAAATCCCGCCCGAGCAGCCGGCCCAGTTCCGCGACTTCGCCCGCGAACTCCGCCCGCAGCCGCGCGCGTAATTCCGGCGAGAGCAGCTCAGGTTTCCCGGCGCTTTCGTTCCGGCGCACCAAGGCGCGTGTCACGCGCTGGCGCACTTTTTCCGACGGCATCAGCACACGCGCGATGCGCTGCGCCCACTTTGGCGCGCGCGTGAGGAACTCATGCCAGCCTTTGCTTTTCACGGCGCGTCCGATGTTGTGTGGCTCGAGCGGCGGCGCGATGTCATCGCGCACGCCGAGAAAGCGGCACGTCTCGCGGAACACGCCCGCCGTGTCCGCGCGGAAATCGTCGAACAGAAAAACCTTCACTTGCTCGCGTCCGAACGCATCGAGGAACCGCGCGACCTGCCGCGCGTAGCTCGCGCGGTTGCGCAGCGCGATGACCTTCGCCGCGACGCCCCCCGGCACGCCGCGCCCCGCGAGGCGCTCCGGCTCGGCGGCGAGCGCGGCCTCGAGTGTGCGGCACGGCTCGATGCCCATGTGATAATGCTTCAAGTGCAGCGAATGCATCATCTCCACCGGTTCGCGCAGGATGATGAGGATGCGCGCATCCGCGTTGAACGCGCGGATTTCCTCCGCGGCGAAATCCGAGCAGAGATATGCGACCGAGCCGTCGCCCGCGTGCCTGGCCGCGCCGGTGTTTTGAAAAAGCGCGAGGTAGTTTTCCAGTGCCGCGAATTTTTTCGGCACGAGATCGCGCCCGAAATAAGTCGGCTCCTTCGGCGAGGAGATGAACAGTTCGGGATGCGCGCGGAGGTAGTTGCAGAGCGCGGTCGTCCCACTCCGCGGAGCGCCGACGATGAAGAAATCGGGTTTCAAGCAGGCGGAGGCTACGAATGAATTTGGAAGGCAGGAAGGCGGGAAATTCTTTTCGGGCGGGGGACGTTGCATTTCACATGGGGGCGCTGCGCCCGGCTCAATGCCTGGCCTTCAACCTCAAAGTGCCGCGCACTCCCGCTGTCGCGGCGTCGCGTTGAAAGTTTGGCGTTTGAAGTTTGATGATTGGCCCGGCGCAGGCGCCTCGCTTCCGCCTTCCCGCCTTCCCAATTCCTTTCGCGCGATTTCGCGCCTTTAGCTGACACGGAATGCAGGTCGTCGCCATCATGCTCGTCCGCAACGAGGATCGCTTTCTTCGCCGCGCGGCGATGAACATCCTCGGCTTTTGCGACCGCATCCTCATCGCCGACCACCAGTCGCAGGATGCGACGCCGGAGATTTGCGAGGAGCTGGCGCGGACTTCGCCGAAGTTCGAGGTCTATCGCATCCGCGACCCGCGCGAGTCGCACGAAATGCTCGTCCCGCTCGCCAACACGAAGACGTGGGTCTTCGGCGTGGACGGCGACGAGATTTACGATCCCGCCGGCCTCGCGCGTGTCCGTGCACGGCTCGCGGCGGGCGAGTGGGACAAATGGTGGGTCGTCTTTGGCAATGTGCTCAACTGCGACGCGCTCGACGAAACCGCGCGCACCGCGAGCGGCTGGCTCGCCCCGCCGTGCCGCAGCATGACGAAGCTCTACAACTTCGCCGCCGTCGAGCGCCTCGATCCGGCGACGAAGCACCGGCTGCACGGGAAAAACAACGTCTTCAACCCCGGCTGGCACCCCGTCGAGTCCCGCTGGGAGCTGTATAAAGAAGTCGCGTGGGCCGACTCCGAATTCCGCGCGCTGCACACCTGCTGGATGCCGCGCAGTTCCCGCGACGAAAACACTTCGCGCCGCAACGTCACCGAAAGCCTCGGCCTGCGAAACCGCCTCCGCGCAGCGTTCGCGCGGATGCTCGGGAGAAAGAGCGAGTCCGACTACAAAGCGGAGAAATACCGGCGCGGGGAGCGCGTCACGCTGGATGCGGAGGCGTTTTTGAAATGAGCGGACGCTGCGGCGACTTTGCCCCGCAGAGGCGGGAAGCACACAGAGCATCTCATTTTCAAAATAACTCTGCGCTCCCTGCGGTTAAAAACAAAGACTCCCCCGCGGTGACGCTGTCGCTTGCCAAACGCACTGCGAGGTTCGCTTTATGAAAAAACAAACCGCATCGAAGAAGCCGCTAAAAGCCGGGGATGTCGTGCTGCTTTCCGGCGGGAATCCGCAAATCGCGAAGGGCGACGGGGACGCGCCGGTGCAGGCTTACATCGCGGCGATGCCGGGCTGGAAGCAGGAGATCGGCAGGCGGCTCGATGCGCTCATCTCGCGCGCGGTGCCGAGGGTGCGGAAGGCAGTGCGGTGGAATTCGCCGTTCTATGGCGTGGATGGGTGGTTCCTCGGGGTGCATTGCTTGACGAAGTATGTGAAGGTGACGTTTTTCGCGGGCATGTCGTTGCGCCCGGTGCCGCCCGGCGGGACGCCGAAGAGCAAGGAGGCGCGCTGGGTGGATATTTACGAGGGGAAGTTCGACGAGGCGCAGTTGGAGGCGTGGGTGCGTCAGGCGGCGGCGTTGCCGGGGTGGGATGGGAAGTGACGCGGGCGCCGTGTCTCGCGCTGAAAATCATCCAATCACTGCAACGTGTCCTTTTCCCAAATGACCCTCGACCTTTCCTACCTCCGCGAAATCGAAGAGCGCGTGCCGCAATTCCTCCGCTCGCTGCGTGTCGGCGTGCAGGCGGGGCGGTATTTGCCGTGTCTGCGCGGGGCGACGGCGGTGGGGCGTGAGATGGGGCTGGGGTGGTCGTGTTTTGCGCTGAAGACGCAGCACATGCTGGGGCGTTGGGATGGGCTGGACCGCGATGAACGCGAGGCTTGGGTGGAGTTCGTTCAGGATTATCAGCGCACGGATGGCGACAGCGTTTTCGAGGACCCGCCGCAGATGGCGATGCTCAAGAAACCGCCGGGCATCATCGCGCGGATGCTCTCGCTCGTGGGGCGCGGCCCGTGGCGGCCCGACCCGCTGAGCATCGCGCTCGCGGAGACGAAACAGGCCGTCGCCACGCTCGCCGAAATCGGCGCGGAGCCGCGCAGGCCGTTCCGCGGTTTCCCGCTGAAGCCGGAGCGTGTGCGCGAATGGCTGGAAGCGCAGGATTGGTCGCGCCCTTGGGGAGCCGGCGGGCAAAGCGCGGGGATGGTCGTTTTCATAAAGACGCAAGCGCCCGCGTTCATGCCGCAGCGCGATGTGGATGAGCTGCTCGATGTCTGCCGCGATTTCTACGCGGCGCTCGTGGATGCGGAGACGGGCGCGTATTTCCGCGGCGCGACGCCCGCACACGGCGAGCTGGTGAACGGCGCGATGAAAGTCCTCATGGCGCTCGATTGGCTCGATATGCCGGTGCATTACCCCGACCGCCTCATCGCCATCACGCTTGCCGCGCCGCCAAAGCCCGAGGGCTGTCATCTCGTGGACGCCATCTACGTCCTCCACCGCGCGCTTGCCGGTCGCCCGGCGGATGCGGCGGTGCGGGAGTTCTGCGGGCACGTCGTCGAGAGCATCCGCGCGCACGCCAACGACGACGGCGGCTTCTCATTCTTCGCCCGCAAAGCGCAGACGCACTACTACGGCGTCGAAGTCTCGCGCGGCCTCGAGGAAAGCGACATCCAGGGCACCTGCCTGCTCGTCTGGGCGCTCGCGATGACCGCGCAGATGTGCGGCGTGGAGGCGGGGTGGAAGATGATGCGACCGTGATTTGCTATGTCACGCAGCTACACAGAAACGGCGATCCGTACACTGGGTTGGTGGGTTTGGGGCGGGTTTTCGACAATGGCGATCATCGGTCGGATTGCTCCAAGCGCGTTGTCCAGCGGGTGGGGCATCGCAATCGCTATCGGCTGCTTCTTCGCGATCACGATCGGAATGATCAACAGACTGCGAGCCGCAGATCTCACGGCCATCGCTATGAAACTCGGAATTATGGCACCCCCCCGGTCTTCTCATGACCTTCCTCATCATCGCCATTCTTGAGTGGACCAAATGAATTCGGCCAACAATCCCGAAGCGCCATACAATCACCGGCTTGCCCGACTCGCTGAACCGCCTACTTTTCCACCAAGCCAATGACCTTCACCCATCCGCATGAACGCAACGACTGGATCGCACTGGAAACAGCACGGCTTGTGGCGCGACGGCTGCGGGAAAACCCTGCTCTCGTCGAAAAGGGTCTCGACCGAATTCATTCAGCCCGCGCTAAGGGGCGTGACTTTTCCGCTTATCGCGAGTGGGAGGAACTGATGAAAACTCGCACGGTGGACGAGATCGCAACGCTTCTCGAAGCGGACACCGAGGAGGGGCAAAGGCTGCGTTCCTCCCGCCCATTCATGGGTCCCCCATTTGTGATGGAATTGGAAAGGAAGGCGATTCTTGAGAGAGCTTTCGCTGAATGACTTGAAGCTCGCGCTCGCCGAGTGCGCGGCGCTCACGGGCGATTGGGAATTTGTCGTCGTCGGGAGTCTCGCCATCGTCGGTACTCACCCCACGGCTCCCGCCTCGCTCAGGGTTTCGCAGGACATTGATCTCTTCACTCGAGAAAATGTGACGCGCGAAAAGAACCTGCTCATCTACGACCGCTTCGGGCCCGACAGCGAATTTGCCTTGGAACACGAATTCTACATCGAGCCGGTCGGCGAGTGGACGATGATGACTTCGCTCCCCGGATGGGAAGACCGCCTGGTGAAAGTTGATTCGGACGGTGGCGCTATCGGCTGGTGCATCTCGCCGCTCGACATCGCCTACAACAAGGCGGAGGCGGGGAGGGAGAAGGACATCGCGTATCTCGCCGGATTGTTTCGATTCGGGATCATTCGGCCTTCGACGATCAAGGATGCGATCGAACACGCGGGCATCGCCGCAGATGTCGCTGCGCCGATTCATGCGAGGATTCAGGAGGCGATCCGCCGAGCCTCCGCGCAGAAGTAAGAGACTTGAGATTCATCGTCGCCAGCTACGGTCCTCGCCATGCGGGGATGCTGCTTGTGTTTCTGCGCTCGGTCGCGGTGAGCAATCCGGGGGCGCGGGTTTCGGTGTATTGGCAGGACATTCCGGAGCGCCTGCTAGCGGGGCTGCAGGCGGTTTCGCCTCATGCGGACTTTGTGCGGACGGAGTTTGATTTCGCGGGCGATCCGATTCAGCGGATTTCGTCGAAGGTGCTGAGCTGGGCGCGCGCGGCGGAGGAGCATGAGGGAGAAAGGGAACTCGTGTTTTGCGATTCGGACACGCTCGTGCGACGCGACCTTTCGGGGTTTTTTGCAAAGGCGGATGCGGATGTGGTTTTCACGACAAAGCCCGAGAATGTGCCGCTCAACTCCGGCGTGATGCTTGCACGCGGCGGTGCGGCGGCGACGGCGTTTTTCCGCGCGTGGCGGGATGAGACGGTGCGGATTTTGAAAACACCGGAGCTTTTCGCGCAGGCGAATGACCAGACGCAGCCGTATGGCGGCACGGACCAAATGTCGCTCCACCAGATGCTGAGCTACGAGCGCGGACGCGAAGCATACACCGTGACGTGTGGCGGACTCGCCGTGCGGCTGCGTGCGGAGTCCTGCGCGCGACTGAACGAGACGAACTCGCGTCCGCTTTCTGACGAGATCCACGTGGTCCACTACAAGGCGGGCTGGCAGGCCATTCTGCTGCGCGGGCGCCCGTTTTCGCGCTTCCGCCCGCGCACGGAGTCTTGGGAGATGATGACGCTTTTTCTCGAAACACTCTCCTCGGCGATCACGGCTGTGAACAACGCCACCGATTCGTATTTCACGCCGCGCGACTGGGGCATCCAGTGGCCGTGGTATTACAAAGCGGGAGGCCGATTTAGCAGAGCGGGCTACGCAGCGTGGCGTGCGAAGGAAGCGGCGAAACGCGCGTGGCTGATGGTGACTGGGCGACTGGGATCTGGAATGTAGGTTCGCCATCACTCACCTTTTCAATTGAACCCACTCACCCAATTCCTCGGCGCACGCCGCCTCGCCCGTGTCCGGCCGCCCGTGCCGCCGGTGGCGCGCATCGCCGTCAGCACGCGTCCGATTTTCGGTCCGTGGGGCGGGGGCAATCAGTGGCTGCTGCAAATCGCCCGCTACCTCAACTTCTGCGGCTACGAAGTCATCCACGACCTGCGCGACGAAGTGGACTGCATCATCATCCAGCACAACGGCCTCACCGGCGCGATGAGCTTCGGCTTCGACGAGATCGCCGCTTACAAAAAGGCGCACCCGCGCGTCCGCGTCGTCCACCGAATCAACGACAACGACATCCGCAAAGGCACCACGGCGATGGACCCTTTCATGGCGCGCTACAACACGCTCGCGGACTACACCGTCTTCATCAGCGAGTGGCTCCGCGACCACCATGCATCGAAGTGGTTCGACCGCGCGCGCCCGCAGACCTGCATCCTGAACGGCGCCGACCCGAGCGTCTTTCATCCCGTCGGCTCGCCTACTTGGAAAAAAGGCACTCCCTTCCGCTTCGTCACCCACCACTGGGCCGACAACCTGATGAAAGGCTTCGCCGAATACGCCGCGCTCGACGCCCTTATCGCCAGCGGCGAATTGCCCGGCGTCGAGCTGTGGATCATCGGCCGCTGGCCCGCAGACATCGTGTGGAAAAGTGCGCGCACCTTCCCGCCGTGCGCTGGTCCCGCGCTCGCCGGGCTGCTCCGGCAGTGCCACGGCTACATCACCGCCTCGCGCTGGGAGCCGGGCGGGATGCACTTCATCGAGGGTCTGCAATGCGGCCTCCCGCTGCTCTACCACGAGGACGGTGGCGGCATCTGCGAGCTGGGGAAAAAGCACGGTCTCGGCTTCCGCGAGCCTTCGACAAGCTCAGGCCAGGCTCTCAAGGATGCGGTGAAAACATTCATCGCCCGCTACGGCGAACACCGCGCGAGCGTCCTCGCCCACCCGCCCAGCGGCGACGCGATGTGCATCGCGTATCGCGAGATCGTCCAGCGCGTGCTCGCGGAGGGGTGAAACCACCCGCGTCTCAAATCATCCATGACCATCCTTGTCATCGCCGACGACGATTTGCTGTTCGCAAAACTTCCGGACGTTCGAGCCGACATCATGATTTCGTGCGGCGATCTGCCGGATGAGTTGATTCTTCGAGCGGCGCAGCGATGCCGGTGCATCCAGATCCTCGCCGTGAAAGGCAACCACGACAGCAACGCGGAATTTGCTTCACCCATCGTGAACCTCCATCGCCGAACACACACCGTATTCGGTGTGACCTTCGGCGGATTTGCCGGCGCGTGGAAATACAAGCCGCGCGGACATCATCTTTACGAGCAGAACGAAGTGGAAGAAGCCCTGCGCAACTTTCCACACGTGGATGTCTTCGTTGCTCACAACTCGCCGCGCTTCACCCATGATCGCGACGACGATGTGCATCTCGGTTTCCAAGCCTTCGTTCCTTACATCGAAAACGAGCGTCCGAGGTTTTTTCTCCACGGACATCAACACATGAACAAAGAGACTTCGATGGGCCTGACGAAAGTCATCGGCACATACGGTCATCGGTTCATCGTTGTGGAAGAGCGGTGAGCGATCTTCCCCGTTGACCACCCCGACGCGCGCGATGTGACCGATTCGCGTTCGCCACACCCAAAAGCCCGTCCGAACGAGCGCCAGCTTTTGGAGTGCGCCAGCCCTCTGGCGCTTTGGCAGGAGC
>CAMAUI010000059.1 GCA_945861385.1 Prosthecobacter debontii
GTGTTCCCCGGGGGAACGAGCACGGTCCAGTTGCCAGCAGCATTCGTCGCCACTGTCTGGATCGCACCAAGCGAGTCGGTCACAACCACGTTCACGTTCGCAAGGTTCGGCTCGCCGACGTCCTGCGTGCCGTTGCCGTTCGTGTCCACGTAAAGATGCCCGGTCACCGTCGCAGGGTTGAAGTAGCCGTCGTTCCCGGCGCTCACCGTTGCAGTGGCCACGGCCACCACCGCTGTCGGATCGGTGCCCTCGGTCTGCACATATCCCGCTGGCGCTGCGGCGATGAAGTCCGCGTCCGTCTCGTCCACGTTTGCACTCGTGTTGCCGGGCGGCACGGTCGCCGTCCAGTTGCCAGCAGCGTTCGTCGCCACTGTCTGAATCGCGCCGAGCGAGTCGGTCACCACCACGTTCACATTCGCCAAGTTCGGTTCACCAACGTCCTGTGTCCCATTGCCGTTCGTGTCCACATACAGGTGCCCAGTCACCGTCGCGGCCGGCAGTTCGCCGAAATTATTCCCCGTCCCGCTCACGCCTGCCGCCAGCACAATGCTCGAGAAAACATCGTTCCCCGCAGTGCCTCCCTGCGTGCCGATGGTGTCCATTCCGTCGAAGTACGACAGCGGCTGCGTCTCTGTGATCGTGTAGCCGTTCGCGTCGCTCGGACGCAGATTCGTGAACGAGTAATCGCCGTTCGCATCCGCGGAAATCGGGATGTCAACCGCGTTGCCGAGATCATCAGTGCCCGTCAGCCTCACCGGCACAAAAGTGCCGACCCCCGTTTCGCCCACGTCGTAAATGCCGTCGTTGTCGTCGTCGCTGTAAACGCTGCCCGAGAGACTCGCACCCACCACGGTGATCGCGTAATCCTCGATCTCACCAAGATTGCCGAGGCCGATGGACCGCTCATCAATCGCCGGGGTTCCAGCATTGTCCACCAGCGCGGCGTCCGTCAGGCGCAGGCGCATGAACGTCAGCCCGAGGTTGGTGGCTGTCGCCGGAATGGAAGCCCAGGTGAGGTTCACGCTTTGTTGGGCCACGTTCGTCGGAACCGGGACGCTTGTGTATTCGGAATCCTCGAAAGCGCCGTCCCGATCCAGATCAATCCACGCATGCAGCGTCCTCGCGGCCCCGGTATTGTTGAAAACGGAGACAGTGTTCGTGTAGCTCGTCTGCCCGAGCCCGAGCGTCGCGAGCGATGCAATCGCATCCTCGTCGTCGGCAGAGCCGGTGTTCGTCGTGTCATCGCCGTCCGCCAGGGCGCTGGAAAAGGGAGCGCCCTCGGAGTCCGTCGTGAGGCCGAGGCGGATGGTGGCCGCATTGCCCTCGCGGGCATCGTCGCCTCCCTCGTAACTTGCGGGCGCATCACCGAAATCGAGCGTGCTCGCGTTGAATGCGATGATGTAGTGAGAGTCGTTGAGGCCGTTGGATTTCGTCTTGTCCTTCCCTGGGCCCTGGAGGGCATCCCCCACTCCGCCACCCGTGGGCAGTACTGAATGGACAGTGGTGGCGAGGTAGCCGAGACCTGTCACCTCGCTGAAGCCCATGTGCCCCTGCCCGATCAGGTCGCCTGTCTGGCCGAGGTTGTCATTTTGTGCTCCACCGATGAACGAAGCGAATTCCTTCGTCGTGAGGTCAGCGGAGAGCGTGGAGAGGAAAATATCCAGCCCGCCGCCAAATGTGCCGTCGAAGTAACCGCTCGGCGGCGTGCTGTCCTGCACGGGAAAAGTACCGCCCGCCGTGGTGCCGTAGAGGAGAACCTTGTTCGCGCGGGTGTCGAATGCGATCCCACCCACATTGTCCTCCGCGCTTCCGCCGAGATAGCTGCTTTGAAATCCCGCGCCCAGGCTCCCATTGAGCGGGATACGCGATGCGAAGGTGTCAACCCCACCTCCAATTGCGGGCTGAAAACCTCCCGCGGCAGCGGGTAGGTCGGCGGAGGCCGTATTGCCCGCCACATAGAAATGAGTGTTCGTCGCAGTGACCTGCGAAGCGGTGGTGTTGGTCCCGACAGTGCCCTCATTTCCACTGCCGCCGAGGAATGAGAAAACGTCGAACGCCGCGGGAACCGTCGCCTGCTCCGGCAACACGCCGACGATCAACTCCGTGGTGCCCGCGGCACCCGGAGCCGCATCCACTTCATTCACCAGCGCGGGGTAGGAGGCCCCCACGAGCGTGTTTGTCGTAAAGACGACCTTTGTCTTGTCCGGCGTCAGCGCGATCGCCGTGAAAAAGTCCGCGCCGTCACCGCCGATGTACGTCCCCCAGTCGGGCGTCGGGGTGGTGGTCGCGTTCGAGTAGCGGATGACGAAACCCTCGCTCACTCCGGCGAACGTCGCATCCGGCCCGATGGACGGCACGCCCGCGAGCGCGGCGTTCACACGGCCCGAGGCGTAGAACACATCGTCATCCACGACCGCCACCGAATTGAGCATCTCGACGCTGACCGGCTCCCCGGAATACGACTGCGTCGCGAGATCGGCCGAGTAGATTTGGAAACGCCCGGAAGTCCACGCAGCGAGCACGCGCCCATCCGGGAAAAATTCCAGGTCGCTCGGGGCATCGGCAAGCGCCTGGTTGAGCACCGTGCCGGTCGAGGAAACAATCCCGGTGCCCGTCCACGCGGTGATGTTCGTGCCAGCAGTGTTCAGCCGGTAGATGTAGCCTTGATTCGCTGCGGTGCCGACCGAGAAACCGGCATTCACCTCCATGTAGCCGGCAAACGAGCCGTTGGTGATCGTCTCACGAACCCATCCGAACACGTAAACACCGTTCTGGTTCACGTTCACCGCAAACACGTATGAATCGAACGGCAGCGTTCCATCATTCAGGTCGAAGTAGGTGCTCCACGCAAAATTCGGATCAATCACCAGCGGCTGATCCGGCAGGACGTCGCCGGAAAGCGTGTAACGAATCTCGCCCGGCGCATTCCCCGCCACCATCGCCGCTCCGACCGGATGCTTTCTGCCCTCAATCACCTGGTACACCTCCGGCATTTTCAGCGCCATGTTTTGAAAACGCAGGGCCAGCTCCGCGGAGCCGTCCTCGTGAAAAAGAATTCCGTCCTGCCCCGTCGCAGCGATCCGGATTTTTTCGTGATCCGCCGCCCGCGCCAGGATCCAGTCAAATTCCAGGATCCCCCTGTCCGCCGAATAAAGCCGCAGATCCACCCCCTCATACACATTGCGAAGCGTGATCTCGGTGAAAAGCTCCGGTTTCAGCGAACTGCCTTCCGCGCGCTGGTGGCTGCCCGTGACTCCGGAACTCGCTCCCGCCACGATCTGCCAGGCATTGGTCGAGCCGGGGAATGCGAAGTCCACGACATGCTGCCCCACTTCGCGCGTCGAGGGATCAGTCTGGTTCGAGACCAGCCGGAGATGATCGTCATACACGAGCATCGCGCCGAAATTCGTCCGGAACCCATACCTGACTTTTTCGGCGAACTGGCCGACATTTTTCTCGAAGAAAATCCGCGCCGTGGAATCGCGCACCACCGCCGCGATCTCCGCGCGCTGCGCGTCGGTGAAAACCACTCCGTCCGGCACCGCCGCTCCCGCGCCCGGAGTCCCGCGCACGGCCTGCGGTTCGACATTGTAAGAGCGGCCATCGTGGATCAGGACCACGATGAGAGCCGCGGCGAGGATGCGTCCGAAGGAGTTGAGTTTTGTTTTCATCATAAGGTGGAAAATTACGGCGCTTGAGAGATCACGGGAAAATGAGCGGCCCCCCGCTGTCGCAGCAGTCATCAACCGGGACCGAAGGCCCGAAAATCACGATGGGCTGGGAAAGCTTGGGATCCGAAAAGCTGCTCGTGCTCCGCAAGGCCACGTTCGGCCACGGGGTCCGCCGCACGGGATCGAAGAAGTTCCGCGGCAGTGCCGGAGCAACCGGGTGGGCCGTCTTACCATCGAGCGGACGAGCCGCCTTCCCGTCCGATTTCTCCAGCGGGCGCATCGTCTTGCCATCGCCCGCCGCGACGGAAGGGAGACCCGCGGCCGCCGTCGGCGCCGACTCCCCGCCAAGCAGATAGTCAAACCGCACCGTGGCCCGCCATTCCTGGCCGATGTCACCGGCATCCTCACGCCACTCGATGCCCAGGGTCACATGCTCGCCGATACGGAGTGCCCCGCGCACCTTCAGCCCCGAGTAGTCCAGATCGCCGTCCGACACGCTGTAGTAACCCAGCGCAAGCACCGGGTCGAAAAATTGCGGCTCCTCGAAAATCGCGACCTCCAGCTCCACGTCCCACCCCTGCATGGCCTCGCGCCGCGTTTCGATCGTCTCGGTGAAACTCTTTGTTGCAGTCGCGGTGAACGAACGCCCGGTCGCATCCACTCCCGTCACCGTCTTGCCTGCGCCGTGGTTGATCTGGCGGGTGAACGCATCACTGCGGTTCCCTACCGGCAGGTAGTAATTGCCACGCAGCGTCAACCGTCCGCGCGAGACTTCGCCACCGAAGCCGATCTGCGAATACGAAAACCCATCCGTGTCCTTCAGCGCGTCAAAGAAAACATTCGCACCGATGAAAGTCTTCGAATCCCCCAGCAGCCGGCGCACCCCTGCACCCGCGCTGAAAATTCCGAATTCCTCGTCGCCCTTCATCGCGGAAACCTGCGTGACCACGATGGTCCGCTCGCTCGGGCGAAAGACGTGATTCAAGCCGAGGGCCAGCGTATTGGCATCATCGGTTGCGGTCGCCTCGGCGCTGATTCCCGTATTGGGGCGCCGGTAGCCCTCTGTGATCAACACGGGCTTCTCGGCCGCCGTGGCGGCAAACCCGGCCGCAAACCATGCAAGCGCAACGGGCCGGATGACACGGCACAGTGGTCCGCGCTTGTGCATGGCGGCATTTGATTGTTCCCCGGAAATAGCCGGGATTCCGTTGCGATCGTGGATGTTTTTCATGGGCTGACTGATGCCATTGCCCGGGGCGCAATGGCAACACCGCCTTCGCAGGAAGCATGCCCGCCCATCCTCCGGTTATCTTCCATCCGCGCTCCGCCACGCCCTTTTACCCAGTCCGAAGAATCTCCCGCGCTTTCGCTCCCTCGCCGGGGCCGACGTAGCCCCGGGCCTCGAGGATATCCAGGATGCGCGCAGCCCTCGTGTACCCGAGGCGCAGGCGGCGCTGGAAGAGCGATGTGCTCGCCTTCCGCTCCTCCTGCATGACTTCCAGGCATTTTTGCACCAGCTCCTCGTCCTCGTCGCTGACGTCCTCCTCGTCGTCCTCACCGCCGCCGGAGAGCTTCTCGTGGATGTCCGCCTCGAAACACTGCTCACTCTGCCTGCTGACGAAATCCACAATGCGATGCACCTCCTCATCGGTCACGAGCACGCCCTGCGCGCGGACAAGCCGCGAGGTGCCCGGCGGACGGTAAAGGAGGTCGCCCTGCCCGAGCAGCCGCTCCGCGCCGTTCTCATCGAGGATCACGCGCGAATCGAGCGGCGATGCGACCTGGAAGGCGATGCGGCACGGCACGTTCGCCTTAATGACGCCGGTGATGACGTCCGCGCGCGGCGTCTGCGTGGCGATGATCATGTGGATGCCAGCGGCGCGCGCCTTCTGCGTGATGCGCGCGATGAGCAGCTCCACGTCCGCGGGCGCCGTTTGCATGAGATCGGCGAGCTCGTCCACGATCACGACGATGAAGGGCATTTTTTCCGGCACGGAAATTCCGTCATCGCGCGGGACGCTGATGCCGAGTTCCGCCTGCTCCGCGCGATCCAGTTCGTGCTCCGCCAGTTCACCCGTCGGCTCGCCGTATCGCTCCGAGTCCGCATTGATGACCTCGCCAAACTCCTTGCCCAGGATGTCCGCACTGCTCGCGACCCCGGGGTCGGCATCGGGATCAATCACCAGATTCTCCGGGCGCTCCGGCTTTTGCTGCCGTGCAAAATCCGCATCCTCCTCCGCGTCGAGTTCCTTCTGCGACTTCGGCACCGGGCGGGCATTGAATCCGCCGATGTTCCGCACGCCGACCTTCGCGAAAATGGCGTACCGCTTTTCCATCTCGTTCACCGCCCACTTCAGCGCGAGCAGCGTCTTTTTCGGATCGGTCACCACGGGGACGACGAGATGCGGCAGCGTGTTGTAGATCTGCATCTCGACGACCTTCGGATCAATCATGATGAGCCGCAGATCCTCCGGCGAGAAACGATACAGGATGCTTGCGAGAATGGCATTGATGCACACGCTCTTGCCCGAGCCCGTCGTGCCCGCGACGAGGCCGTGCGGCATGGCGGCAAGGTCTGAGATGATCGTGTGGCCGTACACATCCTTGCCGAGTGCGATCGGTATCTTGCCCTTCGCGTTTTGAAATTCCTCGCTCTCCAGCAGCTCGCGGAGCGTCACCTTCTGCTTGCGCGAATTCGCGATCTCGATGCCCACGGTGTCCTTGCCCGGGATCGGCGCGAGGATGTTGATGCGCTCGGCCCGCGTCGCCCGCGCCAGGTCGCGCTCGTAGCTGGCGATCTTGTCCACGCGCACGCCCTTGGCGGGATACACCTCGTAGCGCGTGATCGTCGGCCCCTTGGTGATGTCACCCGCCGTCACATCAATGCCGAATTCCGCGAGCGTCTCAATGATCCGGTTTTGCACGCCGAGCAGCTCGTCGCGCGAGGCCACATGGCGGTCGCTGTCAATCGCATCCAGCAAATCAAGATCCGGCAGCCGGTAGTTCTCGCTGTGGATTGTGGTGAGGAGCTGGTGCTTCTCCTTTTCCTTCTTCTTTTTCGGCACCGGCGGCGCGACCGGCGCGGCGGAATCGAAAATCTTCGGCGCCGGGCGGGCGGGTTCCTCGACCACCGCGGCCTTGGCCTCTTCCACCGGCAGGAGCTCGCCCTGCTTGAATGTGCCCTGCTCCTCATCCTTGGAGCGGCGTTTCCCCATATCGCGCTCGCTCCGCTTGCGCTCACGCTCCTGCTCCAAATTACGCTGCTTTTCCGCGTCGGCGCGCTCCAGCTCGCGCTCCTCGCGCGCCACCCGCCATTCCCCGGGGAGCTCGACCAGCCGCCACAGCAGATGGAATGGGCGCAGCCCCGTCATCAGGATCAGGCAGACCAGGTAGATGAACGCGAGAACGAGCACCGACGCCGGGCCGAACACCGAGAAAATCGCGCCCGCGTGCTTTCCGATCAGGCCTCCCGGATTCGGAATGTTCACGCGGGAGAGGTCAATGATCTGCCAGTTCAGCGCATTCAAAAGGCACGCGCCGCTCACCACGAAACCCGCCGTCCACACCGGGCGCAGGGAGATCCCGACCGAGCGGCCGAAAATCGAGATCGTCCCGTAGGCGAGCAGCGCCGCGGCCAGCAGGAAGCTTGCGCCGCCCAGCGCCACGTAGCTCGAACCCGCGATCAGCGCGCCGACCGGGCCCACGAAATTCTGCGTCGTCTTGTTCACGCGATCCGTCGGCGCGAAAAACGAACTGTCCCCCGGCGAATACGAGATCAGCGCCAAAAAAAGCAGGACTCCCGCGACAAGCAAAGTGAGTCCGATGATTTCCTGAATTGATGAAGAGTGGGCCTGCCGTCGTGCTTGCGCCATTTTTTGCGCGCCCATCCTACCGATCCTGCCGCGTCTTTCAACACGGGACATTTGCAAATTCCAGCTACTCCACGTCACACCGTTTTCCCGCCGCGCGCGAGCAACCACACCGCGAGCGTGGGCAACATGACCCAGGCAAGAAACGCCACTGGAAACCACGCCAGCGTGTGCGCGAGGCTCCACACACCATCCTGCCGGCTGAAAAATCCATCCACGGCACCCACCGCCCACGCCGCCAGGCTGATGCCCGCCGCAGCCAGCAGGCTTGTGAAAAACCCGAAGCCGAAAACCACAGCCTTCTTCAACTCACCCCGGCTCACCCGCTCCTTCAGCCGGTCGAGCGTGATGCGCTTGAGGTAAAAGTATCCCTTCACCGGCAACAGTGCGAGCAGCAGCGGCCAGAGGATGACGGCGAAAAGGACGAACGCCACGGAGTTTTCCGCCGTGGCTTGGAAACGGAAAATCAGACTCGTGCATACGAGCCACGTGGCGGCGAAATGACCTGTGCAGAACCAGCGCATAGTGTTGGGATGTGCGTCGCTCAGAGCAGCATTGAGGCCAGCCCCCCGCGGGAAATCGCGTCGCTGCAAACACCCAAAGAAAAGGAGCGCCCTCTGGGAGGTGTGCCGGTTCCAGGGTGGGCGGTGTTCCGCGGATATTGCCACGATCGGCGGGGTGCCTTGGCTTTCCTCGCGGCGTTTGGCTCGAACCCTGCCGTGCCAGATTTGGCGGGGAGATGCCGGGCTTGGGAAAAGGACACGCGGCGGGTGCAGATTTTGCTATAAATACCAAAATTTGATGCAGTGAAAAATTTCCCGACAAGTTCGGTTCAAGTGCCATCGGTGGATTTCGCCCCTTCGTCGTTGCGCTTGGCCGGATGCCGGTCGGCGCATCGGGCTGATCGAAGCGGGGCGTTTTCCCTCGTGGAAGTGGTCGTGGCTCTGGCGATCGTGGCGGTCGCATTTTTGGGTCTGTTTGCGACGGTCCTGCAGGCGGAAAAACTGGCGTCCGCCGCCGAGGAGGAGGCCCTGGTCATGGGTGGCCTGACTCAACGCCTGGATCAGCTCCGGCTGCTGCAATGGCCGGCTTTGACGGACGGCACCGGCGTCACTTCGAGCGTCTGGACGGCCCGGCCTGAAGCGACGGCGGGCATCACGGTTTCGCAGGAGACGCTCACGATTTCCGCGTGCGACGTGGAGGGGGCGCAGACGCTCCAGGCCACATGGGACGGCACTTCGAGCCCGACGACCACTTTCACCGACGGCACCGCGCTGAGCGGGGCGGGCGCGGTCAAGGTGGTCGCCACGCTCACGTGGACGGGCCGGCGCTCGGCGCGCGCGCAGACACGGGGGCTGATCACGGTGATTGCGAGAGGAGGAATTTCCAAAAGTGACCTTCCATAAAGCCAATCTTCCATCCCCCGGCTTCACCCTCATGGAGGTGCTCGTGGCCATGGCCGTCTGCGGCGTGTTGATGACGGGGCTGATGACGACGTGGGCTTCGCTGAGCTACACGGGCTTGAACACCACCGCGTATGCCACGCGCCAGAATGAGCAGATGCGCGTGCTCGATTACGTGAAGCGGGACATTTGCCGGGCGACTGCGCTTGAGATCTACAACGGTGCGACGCTGCTCACCAGCGCCAGCACCACTTCCAGCACCAGCAGCATCAGCACGAATGCAACCTCACTTACGCGGGATGACGTCACTTCTGCCGTCAATCCGACCTTTGGAACCGAACTGCGGCTCACCATGCCGGGCTACTATTCCGACACGCGGGAGGAGGACAATGCGATCGGCACGAAAACCACGAACCAACCAACCATCACCGAAGGCACCGTCACTTACGGAACCCCCATCACCGTGCGCTATTACACCGTCGGTGGCGCGGTGATCCGCAAAGAAGGCGGCACCGAGCGAACCATCGCCAGTGCAACCGGGGCGTTTGCCGTCTCATTCAATCGGGAAACCAGCGGGGCCATCCGGTGCCGTGTGTTCTATGACCAGCCGATGCGCGGAGGCTCGGCCCGGACGCTTCGCCGGCAGGTGGACACGCTCTGCATCCCGCGTTTCGAGTACCTGCATTGATGCGGATTCCGAAGAAAATGAAAAAACGCCATCCAATTCCGGGAAGTCAGTCAGGCTCGGCGACGCTTGCGACCCTCGCGATTTTGGCGCTGACATCCATGGTTGTCGGATCGGCGCTGATGGAAGCAATGAGCCGCTACCGCACCAGCCACCATTCCTCGTGCTGGGTGCAGGCAGCGCCCGCGGCGGAGGCCGGGGTCGAGCTGGCCTTGATGAGCGCCAATAACAACACATGGACCGCCCACGGCTGGTCGGCGGCCCCCGGTGCTCCTGGCACCGGTGCGGTCACGAAAAACTTCCCGCTTTCCGCCGGGGTATCCGCGACAGGCCCGATCAGCGTGGATGTGTCCGTCGAGAAGATCACTGTCTCGGGCGAGGAATGGCTTCGCATCCGTTCCACCGGCCGGGCGGACATCTCCGGCGGCGCGATCGCAGGCGTGGACTCGCAGGACGTGATGCTCCGCAAGGTGAGCCTCCGGCAGGATCGCACGACCAATACCAGCGTCGGCACCACCCCGCGGGCGACCCGGACGATCGAGGTCCTCGCCAAGCCAAAGGCGTTGCGTCCGTTCAAATACAGCTTCGTCGCGAGGGAGCTGTTCAATTTTCAGGCGGGCAGCCACGCGGACAGCTACGACTCGCGCAGCCCGGCCAAGTCGGATTTCAGCCGCTTTTCGACCCATGGCGTTTACAGCACACCGAAGCGCCAGGAGCAGGGCAGCGCAGCAACCCTCGATGCGACGCACGCATGGGATCTACAGGCCGCACACGTCTATGGCGATGTGCTCTCCCCGCACGGCGATGTGGTCAACGACAACACCGTGCATGGGACCGTGAGGAGCGGCTTCACCTTTGAATTTCCGGAGGAACTCCCTCCCACCTGGACCACCGTCACGCAGAACCACGGCGTCGTAACCAACGCGAGCAAGGCCTTGCGCGGCGGAACTCAGGCCAGTCCCACCCGGCACAAGTTCACAAGCATCGAACTGACCAGCAACTCGAAGAACATCATCGTGACCAACCCTGAGGGACAGACCGAGAGCTGGGTCGAAATCTGGGTCACAGGCGACGTGAACATCGCCGCCGCCAGCAAGACCGGGATCAAATTAGCCCCCGGCGTGCACGCCACATTCCATATTGGAGGAAAAGTGGACATCGCAGGCGGAGGCTCCAGCTACGGCCTCTTCAACGAAAGCGAACGCCCGTCGAACCTGGTCATCCATGCCTATGGCGGAAGCAGCGGCGCCATCCAGGACTTCATCATACGCAAGGCCGATTTCTGGGGTGCCATCTCGGCGCCATGGTACAAGGTCAATTTCGACATGAGCGGCAGGCATGCGTATGGCTCCTTCGTGGCCCATCAGTTCGTGGTGGATCACGGTGCCAAGCTCCACTACGACGAGGCGCTCGAGGCTCTCAGCGTCGGACCGGGCAGGGGTTACCAAGTCATGAGTTGGGTCGAGGCGGTGCGGTAGCGGGTCACCGGGCGGCTTCCGCTTTCCGGGAGAGAATCATGGCATTCATCACCACGAGCCGCCGGGTGGGATCATTCGCATCGGCGCGGACCGCCACGTCCAGCACACGGATTGCGGGATCCACCGGCTCGATCTCCGTGATCGCGAGGAACACTTCACGAATGTCCCTTGTGGAGTTCTTGACCGCCAGCTCCACTGCCCAGTAGGTCCGCTCGAAACCGGGCAGATCCGGCTCGCTGAGCGAGCTGTTCAGGCGGGAAACCGCCCCGGCGACGCCCCAGCGCCCGAAGTGCTTTTCCATCCGGTCTGGAAACCACACGAGGGCCGAACTGCTCGACTCGTCAGCATGCAGCGAACGCAGATCACTGCGGATGCCGCTCGAACCCTGTTCCAGCACCCAGGTTTCTGCGATCATCCTGAGCGCGGCGTCAATGCGTCCCTTGAAATCTGTGGCCTCGCGAAGCGCCACCTCCTCCTGCTGTTCGAGAGGGGCGATGGTCTGGTCGTAAAACTGCCAGCCCGCTGTCAGCGTCAGGCCGCAAAACGTCACCATCGCAAGCCTCATCCGTGTCTTTCCAGCTCCCATGCTCAGAATCCCTCCTTTTTAATTACCGCCGCCGATTCCATCGCACCGAGTGCGACAGTCACCACGAATGCAGCCCGCTGTTGATCCGGCTGCTCGCCGGGAACATCATCGAGTTGCTCGAGGCGGACGGTCCCCGGACGCCCGTTTGCGTTCCGCTTGAGGTTGTCTTCCAGCGTCTGCCGGAAGCGATCCGCCGTCTGCCGCGGCAACGCACCGCCCGCCATGCCACGGATGCGCACTTTGCAGGCCCCGGAATTTTCCGCCGCGCCACGGGCCTGGATTTCGAGGATTTCAATCTTCGCATCGCCCAGCGGAATGATCCCGCCGAGCACCGGGGTCCAGCGCGGCTTCGCCTGCTCCACGGACATCCGGGCGAGTTTGCGCCGTGCCAGCTCGAGCTTCGAGCGCACGGCGGTGGCCTTCTCGAGGTTCACCGACAGCGCCTTCCACTCCACCTCCCGCGCGCGGCGCTCCGCCAATGAGTTCGTGGCTCGGGCCTGAACCTCCTCGTACCGGTTCCAAAGACCCGCCATCAGGGCGATGAGCACGGCAAACCCTGCAAGCGCCATCACACGCGAAGCCGTGCTCGTGCGGCGCTTCGGTGCGGTGGCCGGGAGTACGGTGAGTGGCAGCGGAGAGGGCTCCGGCTTCGGCTGCGCGGGCACGCTGGCCTGGACAGGCGAAAGGCTTCCCGGCACGGCCCTCGCGACCGGGAAGAATTGCGGACGACGACCTTCCCCTGCCGGAGGCCTGGCCACTCGCGCGCCCCCTTTTGAAAGAACCGGGCCTGTCGCGGTACCGGCGAACGTGCTCTGAAACGTGCGCCGCCCCTCGGCGAGGGCGAGGGGATCCAGCAAATTATTCAGGGGAAATGGCTTCCGGAGCACGTAGCCATTGACGTCCTTGATGAATTCGTTCGTGCGCGGGTCGTTTTGATAACCCGTCATGAAGACGAACTTTTCGCAAAGGGCCGGGCGGATTCGTTCGAGGGCGCGGTAAAACATGTCGCCCGGCAGCCCGGGCATGTTGATATCGCAAAGCACCATCGTGAAATCGTTGGCCAGCACTTCGCGGACGCCCTCCCCGCCGTTCTGGACCGCCACGACCACGTAACCGTTTTCGGACAGCCAATCCTTGATGACCTCCCTGAAAGAAGCATCGTCTTCGAGGAGCAACACCCGCCCTTTTTCCGCTGCCGGCGCGCTGGCCACCTGCGGGACGTTTCCATTGCCCCTGCCCGCCTCTGGAGCGGGTTCAAGGCCCCTGTCATCGAGGGTAGGAGCGGGACTGTTCTGCTCGGGCGAGGATCGGTTCTCGGGTTCAAGACCCCTGTGACTCGGGGAAGGAGCGGAACGGAAGTCGCCGACTGGAATGCGGCGATGGCTTTCAGGGCCCCCGGCATCCGGGGCGAGCGTCGTGCCGGCCTCCTCCGCGACGACGTCTTCACACGGAGCAGCCGCCACGACGGGAGAAGTCACCTCGTCGTGCCGGGCGGGTGCAGCAACACAGTGCCCGTGCGATCGGAATTTCTTTTTCTTGTTCTTGCGAGACATTGGTGCAGCAATGGAAAAACAGGTGGTTGGACTCGGTTTTTTTCCCTTCGCGCACGGTTGAGAATCGCAAATATCATGCCCCGCCGCCCTTCTGTTGCCATTCGATGAACAACGGCCTCGATCCGGGTGGCGTTCATGGGATCAGCCGGCAGCGGGAAAGCCAGCCGGCCGGCATCGGCCGGGATGCCTTCAGAACTCAGTGTTCCCACTCACAGATGAAACCGAGAGGGCCCAAAAAACGGTCCGAAACATCCGCCCAGCGGCCGGGAGTTTTCTCCCAATAAAAGCCGAAGGGATCATGGTCGTGATTGTCGGGCTGTCCATCCGCCCAGTTCTTGTAGGAAAATCTTTCCCCGGTCACCCATGTCCATCTGCCCTCCTTCTCCTCGTCCGTGCATCCAATCCAGGCGTTATTTCCGTTCGTCAGCTTGAACACAAATTCGTCCTCCTCCCTGCTCGTGATCGTCACCAGATGCCCACCCATCTCCTCGCAGGCTCTGCTTGCCTCGTGCCACTTTTTCTTTTCGGCGACGAATAGATAGTGGTGCCACTTAAACGCCTTCGCACCGCTGGGAATCCCCATTTTCGCGGGCTTCACCGCAGTTGCAGGAACCGATGCCACTGCTCCCGGAACCGCAGTCTCGCAAAAAGCCAGCTCGGAGGCTGCCTTGCTCCGTTCGGCTATGGCCGCCTTGGCTTGTTCCACTTTGCCGGCCTGCGTCAGTTGCCCGATGAGACCGTTCAAAGCCGCAATGTGCTGCCTGAGCAGACGCGCAGTCTGGCGGTTCTGCTCCACTTGGGCATCAACAACACTTTTTTGATATGCCAGGAAGGCGGCGGCGAGGACAGGATCAGCAGGCTTCGCATCAGGCCCGTTTCCCCCGGTGGCGATGCGTTTCTTCTCGGCTTCAACAACGGGATAAGTCTTCACGTCGCCCTTCTGCTTGAGCGCGGCCATCAGGACATCGAGGGCCTTCCCGTACTCGATCAGCGCGGCCTTCTCTTTTTTTGCATAGGTCTCCCCGATTTCAGACGCCCATGTCTTCTCATACGATGACTTCAAGGAGTCGAGGGTGATCGTCTGCCCGTCGTCTCCCCTGCCGCGCACGAGCAGAACGCCCAGGAAAAAGGCCGCGAAAACGAGGCTCTGTCCAAGTTTGGCTGCTCGCGATTTGCTTTTGCATCCTGCCAGATCTGGGTGCCCACCACGCGGCTCGGCGGCGGGGATCGAACACTCTGCCGACGGAACCAGGCAGGCGGCGACAAATGCCGAATTGCGGATGCTCATAAATTGAACATCCCCGAAATCCAGAGGCTGATCAACCGGGAAAGGCGGCGAAGACCGCGTCTTCAAGCCACCACGGACATCAGGGTGGATGAGGTCGCGCCTCCTTTTCCACCGAAAAATCCACAGCCTGCTTGCATCCCTGCGCGCGCCCTGTTTCATCCGCCGCCGCATGAAAATCGTCCTCGCATACTCCGGTGGCCTCGACACGAGCGTGCTGCTCACGTGGCTGAAAGAAACGTACTCCGCGGAGATTGTCGCGTTCTGCGCCGATGTCGGACAGGAGGAGGAACTCGACGGGATCGTGCCCAAGGCCCTCAAGACCGGCGCGAGCGCGTGCCATATCGAGGATCTGCGCGAGGAATTCGCCAGCGATTTCATCTTCCCGATGATGCAGGCCGGCGCGGTTTACGAGGGGCAGTATTTTCTTGGCACGAGCATCGCGCGCCCGTGCATCGCGAAACGGATGGTGGAAGTGGCCCGGCGCGAAGGGGCGCACGCCGTCGCCCACGGGGCCACTGGCAAAGGCAACGACCAGGTTCGCTTTGAACTCGCCGCCGCCGCGCTCGCGCCGGAGCTCGAGGTCATCGCGCCGTGGCGGCAGGATCGCTTCCGGGAGGAATTCCCCGGCCGCGCCGAGATGATCGCCTACGCGGAAAGGCACGGCATCCCCGTGCAGGCGAGCGCGAAGAAGCCCTACAGCATGGACCGGAACCTCCTGCACATTTCGTTCGAGGCCGGGATCCTCGAGGATCCGTGGTATGACGCCTCCGCGGAAAAGGCGCGCGACATGTATGTGCTCTCCGTCTCACCCGAGCAGGCGCCCAATTGTGCCGAGCACGTCGAGCTGACTTTCGAGCGGGGGATTTGCACCGCCATCGGGTACCACGAGATCGAGCCGCTGCTCGCGAAGCTCGGCCGCACGGGCACCGTCGCTTTCAACGCCAACAACCACGCCACGCTCACCCCGTTTTGGGTGATGAAAGCCCTCAACGCCCTCGGCGGAAAGCACGGCTGCGGGCGGGTGGACATGGTGGAAAACCGCTTCGTCGGCATGAAGAGCCGCGGCGTCTATGAAACGCCCGGCGGCAGCATCCTCCACTTCGCCCACCGGCAGATGGAGAGCATCACGATGGACCGCGAGGTCATGCACATCCGCGATTCGCTCATCCCGAAGTACGCCACGCTGGTTTACAACGGCTTTTGGTTCGCGCCCGAGCGCGAGGCGTTGCAGGCGCTCGTCACCGAGTCGCAGAAAAACGTGAGCGGCGTCGTGCGCGTGAAACTCTACAAGGGCAACATCATCGCCGCCGGCCGCAAGAGCCCGGTCAGCCTTTACAACCCCGAGATCGCCACGATGGAGGCCGATCCGACCAAGGCCTACAACCAAAACGACGCCACCGGCTTCATCGCCCTCAACGCCCTGCGCCTCAAAGTCGCCGCGCGCGTGCATGGGGCGTAGCATCCCGGGTGGAGCACTCGACCCGAGTGCTGTTTGCGGCGATCCGCCGCGAACAACCCCGCACGACTGGCGATTGCAATGAACCACAGCCTTTCCCAATTCCACATCCACTGCCCATGATTTTGGCGGGTCGCCAAAACCGGCACTCGGGTCGAGTGCTCCACCCGGGCCTTGCGGCTCCGCAGCACTCCAAGCCACACATCTGATTTCAACATGACACCCACACCCATCACCGACCGCGTCTCCAAGTGGGGCGAAGGCCCGATCTGGCACGGCGACCGGCTGCTCTACGTGGACATCGAAGCGCACACGATCATCGCATTCACGCCATCCACGGGTGCGGAGCGGACTTGGAATGTCGGGCAGCGCGTCGGCACTGTCGTCCCGCGCGCGCGCGGCGGGCTCGTGTGGGCGGGCGACACGGGCATCTACTCACTCGATGAGGCCACGGGAGCAAGCACCCTCATCACCGATCCCGAGCCCGGCCTCGCCGACAACCGCTTCAACGACGGCAAATGCGATCCCGCCGGCCGCTTTTGGGCGGGCACCATGTCGCTGAAAAAGCAGCCCACCGCCGCGCTCTACTGCCTCCATGCCGACCACCGCATCGAAAAGAAAATCAGCCCCGCCACCACCTCGAACGGCATCGTTTGGACCCGCGACACGCGCACGATGTACTACATTGATACGCCGACAAAAAAAATCCGCGCCTACGACTTCGACAACGCCACCGGCGCCATCGGCAACGAGCGCACCGTGTGGGACACGGGCGCCGATCCCACCTCGCCCGACGGCATGACCATTGACAGCGAGGACCGCCTCTGGGTCGCCTTCTGCCACGGCGCAAAGGTCGTCTGCTACAACCCGGCCACCGGCAAAGTGGAGACGCAAATCGCCTTCCCGTGCAGCGGCACGACGGCCTGCGCATTCGGCGGCCTCGACCTCGGCGACCTGTATATCACCACCGGCTGCAAATCCGTGGAAGAGCCCGGACAGGGCCGCCTCTACGTCTGCCGCCCCGGCGCGACCGGCGTCCCGGCATTCGCATTCGGCGGCTGACCTTGTGGCGCAAGCTGCCAGCTTGCGAGAGCGGTGTCGAAGGCGGTCCGGATTCGAAAAGAGAGGGCAATCCGCAGCGAGGTTAGCTGGCAGGCGAACCAGAAGGTGTATAACGAAACGCGCGGCGAGGGCGTCGCAGCCACGGAGCAGCCACGGAGCACCCCCGACATCCGGATCTAAAAAACGGCAGGCTTGCCCTCGTGCATCACGGCGATGCGATCGGTGATGCCGTGTTTTCTCGCGCTTGCGCGAAGGCGGCGCAACGGCTCGTCCATCGGCTCGTAGCTGAGCCGGAAGGTGCCGTAGTGCATCGGCACCATCGTCTTCGCGCCGAGTTCCTGGAATGCCACGACGGCCTGCTCGGGATTCATGTGGACCTCGCGCCCGCTCGGCGGATCGTACGCGCCGATGGGCAGCAGCGCCACGTCCACATCGAAGCGTTTGCCGATCTCACGGAAGCCGGGGAAATAGGCCGTGTCGCCGCAGTGGTAGATCGTCCGCCCGGCGCACTCGATGATGAAGCCGCCGAATCCGCGGTGGTGGTCGTGGAGCACGCGCGCGCCCCAATGATGGCAGGGCGTGAGCGTCACTCGCACGGGGCCCTGCGTGTAGTTTTCCCAGTAGCCCAGCTCGTGGACGCTGCGGAAGCCGAGGTCGTGAACGAGGTTGCCGACCTCGAACGGCACCACAATCGGCTGGTCCGCGGCCACGCGGCGCAGGGTGCGGCGGTCGAGGTGGTCGAAGTGCGCGTGCGTGACGAGGACGAGGTCAATGTTCGGCAGATCGTGGATCTCGAGGCCGGGGCGCTTGAGACGTTTGATGACCTTGAGCCACTTCGCCCAGTTCGGATCAATGAGCACATTGCGCCCCGGAAACTGGAGGAGAAACGATGCGTGCCCGATCCACGTCACGCCCACCTGGCCGGTGTCGAGCACGGGAAAAAGCGGCTTCCCCTCGCTGCCGACGCGCGCCTTGAAAAGGGACGGGATCCACACGCTGGTGATGAAGTTGCGCTTGCGCCATTCGCCGTCCGGCTTGATGCCGACCTTGCGGGCGCCCGCCTCCGCGTGGGTTTTGTGGCCATTCGCGGACTTCTCGATCTTCGTGCCCTTCTTGCGGAAAAGTTTTCGCACGCGCGGAGGTTAAAGCGGTGGGCGTGCCGCGCAAGCAGGGAGCGCGTGGCGGAAGCGGGCGGCGCTCACGGGATGCGGCGGAGCTGGATCGAGTCAAAGCGATCCTCCCCCGCGAAGATGTCGGTGACCACGACGAGGTGGTCGCCGGAATGTACGAGCTTTTTTCCCACGAGTTGCATCTCCGCGGAGGACAACGTGCGGTCCGGCGTCGTCTCGAAAGGCATGTACATCGGCTCGACGGCGCGGTGCAGGATCATCTTGCGGCACAGCTCCCACGTGGGCGCGAATGCGAAGATCGGCGCGTATTCCGGACGCTGGCCGGCGACGCATGCGGCCATCGTTCCGTGCCGGGTGAAGATCATTATTTTTGCGTCGGGCAGGCTGTTGGCGAGGACGACGGCGCTGCGGACGGTTTTTGCGCGGTCGTTGTCGAGCCCGGCGAGCCCGCCGAAGCCGAGGCCGCCGCTGCGCTCGATGCGCCTTGCGATCCGGTCGAGAGCCTCCACGCATTTCAGCGGGTAGTTCCCGGTGGAGGTCTCGCCGCTGAGCATGATGGAGTCCGCC
Source organism: Prosthecobacter debontii (assembly GCA_945861385.1). GTDB lineage: Bacteria > Verrucomicrobiota > Verrucomicrobiia > Chthoniobacterales > Chthoniobacteraceae > SXWH01. The sequence goes on from CAMAUI010000059.1 coordinate 18,749, forward strand.
TGCTCGAACACGGCGTTGGCGACATCCGTGACCTCGGCGCGCGTTGGGACGGGATTGGTGATCATGCTTTCCAGCATGTGCGTGGCGACGATGACGGGGCGGCCCAGTTCGTGGCACCGCTTCACGATGCGGCGCTGGATGATGGGCAGCTCCTCCATGGGGCACTCGATGCCGAGATCGCCGCGCGCGACCATGATGACATCCGCCGCGGCGATGATCTCGCCGATGTGTTTCACGGCGTGCTGGTCCTCGATCTTTGCGATGACGCGGGCCGTGCTGCCGTGCTCGCCGAGCGCCGTGCGGAGGAGGGCCACGTCGCCCGCCTCACGGCAGAAGCTGAGCGCCATAAAGTCCACGCCGAGTTCCGCGCCGACGGCGAGATCGGCGAGATCCTTCTCCGTGAGCGCGGGAAGGTTCACCTTCACACCGGGAAGATTGATGTGCCGGCGCGAGCCCATCGTGCCGCCGGTCAGCACTTCGCAGCGGAGCGCATTGGCGGTCTTGCCAAGGACGCGCATGTGGATCACGCCGTTGTCCACGAGCATCGTGTCGCCGACCGCGACATCGTCCACGAGGCCGTCATAGTTCACATCCACGCTGAATGTCTCCGTGCTTTTTTCCCCGCGCACCCGGAACTCGAAAATGTCCCCGGGCTTCAGTTCCAGCTTTGCGGGGAGGTCGCCGGTGCGGACCGCCGGGCCCTGCGTGTCCATCATCACCGCCACGACCCGCCCGAGGTCGCGCGCGGATGCGCGGATGCGCGGGACGATGGAGCGTACCCAGTCATGGCTGGCGTGGCTCATGTTCAAGCGGAAGCAATTCACCCCGGCCCCGACGAGCGCCTGGATCATCTCCGGCGATTCCGTGGCAGGGCCCAGGGTCGCGATGATCTTTGTTTTTCGCATGCGGGCTTCGTGCGTGGCGTGGCGGATGGCGTCAAACCCGAAGAACGGCGGAGGCCGCACCAACTGCATCGTTCCGGCTAAGACAGTGCTTCTCGGCGAGTAGCACTCATGACATGCAGGGGGATCCTCTGCCGTTGATATGAACCACCACTCCATTCTCCTCGCATCCATTGTTCTCACGGGCGCTGCATGGGCAGGCTCCCCCGGTGTGAGTTCGATCATTCCCGCTGCCGGCCAGCGTGGCACGGAGATCGAGGTGGCAGTCAACGGCGCGAATCTTGCCGATGCGCGTTCGCTGCTTTTCAACGAGCCCGGCATCGAGGTGGCGGGCGTGAGCGCCGCGGAGAAGGGCACTTTCAAGGCGAAGCTGAAAATCGCGCCCGATGCGCGGGTCGGCGAGTATGTTTTCCGCGCGATCACCAGCTCCGGCATCAGCGATGCGCGCCTTTTTTACGTGACGCCTTATCCGGTCCAAAAGGAGGCCGATGAGGACAAGAATGAGCCTTCCAAACTCCAGCCGGTGCCGCTTGGCGTCAGCATCCATGGTTCGACGCCCGTCGAGGACCAGGATCATTTCGAGGTGGAGTTGAAAAAGGGGCAGCGGCTGGTTGCGGAGGTCATCGGCGTGCGGTTCTCGACGCAGCAGCAGTACGATCCGCTGGTGCAAATCACGAAGGCGGACGGGAAGACGGTGATCGCGGAGATGGATGACTGCCCGTTCTCGCGGCAGGATCCCGCGCTCGGCATCATCGCGCCGGAGGATGGGAAGTATCGCGTGATTCTGCGGGAGACGACGAACAGCGGACAGGGGCCGTGCAATTACGTGCTTCACATCGGCTCGCATCCGCGTCCGACCACAGCTTATCCCGGCGGCGGGCGGGCGGGCACGGAGTTGAAAGTGCAGTTCCTCGGCGACGCGGGCGGGCCGTTCGAGCAGACGGTGAAACTGCCGCAGACAGCCGACACGCGGATCAATGTGAATGCGACGAAGGACGGGCTGGTCGCGCCGCAGGCTAATTACATGCGCGTGGTGAATTTTGACAACGTGCTCGAAGTGGAGCCGAACAACGAGGCTGCGAAGGCGACTCCCGCGCCGGGCCCGCTGCCGCTCGCCTTCAACGGCATCATCCAGGAGCCGGGGGACATTGATTACTTCAAGTTCACGGCGAAAAAGGACGAGTCGTTCGATTTCCGTGTCTTCGCCCGCGAGTTGCGATCGCCGGTTGATACGGTGCTCGGCATCACGAAGGCCGACGGCTCGGGCCTTGCGAGCAATGACGATGCGGGCGGCCCGGACAGCTATCAACGATGGAAGGCGCCGGCGGACGGGGAGTATTGCCTTTACATCCACGACCAGCTCCGGCGCGGCGGGCCGGTCTTCACCTACCGCGTGGAGGTGCAGCCTGTGCGGCCGATGCTCGCGAGTTACCTTCCCGAGGTGGTTCAAAACAGCTCGCAGCAACGCCGCGCGATCCCAGTGCCGAAGGGCAACCGCTACGCCACGCTCGTCCGCGTGAAACGTTCCGATGTCGGCGGTGACGTGGTGCTGGATCCGCAGGGGCTGCCCCCCGGTGTGACTGTCGTGAGCAACACGATGGACAAGGGCGTGGATGCCGTGCCGATGATTTTCAACGCCACGACGGATGCCGCGCCGGTTCAGAAGACCTTCCAGCTTTTGCCGAAACTCACGGACGCAGCGGCGAATGCAACCGTGGCGGCGCGCGTGGAGCACCGGGTGGAAATCGTCGAGAACGGGAACCAGCGGCCTTTTTATGGCGTGGATGAAAACACTCTCGCGCTCGCGGTGACGGAGGAGGTGCCGGTGATGATCGAACTCGCTCAGCCGAAAGTGCCAGTCCTGCAGGATGGCCAGATGAATCTGAAAATCACCGCGACGCGCAAGGCAGGAGCGGAAGGCAAGCCCGTGTTCAACGGCCCCATGCCCGTGCAGGTGCTCTACGCCCCGACCGCCATCGGCACGCCCGGCGTGGTGAATCTTGCCGAGGGTGCCGCGGAGGGAACCGTCACGATCAGTGCCAACGCCACGGCGCCGGCTGGAAAATGGAAGACGTGCGTGGTGGCAAGCCTGGACCTGCCCGGCGGCGCCGTGTGGGTGAGCACGGGGCTCGTCGAGATCGAGATCGCCCCGGCGTTTCTTGCAGCCGCGATCAAGCGCACGTTTGTGGACCAGGGCACCGAAGGCTCGATCAGCGTCGCGCTGGATCAAAAGGTGCCTTTTGAGGGGAAGGCGAAGCTGCGGCTCGACGGGCTGCCGCAGGGCGTCACGGCGGAGGAAAAGGAGATCACCAAGGACGACAAGGAGGTGAAATTCGCCATCAAGGCCGCGCCGGATGCACAACCCGGCCAGCACAAGACCGTGATCGCGACATTCACCCTCCTGCGGGATGGCGAGCCGATGGTGAACACCGTCGCGCGGGGCGGAATCCTGCGCGTGGACAAAGCCACCGCGGCCCCGAAGGTCGCCGGGGCAAAGTAGCGCCCGCCCTCGCCATTTTCCGCTTACCGCGCCCGCTGGAGGACGCGCACGTAGTCCACGAGCATCCGCTGGGGGAAAACGGTTTTGGCATCCGGCGGCCCGGGCCACTGGCCGCCCACCGAGACGTTGAGAATGAGGTGAAACGCCTGGTCAAACGGCGCGGGAAATGGGCCGCCGTCGCTGCGCCACTTCGTCTGCGTTTGAAACAGTTTGCCGTCCACATACCACCGGATCGCGTCCGGCTCCCACTCCATCGCGAAGACGTGGAAATCCTCCGCAAAAGTCCCCTTCTCCAGGACGAACGGTTTGCCGGTATGTACGTTCTTCGGCCACTTGCTGCCGTAATGCAGCGTGCCATGCACCTTGTTCGGCTCGTGGCCGACCATTTCCATGATGTCCATCTCCCCGCTCGCCGCCCAGCCTCCGTACTTGGTTTCCGTCGGGAGCATCCAGATCGCAGGCCAGATGCCGCGGCCTTCCGGCAATTTCGCGCGGACTTCGACACGGCAGTATTTCCAATCCGCGCGATGCTTCGTGCGGATGCGGGCCGACGTGTATTCACGGATCTGCCCCATGCTCTCGAACCGCCCCTTGCGCGCCTCGATGACGAGGTGGCCGTTTTCCACGCAGACATTCTCGGGGCGTTCGACAAAGAACTGCTGCTCGCCATTACCGCCGCCGTGCGCATTTTCCTCCACGGCCCACTTGGAATAATCGAGTTTCGCCCCGTCAAACTCATCCGCCCAGACGAGCTTCCACGGCCCCGGCTCCGCTGCGGTGGCCTGCATCCCCAGCACGAAAACCAGCGCGGTAAGAGTTCGGAGAATCACGCCCCGCAGCGTAACCGCCGCCATCGGGCTGGCAAGGCGCGCGGTTTCGGACGTAGCGACCGCGAGCACCCCAGTGGTGAGTGCGAGGAGTAGTTTCATGCGTTCGCCGGGTCGCTGGCGAGCGTGCTGTCGTGTTCCGATTTGCCAAGCAATTTTTGTCGGCAGGCTTTTGGGCTTACCCAGCGGCCTTGGGGCACCGGCGCCGAGGATTGGCCTGTTCGCAGACAGCCACGGAAAAAGAAGCTCCCAACGCCGCAACACCGCTGGCAATATCGGGGTGTCCGTGCTTGGAATAAGCCATTACTCGCACTTCCAAAACTCATGTCTGAAAACCTCAGCGCCCTGGCCTTCCGCAAAAGCGGTGAAAAGAACCTCTTCGAGAGAATGGTGGATGCTGCCGGCGCCACGGGCACCGCTGCCACGCCCGGGACAGTGCGCGCGCTCGGCGAGGAATCGCTGTTTGGCGACGCGCTGACGCTCGGGGCGGTGTCGTTTTACGACTTCCTGAAAAAGGAGAACGAGGGGAAGAAGGTGTTCGTCTGCAACGGCTCGGCGTGCCTCGTGGCGCGCACACAGGAAAAGCTGCACCACGATTTGCGCGCGCATTTTCCGGCGGAGGAAATCGGACACATCTGCTGTCTCGGGCGCTGCCATACGGGCGGGGCGTTTCAGTACGATGGGCGAAATTTTTCCGGGCAGTCCGATTCGGCGCTCGGCGAACTTTTTTCCAGCGGCAAAGGTGACGCTGAGGATCGCTACGAGGTCGTGTCGCACTTGCAGCCCGCGCAACTCACTGCGCCGTTTCCCGGTGTCGAGAAATACTACGAACCGTTCCGCGCGCTTTTGAAAAAGGAGCGCGACTGGCTCGCGGGCGAATTGAAAGACTCCGGCTTGCGCGGACGCGGCGGCGCGGGGTTTCCGCTGCATTTCAAATGGTCATCGTGCCGCGCGAGCGAAGGCGCGGTGAAATACATCGTATGCAACGCCGACGAGGGCGACCCCGGCGCCTACATTGACAAGTATCTCATGGAGCAACGCCCGCACTCCGTGCTGCTCGGCATGATGGTCGCCGGTTGGTTCGCGGGGGCCGAAGTCGGCATCCTCTACATCCGCGCCGAGTATCCGGATTCGATCCGCATCGTGGACGCCGCCATCGCGGAACTGCACGCGGCCGGGCTGCTCGGAAAAAACATCCTCGGCAGCGGATTCGACTTCTCGCTGAAGACGATCAAGGGCGCGGGCGCATACATTTGCGGCGAAGAAACCGCGCTGCTCGCGAGCATCGAGGGCCAGCGTCCGGAAGTGCGCGTGCGCCCGCCGTTCCCGACGGTCGAGGGGCTTTATCGCAAGCCGACCATCGTCAACAACGTCGAGACCTTCTCGAACCTCCACGCGATCCTCACCCTCGGCGGCAAAGGCTACGCCAAGATCGGCACGGCGCAGAGCACGGGGCCGAAACTGCTCTCGCTCGACAGCCATTTTGCGAAACCGGGCATCTACGAAGTCGCGATGGGCACGCCGCTCGCCGACGTCGTCGCGCTCGCCGGCGGATTCAAGACGAAGATCAAGGCCATCCAAGTCGGCGGCCCGCTCGGCGGCATCGTGCCCGTGGGAAAAATCAGCGACCTCACCGTGGACTTCGAGTCGTTCAAGAAAGCCGGCTTCCTCCTCGGCCATGCAGGTGTCGTGAGCATCCCCGAGTCGTTCCCGATGATCGAATACATCCAGCACCTCTTCCAATTCACCGCCGACGAGAGCTGCGGCAAATGCTTCCCCTGCCGCCTCGGCAGCACACGCGGCGCGGAGCTCGTCGCGAAGGCGCGCAGCGACAGCACCTACAAGATCGACCGCACGCTCATCGACGACCTGCTCGACACCATGGAACTCACCTCCCTCTGCGCCCTCGGCGGCGGCGTGCCCTTGCCGATCAAGAATGCGCTGCAATATTTCGGCGACGAGATGAGCCCATATTTCAGAGCCGGGAGCAACGCATGAACGCCGTCTCGCCAACGACGGCGATTGCGACTGTGCGGCCAGCATTGACACCGGCTGTGCAGGCCGTGATTGACACCGCCGTCGAGCGCCTCGTCGCGGAGTTTCAGCCGGAGCAAATCTGGCTCTTCGGCTCGTATGCGTGGGGTGAGCCGACGCCGGACAGCGACCTTGATTTTTACGTAGTCCTCCGCGAGAGCAATGAGCGCCCGCTCGCACGGGCGCAGCGTGCCCACCGATGTCTGGGCGACCTCGAAATGGCCAAGGACGTGATTGTCGCCACATCCGATGCGGCGAAGCGGTTTGGGGATTTGCGACCTTCGCTGACTTACAAAATCTTTCGTGAAGGCGTGAAACTGTATGAGCGGTAATCTCCAACTGCGGACCAAAGCGTGGTTGCTCAGGGCGCGCAGCGACCTTCGTCTGGCGAGAATTGCGGCGGCTGCAGCGGAGCCGCCCCTCGACTCGGCAATCTATCATTGCCAGCAGGCAGCGGAGAAAGCGGTGAAGGCGTTCCTCCATGATCGCGAGGCGTCGGTTCAACGGACACACGACATCGCCAGACTTGTGCGGGAAGCTTCGACCTTCGAGCCGGGGTTTGCGACCTTCGCTGCTGACGCCCAATTTCTGTCGCCGCTAATCACATCCTATCGCTATCCGGATGAAGCTGACTGGGAACCTCTCCCGGAGCCGACCCGCGCTGAGTTCGACGGAGCCCTCGCTGCCGCACAGCGCATCTACGATTTCGTTCTTTCGTTGCTTCCGCAAGAGACGCATCCAAGTTAACCCGACACGACCATGGTTCTCGATCTCGCCAAAATCACCGCCTACATCGACGGCGACGCACATACGTTCGACGACGGCGATACGCTGCTCAACTTCATTGATCGCCATCGCGGGCGCGGGCATGTGCCGACGCTCTGCGATGCGCCGCAGCTCAAGCCCTACGGCGCTTGCCGCGTCTGCTCTGTCGAGATCGCTCAGTCTGCGGATGGCCCGCGCCGTGTCGTGGCGTCGTGCCACACGCCGCTCACGGCGGGGATGCACATTTTCACCGAGTCGCAGAAGGTGCGCGGGCTGCGGAAAAACATCGTTGAGCTGGTGCTCACCGACCATCCGCTCGACTGCCTGACCTGCGAAGTGAACGGCAACTGCGAGTTGCAAACCGTCGCGGCGAAAGTCGGCATCCGCAGCGTGCGCTATCCCGCTGGCAAAAACCATCTCGACCGCAAGAAGGACCTCTCGCACCCCTACATGACTTCGGACCTCTCGAAGTGCATCAACTGCAACCGCTGCGTACGTGCGTGCGACGAGGTGCAGGGGCAGTTCGTGCTCTCGATGCACGGGCGCGGCTTCGATGCGCGCATCATCAAGGGGCTCGATGTCTCGTTCGAGGATTCGCCGTGCGTGTCCTGCGGCGCGTGCTCGCAGGCGTGCCCGACCTCGGCGATTTCGGACATCTTCAAATCGAAGTCCATCGAGGCGACGAAAAAGACGCGCACGATCTGCACGTATTGCGGTGTCGGCTGCAATCTGGAGGTCGCCACGAAGGGCACCGAGATTTTGTCCATCCAGGCACCGTTCGACGCCGAAGTGAACGCGGCGCACACCTGCCTCAAGGGCCGCTACGCGTTCAAATTTTACAACCACCCCGACCGCCTGCGGAAACCGCTCATCCGCACGAACGGCCACTTCGTCGAGGCGACGTGGGACGAGGCGTATGCGCACATCGCGGAGAATTTGAAGCGCATCAAAGCCGAGCACGGCGGCGACGCGGTCGGGGGCATTTCATCGGCGCGCTGCACGAATGAGGAAAACTACCTCATGCAGAAATTCATCCGCGTGGCGTTCGGCACGAACAACATCGATGCCTGCGCGCGCGTCTGCCATTCGCCGACGGCGTGGGGTATGCAGAAGGCGTTCGGCACCGGCGCGGCGACAAACTCGGTGATCGATCTGCAATTCACGAACTGCATCCTGGTCATCGGCGCGAACCCGACCGAGGGCCATCCCGTGACCGGCGCGAAGATCAAGCAGCGCGCGATGAAGGGCGTGCCGCTCATCATCATCGACCCGCGCGAGATCGAGATCGTGAAGTTTGCGAAGTATCACCTCCAGCTCCGCCCCGGCACGAACGTCGCGCTGCTGAACATGTTCGCCTTCTACATCCTCGAAGCCGGACTCGTGGACCGCGAATTCATCGAGAAGCGCTGCGAGAACTGGTCCGAGTTCGAAGCCGGCCTCCGCTCGCTGGATCTCGACGAATTGGAGCGCATCCATGGCGTGGACCGCAACCTCGTCCGCGCCGCCGCGCTCGAATACGCGAACGCGGAAAACGCGATGGCCTTCCACGGCCTCGGCGTCACCGAGCACAGCCACGGCTCGAAGGCGATCATGCTCATCGCCGACCTCGCGATGATGACCGGCAACATCGGCCGTCGCGGCGTCGGCGTGAATCCGCTCCGCGGGCAGAACAACGTGCAGGGCACCGCCGACATGGGCTGCCAGCCGCACCAGGGCGCGGGCTATTTGCAGGTGAACGATCCCGCCGTTCACAAAATGTATGAGCAGTTCTACGGCGCGAAAATGTCCGACCAGATCGGCCTCAAAATCCCGCAGATGTATGACGCCGCGCTCGCGGGAAAACTGAAGGCTCTCTGGGTCATGGGCCAGGACCTCGTGCAGACCGACCCGAACACCGAACACGTGAAGAAGGCGCTCAACTCGCTCGAGTTCCTCGTCGTGCAGGAAATCTTCATGTCAGAGACCGCGAAGTTCGCGAACGTCGTCCTGCCCGGCGCATCGTTCTTTGAAAAGAGCGGCACCTTCACCAACGGCGAGCGCCGCGTGCAACGCGTGAACGAAGTCATCCCGCCGCTCGCCGGCACGAAGACCGACGGCCAGATCGTCGTGGACATCATGAACCGCATGGGCATCCCGCAGCCCGACTACACGCCCGACGGCGTCCTCGCCGAAATCGCGCGCGTCGTCCCGTTTTTCAAAGGCGCCGTGTGGGAAAAACTCGGCGACAACGGCAAACAGTGGCCCATCCAGGAGGGCTGCGTCGGCACCGAAATCCTCCACACCGACACCTTCAAGCGCGGCCTCGGCAAGTTCCACTTCTTCCGCTTCCAGGAGTCGCGCGAAATCGTGGAGCACCACGGCGAATTCCCCTTCATCCTCACCACCGGCCGCGTGCTGGAGCATTACAACTGCGGCACCATGACCCGCCGCACCGGCAACGCCCGCATCGTCACCGAGGACGTCCTCGCCATCCACCCCGCCGACGCCGCGAAAAAGCAAATCACCA